>CAYULN010000288.1:0-9152 GCA_964445605.1 uncultured Caulobacteraceae bacterium | reverse complement strand
GATGGTCGAGGGCATCCCGGAGCTGTCGCTGGAATCCGACGGCGCCGCCTCGAAGCTGCGTCGCGTGGTATAAGCTTTCACGGCCCCTTACGTCATCCTTGCAGGTCGCCCTAAGTTCGGGACTGCATCTTCACGTCGCTTGGCATTGAGTAGGCGCACTCTGAACCCAGGAGGCCGCCATGCCTATGTCGCTTGCCATGCAAACCTGTATCCAGCTATGCTGGGACTGCCGTCACACCTGCCAGGAAACCTTTTTCGACCATTGCCTGAGCATGGGCGGCGATCACACCGCGCCCGGTCATGTCAGGATCATGATGGACTGTATCCAGGCCTGTCAGACCTCTGCCGATTTCATGACGCGCGGCTCGATCATGCATGCCTATGAATGTGCCGCCTGTGCCATGATTTGCGAGGCCTGCGCCCGGTCGTGCGAAAAGCTCGGGGGCAAGGAAATGCAGGCCTGCGCCGAAGCCTGCCGCCGCTGCGCCGAAGCCTGCCGCGACATGGGCCGCGAAATTGAATTCCACGTGCCGCACGCCGCCTGATATAGCTCAGTCATGAAGCGTCTTGTCCTGCTTGCCACCGCCGCCGTGATCCTGTCCGGCTGCGGCGACACCGCCAGTCTCAAGCCGGAAGACGGCATGGGGCCCAACCCGCAATTGCCCAAGGAACGCCATTTCCTGATCCCGACGGTCAAGACGTCGCCGGCCGAAGGCTGGCCGGCCGGCCAGACGCCGGTGGCCGCACAAGGCCTGAAGGTGGCCGCCTTTGCCTCGGGCCTGCAGCATCCGCGCTGGCTGTATGTCCTGCCCAATGGCGATGTTCTGGTGGCTGAAACCGATGCGCCGCCCAAGCCGGACGACGGCAAGGGCATCAAGGGCTGGGTGATGAAGACCCTGATGCATAAGGTCGGCTCGGGCAATGGCAGCCCCAACAAGATCCTGCTGCTGCGCGATACCAATGGCGACGGGATTGCCGACCAGCGAACCGAACTGCTGAAGGACCTGAATTCGCCGTTCGGCATGACCTTGGTGGGCGGCGACCTTTATGTCGCTGATACCGATGCGGTCATGAAGTTCCCGTATCACGACGGCGAGACGACGATTGTCGAGCCGGGCGTCAAGGTCTCCGACCTGCCGGCCGGGCGGATCAACCACCACTGGACCAAGAACATCATCGCCAGCCCGGATGACCGGCGGCTGTACGTGACGATCGGATCGAACAGCAATGTCGGCGACAACGGCCTGGCTGCGGAGGAGGGCCGGGCGCGGATCGACGAGCTCGACCTGGCGACCGGTCAGTTGCGGCCGTTTGCTACCGGTATCCGTAATCCCAACGGCATGGCGTGGAATCCGCAGACCGGCGCGTTATGGACGGTGGTCAATGAGCGTGACGAGTTGGGCAGCGACCTGGTGCCCGATTATATGACCGCGGTGAAGGAAGGGGCGTTCTATGGCTGGCCGTTCAGCTATTTCGGCCAGCATGTCGATGCGCGGCCGCAGCCGGCCAATCCCGAGATGGTCGCCAAGGCCATTGCGCCGGACTATGCCCTGGGGCCGCATACGGCTTCGTTGGGCCTGACCTTCTATACGGCGGATCTGCTGCCCGCCGAATATCGCAACGGGGCGTTTGTCGGCCAGCATGGCTCATGGAACCGCAATCCGCAGAGCGGCTACAAGGTGATTTTCATACCCTTCGATAATGGCGCGCCGGCCGGACAGCCGAAGGATATCCTGACCGGCTTCCTGAGCCCGGATGACAAGGCCATGGGCCGGCCGGTCGGCGTGGTCGTCGATAAGGCCGGCGCGTTACTAGTCGCAGACGATGTCGGCGGCGTGGTCTGGCGCGTAACTCCGGCGCGATGAATTTGCCGGCCAAGGTCGGCGTTGCGGGCTAGGTCCGGTAAGGTTTTGAATCACGAACCACACGAACAGACACGAACAAGGATTTTAACCACGGATGACACGGATAGCCGCCTTCGGCGGCTTAGACGGATGTCGTGCTGGACAAACCTGACCGATTAAATCGGCATTTTCGAAGCGCAAAGCGCTTCATTTCAGTCAATCCTTCGCCGCTAGCAGCCTTGGACATATTATCCGTGTAAGCGCTGAAGGCGGCTATCCGTGTCATCCGTGGTTAAACCCTAGGGTGCCATCTGCTCCGCAACATTCGTGTCGGTTCGTGTGGTTCGCGGTTCAAAACCCTTCTGGACAACGGACTTTCCATTCGCTATCTCGCTCTGGTGCAGTGGCGCTGCGGACCTCCGGGTCAAAAAATCTACGCTCCGGGGCGGCAGGATGTCCGTCGATACGGAGCCACGCCAAATGACCATCTCCTCCGAAAACCGTGACGGCTACGACCGCTGGGCCGTCATCTACGACAGCTACGTCAATTCCACCGTCTTCGTCGACGACTACGCCTTTCCGCCCGTCTGGGCCGAACTGAGTGGCCGGAAAGTCCTGGAAATCGGCTGCGGCACCGGCCGGCACACGATCCGCCTGGCCCAGGCCGGCAATAGCGTCACCGGCCTCGACCTGTCGCCCGGCATGCTGGCCGAAGCCCGTCGCAAACTTGCCGGCTACCCCAATGTCACCCTGATCGAAGGCGATCTCCTGACCGCTCAACTGACCGGCTTCGAAGCGGTGGTGACCGCCCTGGTCCTTGAACACATCGCCGATCTGAATGCTTTCTTTTCGCAAGCAAGTGCGGCCCTGGTTGCAAGCGGAAAGCTGTTTCTCTCGGAAATTCATCCGGATCGCATCGCTGGCGGAACGCAAGCCAACTTCACCGATGCCGAAACCGGACAGAACATCCGCCTGAAAAGCTTCGCCCACAGCGAAGCCGACATCCAAACCGCCGCGACCCACGCCGGCTTACGCCTCATCAGCCACGAGGACATTGTAGGCGACCGGCGCCTGCCCGAGCATAACCCCGGCTGGCAGCGCCACATCGGCCGCAAGATGATCCGCATCTGGACCTTCGCGAAAGCTTAGAGCCAGTCCTTCTTCTTGAAGAAGATGAAGGTCGCCAGTGCCACGCCGGCCATCAGCAGGATGGCGAAGGGATAGCCGAACAGCCAATGCAGCTCCGGCATGTGCTCGAAATTCATGCCGTAGATGCTGGAGATCAGCGTCGGCGGCCCGACGAACACGGCGAAGATGGTGAATACCTTGCTGATCAGGTTCTGTTCGACATTGATCATGCCCAGCGACGAGTCGAGCTGGAAACTGATCTGGCTCGACAGGAAGTTCGACTGATCGGCCAGTGTCTGGGTCTCGTGCAATAGTACCTCCAGCCGCCGCGTCAGTTGCGGCTGCTCGTCGCCCAGCTCGTCGCGATAGAAGGTCTGCATGCGCAGCAGCGAATTGAGGCTGTCGTGGATCTTGGCGTTCAGTGTGTTGAGCGTCCCCAGCTTGCGCATGATGCCGCGCATGATCTGCGATGGATTGCCCTGCTTGTTCTCGAAGGCGTGGTCGTCGAAGATCTGATACGACAGGTCATCCAGCCCCTGGTCGATGAATTCGGCGTGGAAAGCGACGCGCGCCACCATCTCTTCCAGCAAGCCTTCAAGGATGTGGTCCGCCGTCGGGAACTGCTGTGGATTGTTGAGAAGTCGCCGCTGGAAATGCTCGAACGAGGTCGGGTAGGTATAGCGGATCGTCACCAGGCATTGCGGCGCGGCGATGAAGGTGATGGCGCTGGTTTTCGGGTGCTGGCTGTCCGTCTTGTGCAGCACGGCGGCGTTCATGTAGGCGATGCCGTTGTCCGAATACATGTGGTTGGTGATGTGGTTGCGCCAGATTTCCTCGCGGTTGGGAATGGCGATGTTGAGCAGCGCCTTGATGCGTCGCTCCTCCTCGAAGGACGGATTGTTGAGGTCGATCCAGATAGGCGTGCCGGTCAGTTCGTGCACGGTGCGCACGAATGCCTGCTCGATGCGATCCCCCTCGCGATAAAAGGCGGTCATCATCGCTGAAACGCGTCCTGGAAACGGCTTGCCCGCCCCAAGCATAGAAGCGCAACTTGACGCTTTTACGACGGGCACAGCGTACCGTGTTGCCAAAAATGCAACATGGCGTTCCACGCGTTAAAGGCGAATTTTAAGACCTCATTAGCATTAACCTGCCATCACCAGGCAGTGTTCCAGATTCCGGGAAGTGTCGAAACCGGGTCGGATCTTCTGTTCAGGGGTTATGTCCATGCTTGCCAATACGACCATCAAGGTCCGCGTCGTCGCCGCTTTCGCCGTAGTGCTGCTGAGCACGATCGTGCTGGGCCTGTTCGCGGTTCAGCGCCTGGGTGCGGTCAATGCCGCCGCCAAGGACGTGGCGGAGAACTGGCTGCCGGCCGCCAACTATCTCGGCGATCTGTCGCAGGACTTCGAGTTCTACCGCTCGCTCCAGGGCCAGACCTTGCTAACCTCCGGCGATATGCGCCAGGGCAAGATGACCAAGATGCAGGTGACCGGAAAGAAGCTGGCCGCCGATTACCAAGCCTACGAGGCGACGGTCGAGAGCGCCGACGAACGGGTCCTGGCCAATGCCATCAAGGACAGCATGGCCGCTTACATGGACCTGGCCGACTCCTACCTGCAGAAGGTCAATGCCGGCGACAATGCCGGGGCGCTCGACGAATATACCGGCGCCATGCAGCCGGTCGTCGACCACCTGCGGGTCGCCATCCGCAAGGACCGCGACTACCAGATGAACGAGGGCCATAAGGCCGCTGAGGGCGGCATCAAGCTGGGCCGCGACGCCGGCACCCTGATCATTACCGCCCTGGTCGTCACCGCCGGCATCTGCCTGCTGATCGGCTTCCTGATGATCCGCACCATTTCGCTGCCGATCCGCAAGATGTCGGACGTCATGGGTGTCCTGGCCAAGGGCGATACTTCGGTGACCATCCCCAATGCCGGCGAACGCAGTGAAATCGGCGACATGGCAAAGGCGGTCGAGGTGTTCAAGGATGGCATGATCCGCAACCAGGCGCTTGAGCTCGAGGCCGCCGAGGCCCGTGAACAGGCCGAGGTCGAACGCAAGCAGACCATGCGCTCTCTGGCCGATCAGTTCGAAGGCGCCGTGGGCGGTATCGTCGAGATGGTGTCCTCCGCCGCCACCGAAATGCAGGCCACCGCAGCACAACTGAGCGCCTCGGCGCAGGAATCGGCCGCCCAGGCGACCTCTGTCTCCGCCGCCGCCGAGGAAGCCGGCACCAACGTCACCTCGGTGGCCGGCGCCGCCGAGGAACTGGGCGCTTCGGTCGAGGAAATCGGCCGCCAGGTCGAGCACTCCCTGCAGAAGGCCCGCGAGGCCGTCAGCGAAGCCGACTCCACCGCCGCCATCGTCTACCAACTGTCCGAAGCTGCCGCCCGCATCAACTCGATCGTCGAGATGATCTCCGGCATCGCGGCCCAGACCAACCTGCTGGCGCTCAACGCCACCATCGAGTCGGCCCGCGCCGGCGACGCCGGCAAGGGCTTCGCCGTCGTGGCCTCGGAAGTGAAGGCCCTGGCCCAGCAGACCGCCAAGGCGACGGACGAAATCAACGCCCAGGTCGCCGGCATCCAGACCACCACCCGCCAGGCCGTCGAGGCCATCGAAGGCTTTACCGGCACCATCCGCTCGATCAGCGATACCTCGACCACCATCGCCGCCGCCGTCGAGCAGCAGGGCGCGGCGACGCAGGAAATCGTCCAGGCGGTCAACCAGGCGTCCATCGGTACGACGGAAGTCACCTCCAACATCACCGGTGTGGCCCGCATGGCTGAGGAAACCGGCTCCGGCGCCAACCAGGTGCTGGGGGCGTCGTCGGAACTGGCGCAACAGGCGGCCAACCTGCGCAACCAGGTCCAGGCCTTCCTGTCGCAGGTGCGGGCGGCTTAATCCTTCTTGCCGAACCACTTGGCGCTGAGGGCGTCGTAATTGCCGTCCTCACGCATCGCCAGTAGGGCCGCGTCCACCGGCTTGCGCAGGTCGCTGCCGTTGTGGAAGGCGAAGCCGTAGTCCTCGGCATGGAAGATCTCGCCGGTCGTCGTCACCTTGCCGGCGCCCTGGTGGGCGGCAATATATTGCAGCACCGGCGCATCGTAGACCACCGCCTCGACCTTCTTGTCGGCCAGGGCCTGATAGGCGCTCTGCACGTTCGGGAAGGCCTGGGCGGGAATGCCATTTTCGCGCAGGTAGTCGGCCGACGTCGTGCCAACCACCGTGCCAACCTTATGGCCGGGCAAATCGTTCGGCCCGTTGATCTCGCTCTTGAACTGCTGGACGGTCAAGGTGGCGGTCAGGGTCGCCGTGTAGAAGGCGACGAAGACGACGCTGGTGAACATCCACAACACGGCCACGGATCGCGACAGCCAGTGGCGCGGCATCGAATCCGCCTGGGTGGCCAATGTCCCCAATCCCCAGAAGAACGCCTGGAAAATGCCGGGGAAATAGCTCTTGGCCACCATGCCTTCCGGATGGCGGCGCTCGACGAACCAGACAAGGTGCGCCGGGATGAAGGTCAGCAGCCCGGCAATGCCGAGCCACACCAGCACCGACGGCGAGAACAGCAGCCTGAGCAGGTTCTGCAAGGCCGTCGTCTCCGGCGCGGCGCGATCCTGGCGGATCAGGATCTGCAAGCCGGCATTGATGATCGGCTGCGAGAAATCGTACTCAAGGTCGCGGCTGGCGGTGATGGAAATGGCGCCGACGCCGACATCGGCCTTGCCGCCGGCCACGGCGCCGAGCTGCGCCTTGACGTCGGGAACGGCGGTAAAGTCGGTCCGCCACTGGTTGCGCTGGGCGATGGCGTTCCACAGGTCGATGCTGAAGCCGCTGAACTGGCCGTTCTGTTCCTCGACGAACGGCGGCAGGACGCGCACGGCGACATGGATGGTGCGGCCGGCGGCGGGCGCCGGCTCGGCCGGTTTCTGGGCGAATGCGGGTACGGAAACCACCGCCATGGCCAATACGGCCACGGCGATACGCAGATAACGGAACATGTCAGGCCCTCCCGGTTATTCACCGGGAGATTACGTTACTTTGTACCGGATGCAAGAACCCTGCAGATTACGACCGCCGATAGTTCTCGTCGTCCTCGTTGCCGGCATTGACGCGTTCCTCGACGCCGTCGATATAGATCTTGACGTCGACGCCGGCCGCCGAACGGATCTGTTCGACGTGGTCGACCACCGCCGGTCCGCCATAGCGGGCCATCAGGGCCGGATCGTGCAACCGGTGTTCCGGCACCGGCACGGCGGCGAAGCTGAAATCGTCGGACGCGTAGACTTCCTCACCGGTATTCTTGTCGATCAGATGGTAGGCAAAGTCGCTCATGACAACCTCCACTACATTGTAAGGGGCGGCTCCATTGGTGCCACACCCGATGTAAGAAAACGATGCCTGACCGCGCCGGATTAGAGGGCGCAACTGACCTCTTCTGGAAAGCGCGTTTCCGCGTTAAACATGTAGCCAAGCACCGCGCCAGCCGGTGTAGCGCAATTTTAGGGAGAATGCCATGACCGCCAGAACCGCCGCGCTGACCCTTGCCCTGACTCTGACCCTGGCCGCCCCGGCCATCGCCGCTGATCCGCCCAAGATCAGCGAAATCCCGGCGCCGACCGGGTATAAATATATCCCCTTGAGCGAGGTCGGTTCACCGGCGACCGACCAATGGGAGGACGTCAGCGGCTGGCGCATCGTGCGCAATGTCACCCAGCCCGCCCTGATCCCGGTCCTGCCCAAGCCGGGCACCGCCAATGGCACGGCCGTGATCATCGCGCCCGGCGGCGGCTTCTTTCAGCTGTCGATGGACAGCGAAGGCTTCAAGGTCGCTGAATACCTGGCCGATCGCGGCATCACGGCGTTCGTGCTGAAATACCGCCTCGACAAGACCGATGCCGACTATAACGCCTTCCGTGCGGCGGCGAATAACAAGCCATCCCGCGGCCCGCATAACACGTTTGTCGAGCCCAACGATTCATCGCGCAAGGCGGTGGCCGACGGACTGGCCGCCATGAAATATGTGCGTGGCCATGCCGCCGACTACGGACTCAAGACAAACCAGATCGGCTTTATGGGCTTCTCCGCCGGTGGCGTCACCACCATGAACCTGGCCCTCAGCTATGACAAGGACTCGCGGCCGGACTTCATCGGCAGCATCTATGGCGCCATGCCGCCCAACGCAATGGTTCCCGCCGATGCGCCGCCGGCCTTTATCATGGTGGCGGCCGACGACAAGGGCATGGGCTGGGCCTCGACGCCGATCTTCGACGCCTGGCGCGATGCCGGTCGGTCGGCCGAACTGCACATCTATGCCCGCGGGGCGCATGGCTTCGGCATGCGCGTCCAGGGCTCGAGCTCGGACCACTGGGCCGACGACTTCTACAACTGGCTGAAGACAGAGATCATGAAGTAGGCCCTACGCCTCTTCAAGGACGTCAACATCGAGATAGGCCTTGGCATTCTCGTAGGCCACAAAGCTGCGCGCTTCCGGCGTCGTGATGCGATGCACGTTGCGATAGCTGTGCTTCATTAGTGGCGCCGTCAACAGTCCGGCCGCCATGTCCTCCGCGATGATTTCACCTAGGGCCTGCGCATCGGCGACGGTCAGGTGAATGGTCACGCTCGCCTTTTGGGCGTGGCGGCTCAGGACGATATCCAGGCGTTCACGGATATTCTGTCCGCTCCAGAAGGTACGCTGCATGGCGGTCTCAATTTCTCAAAGGATTTGAGGACGCTATCAGCCCCTTTATAAGTTTTCAGTGAGGATGATCAGTCGTTTTCCGACTCATTCTGTTCGTCGTTGCTGTGATAGACTTCGATCTGTTCATCGAGGTGGGCGCGGCAGTCTTCCTCGAAAACCGCCCATGACAGATCGGCGTCCGTGTGGCTCTGATTGTGATCGAACATGACAAACTCTCAGTCTTTCGCCGCCCAGCGCGGTCAGGGTCGCGCAATCGGGCTAAGATTGCCATTGGCGAGGGCAGGAAGGTTATCAGGATATCGAAAATACGGTGCGGTGGTGCCGGTTGCAGGAATCGAACCCGCGACCTGATGTTTACAAAACAACTGCTCTACCATCTGAGCTAAGCCGGCATGCTTCGCAGGAGCGAGCGCGCCTTATGCCGAGGAGGCCGGTTGTTGTCTACAACCAAATTCGGGCGAATG
>CAYULN010000287.1:0-10964 GCA_964445605.1 uncultured Caulobacteraceae bacterium | reverse complement strand
GCTTCCTGCAACTGGGCGAAGCCTGGGCGGACATCGAGTCCGATCATATCGACCCGGTGGAATGCGTTGCCCGCGTCGAGGACGACGTGTCGGGCTGGATCGTGACGCGCGGCGGTGGGCGCACGCTTCAGGATCTGCTTGAAAATGGCGGCACGTTGGACGCCGCTGCCGTGCGCCAGCTGGCTAGGGGCCTGTCGCAAGGCTTGGGAGATTTGCACGGCGCCTCCCTGTGCCACCTCAACCTGTCGCCCGGCGCTATCCTTTTGCCTGATGAAAACGCCCCGGAAACCTGTCGACTGACCGGTCTGGCGCCAGATGAGCGCGCCTACGCCAAGATTTTCAAAAGCACCAAGACCCTGGGCGAACCGGGCTTTTCGCCGCCGGAATTGCAGGACGGTTCGGCCAAGAGCAAGCTCGGTCCGGCGACTGACATCTACGGCGCGTCGGCGGTGCTTTACCGACTGATCGCCGGCAGGACCCTGCCTGACTGGCGCCAGACGGCGGACTATGAGCAGGCAGTCGACGCTCTGAACGGCGGTGACGCTTATCCGGCGGCCTTTATCGATGCCCTCAAACTGGGGCTGGCGCTCGACTACCAAACACGGGCTGACAAGGCGGCGCCTTGGCATAGGACGATGGAAAATGCCGGCGCCAAAAAGACTTCGGCCAAAAAGCGCGCCGCGGACGCGTCGTTGGCTGTGCCGGCCGAACCGGAAACGCCAAAACCGGAAACACCGGCGATCGAACCTGACGCCGTCCTACTGCCCGACGTGATCAAGACCGATCCGGAACCGGATGTCCGCGACGACAATCGGTTCGGCCAAGGCGGCCAGAACGATTTCGGCCAGCGCAAGACCCCGCCGCCGACCCTTCCACCGGCTTTAATCGGCTTGGCGATCGGTGTCGCCGCCATTCTGCTGCTGCTCGGCGGCTGGCTGGCGGTCAAGAGCCTGTTTTTTAAGGCGCCGCACTACGATCTGGTTTTGTCCGGTTCGAGCTCGGTCGGCGAAAAGCTGGCGCCCGAGCTGGTCAAGGCCTGGCTGCAGTCGACCGGCTATGACGACATCAAGAGTAAGGAGCACAAGGTTTCGGTCAAGGATCCGGCGACGGGTAAGACCGAGGATCATCCGGAATTCGATATTTCCGGAAAAAAGGATGGCAAGACGTATCGTGTTGGCATTCGGGCGGCCGGCACCGGCACGGGTTTCAAGGAAGCCCAGACCGAAGGCGCCGTCGACATCGTCATGGCCTCGCGGCAAATTAAGTCCGATGAGATCAACGACCTGAAGCCGAGAGGGGATTTCGGCGGCGCAGCGGCCGAACACGTTGTTTCCTATGACGGCATCGCTGTCATCGTTGCCCAGGGCAATCCGGTATCGCGCCTGACGGTCACGCAGTTGCACGACATATTCACCGGACGCATCACCGACTGGGGCGAAGTCGGAGGGGCTTCTGGTCACCATATCGACCTCTATTCGCGCGACAGCAATTCCGGTACCTATGATGGCTTCAAGTCGAAGGTCCTGGGCAGCGATCCCATGGCCGACGCCAAGACGTTCAGCGCCGGCGGTGAACTGGAATCGGCGGTCGCCTCAGATCCGGACGCCATCGGCTTCGTCGCCATGAGCGCGGTCAAGACCACGACGCCCGTCGCCATTTCGGCGGTCGGCGGTAACTATTTCGCCCCCACCAGCTTTACAGTGCGCAGCGAGCGCTATCCCTTGTATCGCAAGCTCTATCTTTATGCGGCCCCTCAGGCGGCCAAGCCGGAAGCCGCCGCCTTCCTGCAATTCGCCGAATCCGAAGCCGGTCAGGCCATACCGCCCAAGGTAGGTCAGGTCAGCCTCAGCCTGATGCAGCCGACGCCGGACGACGGCGGCGGCACCCAGGCCAATATGGGCAATTGCCAACTGTCCTTCTTCTGGAATGACCCGAACGCCTATTGCGAACTCATCCAGCACAGCCAGGCCCTGCCCCTGACCATCACCTTCCGGTCGGGTAGTTTCGAGCCGGAAAACCGCACCGACGTCGATACCCGTCTGATCGGCCTGCTTGAGGCCAATCCCGACAAGACGGTCGTCCTGGTCGGCCATTCCGACAATCAGGGCGATTACGGCGATAATGTCCGCCTGTCGGAGCGGCGGGCGGCGGCAGTGAAGGAGGAACTGGCCACCCATGGCTGGACGCGTGTTCAGACCTACGGCTTCGGACCCGACATTCCGCACGCCTCCAATGACAGCGATGCGGGGCGACACGACAACCGGCGCGTCGAGGTTTATCTGCAATGACGGTTTCGCAAACGGAGGTTCCGGCGAATGAGTAGTCCCGAAGATGACGAGGTCCTGCAGGCGCTCAAGGCCGAGCTCGTCGCCTTTCTGTTCAACCAGACCGGCGCCAGGCAGCGCGGTGACCGTACGCCGACCGTGGCCGACCGGCTGAGCGAGACCGTCGCCGGCCAGGTGCGGCAGGACCTGCAACGCGAACTGCACGCCTTCCACGACGAGGTCGAGGCCACCCTGGAACAGGCGCAATACGCCAGCGGTGGCGGCATCGGGACCTTGCTTCGTCAGCCCCTGTTCCTGATCGTGCTGGCTGTCGCCTTGCTGTCGATCGGCGCCAATATCGGTTTGGGTCTGGCTTTGCTCGGCAAACCCGCGCCGGCGGCGACGGCGCAATCCGCCGATGACGCGTCGGCGTCAGAGGATGCGACGGTGTCCGATATGGCGCTGGAGCCCGCCGTTCCTGACCGTAAGACTCAGGAAGAGGCGTGCAAGAAGCTGACGAAGCCCGCCGAACGGACCAAATGCCTGGCCAATATCAAGACGCCGGCCGACACCCCCAACGCGAGCGGCCACCATTGACCGCGCTTGCGCTGCCCGCCCTGGTCATCGGCCCGGAGTCCGGCGGGCGCGGTTTCCGTGTGCTGGCCCAGAGCGAGACCGTACCGCTTGATGCCGCCGCCCAGGCCCGCCTGGCCGAGGTGCCGCTGGCCCTGGCTGAGTGGGCGGGACATGACGAGCCTGGTTTCATCGCCTGCCTGCCATTGAGCGCGCAATACAGCCTGATGCTACGCGGCAAGAATTTCGGCATGGGGTCGGGCGGCTATCTTGCCTTTGCCAACGCCCTGCTGATCCCGGCGACGCCGCAGACCGCCGCGCTGAAAGGCTATGAGCTGCTGCCGCTGCTGAGCGAACCCGACGGCACGCCGGCCTTCGCTCAGAAACCGGCCCTGTTCGATCCGGCCCGGCCGGTTGCGGCGCCGATGGTGCGTAACTGGAGCGGGCTTGGCCTGGAATGGGCGCGGCGCGCCCTGTTCGTGCCGCAAAACCAGGACGTCGAGCAGGTGACGGCCTCCGTTCTGGCCGCATCGGAGCGGCCGGTCGAAGCCTGGGCGACGACCCTCTATTTGCGTACGGAAAACCTGCGTCCGGCCGAGATTTTCACCCTGTTCGTCCTGCCCGACACTCAGAAGATCCCGCAGAACTGGCCGCATCGCATCGCCGTGGCGACCGCCACTGGCTTCCAGGGCGACGCCGCCACGCCGCCGGAAACCTGGCAGGCCTGGCAGGCCATCCAATCTTTAAGCCGCGCCGCGCCGGCCTGGCGGGCGGCCCTGCAATCGGCGGTCCTGCAGCCGCCCAACTTCCTGGACGACCAGGCGGCCGTCAAGCAGCTCAAGGGCATCGTCTTCCGCACGGTGGCGCAATTGGATGCCAAGACCGTCCTCGAATACATGTCGACCTTCCTGCTTGGCGCCGAACAGAGCCGCAATATGGTGCTGACCGCCATCGGCGAGGAACTGGTCGCTTTCGTCTTCTCTAAGGCCAGCCAGGACGATATCGCCTACTATCTCAATCACTTCGCCCGGCTGGACCTGCTGCACTTGAAAGGCATTCGTGCCGCCTATCAGGCGCCGGGGGTGCTGCCGCACATCGCCCAGACCGAATTCCGCCGCCTGTTGCCGGCCGGTTTCGCCGATGACCTGCTCGCCAACCCGGATCGCGAGGCGCGCCTGCAGGAAATGACACCAGGGCAATTCGCCGACTTGGCCGCCTATTTTGCCGCGAGGGAAGGCTTGGGAAGCGAAGATGCCGATTATTTTACGTTTAATCTCCTGCTTGTGCAGGCTGCCCGCGACCGGGGCCGGGTGGGTTCGCTTGACCTGATCCGGGACGCGGTTCAAAAATATTTGCGCCACGCGCACGGAAATGGGGCCGCGCGCACCCTGCTCAGGTTCGTGCAACTGGGCAATCAGTACAAGGCGGCCGTGCTATGAAGACCTGCGACATCCACTTCGAGGAATATGACGATACCGCTGGCGAATGCCCGTACTGCGCGCGTGAAAAGTTGATGGAGCAATCACCTGACGTTCGTCAGCTGGCCACCATGGAAGTCGGCGAGCCGGAAACGCCAGTGGAAGCCGTATTCTCGGTCGAGACCGCTCCGGAAACTTCGGAAACACCAGTGGCTGAGGAGCCGGCGTCCGAATTCGTTGCTGAACCCGAGCCCCAGGCGCCGAAGGAAGCCATTGCGGAAGCCGAACCCGCCGCACCGGTTCAGACTGCGGGCCCGTCGTCCTTCCATGCCGAGGCGGATGACTCGGTCGTTTCCACTTCGGAGCTTCTGGCCGATATCGAGGAGTTCAAGCGCCTCGAGGTGCCGATCATCGTCATTATCGGCCTGCGTCAGTCGGGTAAGACCTGGTTCCAGATGACCCTGCGCGATGCCCTGCGCACGCGTGGCATCGGCTCGCCGGAAGGCTGGATACGCGGTGAACGCATCGATTCGACCAAGACTCTCGGCTTCTGCCGTTTCACGGGCATGGGCGATTACGAATCCCAGCGCACTGCTTTCGTCGTCGTCGACGTCCCCGGTGAGCAGGTCGGCAACCTGCTGAGCCAGCGCTTGGCTTCGACCCAGGCCCTGGTCGCTGCCATCCAGGCGGCATCGAGTATCATCCTCACCCTGCCGTCGGACCAGGTGACCTTTTCCGACATGGTCGCCCGTAATGTCGGCCGTGGCAAACTGACGACCTGGCTGGCCAACCAATTGAAAAAGCTCAATGTCGAGGACTTCGGCGCGGCGGAAATCGAAGCGCTCGCCGGGCGCAGCATCGAGATGGAACGCCGCATCGCCGGCATCTACGAACACCACAACAGCGCCACGGCGCTATCGACCGAGGAACAGGTCTACCTCGCCTATAAGCGCTTCAACGAACTGATGGAATCGCGCGAACGGCTCGACGAGCTGGGCGTCAACCTGGTCTATCTCGCCGCGCTGTTGTCCTATCTCAAGATCAACAAGCTGGGCGCGTCGGACATCGGCACGGAGCGCGTCACCGACCGGCTGATCCGCAATCACGTGCTATCCAAGGACTTCGTGCCGGTCGGTGGCCGCGATGGCAAGGACTGTCCGCTGTTCGTCGCCATGACCAAGGCAGACCTGTTCCTGTCCCTGGTTTCACAACCCCACACCACGTACGGCCGCCTGTCCGAGGATCTGCGCTCAACGATTGACAATCAGATCCTCTACAACCTGATGACCGAGGAAGAGCGCGAAAAGCTGTGCGCCCTTAGCGAGGACCCGCGCCGCGTCTTCCGCAAGTGCAAGCCGAAGATCCTCGCCGACATCAATTCCTGGTTCCGGCTGAACAAGATCGATTTCGTCACCACCCATTTCGGCTATGACGGCGGCAATCGCATCGAGATTGACCAACACCCGGACAAGCAGTTCGGCATCGAATTCGTCATTCAGTGGATCGACTGGGCGCGCAGCAAGAAGCGCAAGAAGGGCCTGCAATACATGGCCACCGAGATGGCCCGCCTGGTGCGCGCCAATATCGTCGACAAGGGCAAGAGTCCCTTCCAACTCGAAAACTCGAACTGGGGTTAGACCGGAGCATGGAACAAATCGAATTTGCCAAGCTTCTGAATCCCCGAGAGTTTACCCATCTCCTGCTGGGCAATCGCAACAACGGCGTCTTTCTCGGCTTCAGCGCCTTTCTGGTGCTGATCGTCGCCGCCGTCTGGGCGTTCTTCTGGATTCCCGAC
Organism: uncultured Caulobacteraceae bacterium; assembly: GCA_964445605.1. Taxonomy (GTDB): domain Bacteria; phylum Pseudomonadota; class Alphaproteobacteria; order Caulobacterales; family Caulobacteraceae; genus Asticcacaulis. The sequence continues at coordinate 4,914 of CAYULN010000287.1, read as the reverse complement.
ACCTTGCGCCCGGCCGATATCGTCGGCAACAACGACAGTTTCGGGCTGGATTGCAACAACGTGCCGACCAGCGTGTCCCACGGCGCGCAGCTGTGCGAGAAAACCAACGAGGCCTTGAGCGTTTACAAGAGCCAGTTCCGCGAGGGCAAGCCGTTCAGCGTCGATTTCGACGCCAATGCCAAGGACAATGGCGAGACCAGCGGCGATAAGGAAGATTTCTTCAAGGCCTATGTCTGCCCGGTGAAAAGGGAGGCCGTCCTGGCCGACATGGATCGCGGCCAGCAACGCTTCCTCTATTTCCTGCTGGCGAACAACCAGGGCAAGCTGTGCGCCGACAAGGCGACCGGCGCCCGGAGCCGCCTGGTCCGCGCCATGCGGATGAACGGCGCCGGCATCAACTTCGGCGGCTTCGTCAGCCAGTTGATCTGCCTGGTTTGCACCTTGGTCTGCCTATGGATCATTGTTATGACCTGGTTCACCCGCCGCGCCTATCTGTGGCTGTACGGCAGCTACCACGTCCGATCGATGGAATGAGAGCAGGGGCATGGCGTCGACGGGGTCGCATTTGCTGTGGGTGGCCGGAGCGTGTTTCACGCTGCTGAGCCTCGCTTTCGCCGCCATGCTGTGGCTGACCGGCGTCGGCATCCGCACCGGCATTCGCGACAATCATGCCGAAATGCGCTGGCGCCTGCGGTTGCGCTCCTTCCTGTTGCTGGTCCTGATGGCGGCGGTGTTCCTGTGCGGGTCCTTCGGCCTGAGCAACAAGCTGCTGCGCGCCGATTTCACCGGCATGCAGTTCAGCCGCGCCGGCTGCGAAGCTGACGCCGAATGCCGCAGGACGGCGGTGAAGGAGCTGTTCGTCGTCGGCGATACCGCCATCGCCTCCGACCTGCTGCTGCCGTCGCGCGCCGCCTCGACCACGCCGCATCGCATCGCCGCCATCGTCGACGACCACGGCGCCATCCGCCTGAAAGCCAAGCCTTATGAACTGCCGGACGGCAGCCTGCGCACGGTGGCTTACAAGAGCGGTGCCGGCAAGGTGTTCAACGGCGCTTCCTGCCGCAAGCGTCTGAAGAGCACGCTTTGCCGGGTGGATGATGCCTCCGCTGTGGCCACCGCCGGTATCGCGCCCGGCAAAGGTCTCGACGTCAGTGTCTACGATCTTCGCCCGGTGAGCGACAGCGGCGGCGTGCGCCTGACCGACAAGCTTCTCGGCTTTCTGCCCGGCGAGGCCGACAGCAGCTACACCTATCGCGCCGTCGAGCTGCGCAGTTTCCACGTCGCCCTCGACGGCGACAACCGCATGCTGCGGCTGAAACTGACCACGCCGGAACGTGTATCGGCGGGCAGCTGCGGCGATCCCAACATACTACTGCTCAAGCCCGACCCGCAGGACGTCGATGACCAGACGGGCGTCGAGGCCGAAACGCTCGGCTTCAAGTTCCTCGGAGCGCGCGGCGACAGGAAGTTCACGCCTGACCGCCTGTCCGGCGACGGCTATATCGCCTCCGACCTTTCCGGCATCTGCGAAACCAGCTGGAAGACCGACGGCCTGAACCTGACCCAGACCGGCGACGCCTATTCCGGTTTCACCTTCGCCTTCCACAAGTACGAGATTCCGTGGTTCCTGTTCGGCCTAACCCTCCTGTCGGTCCTGTTCGTCCACGCCCTGAGTGAAAGGCACTGGATGGAAAACCGTGTCGACAGCGTGCTGATCGGCCTGGTGCAGTACCTGCTGATCGTGCGCGCCCTGATCGGCGTGCGCGGCGTGTTTCTCGATACCGCCGCCGACCTGTCCGATGTCTGTTTCGACGCCGGCGCTGCCATCGTCAGCCTGCCGGTGTTCTTCATGCTGTTGCGGCCTATCCGACCCGGGGGGTGGAAGGCCGAGGCGGCCTGTGTCCTCTGGATCGTGGCGGCGGCGGCCTGGCTGGTGTGGTGGGCGGGCGGTCTGCCCAAGGTCTATGCGACGATTTTTCTGCTGCCCTTGGCCGCTGTCGTTGTCCGCCTGGCCTGGCGGTTGCCGGCGCTGCGAAACAGCCTGGTTGCGCTGGGCGACAGGCTGGCGACCCTCGGCAAGGGGCGCGATCCGTTTGTCCTCGGCTGCCTGGTCCTCGGTCTCGGCGTTATCGGCCGGTTGGGCCTGCTGGTGCTGCACATCAAGGAACATCTAGGCCCGGTGTCGCTAAGCATTCCCTACCTGCTCTGCCTGATCTTCGGCTTTGCTCTGATTATCGACGGCGGGGCGCGCAACCCGAAGCCGATCACCGGCGTGACCTTCGCCTTCCTGTTCCTGCTGACCATCGTCGCTGTGCCGGTCCTGGTCAGCGACAACGGCGTGGCGCTCACCGCCATCACGCCGTTCGCCGTCGTCGCCCTGTGGCAGGTCTGGTCTCACAACCGCACTTTCGCGCGGCATAAGTTGTGGCTTACTCCATGGCCTGTCTATGTCCTAGCCTTGTTCGGCCTGCTTGGCCTGGTCCTGATGCACCGGCCGCCCGACACCTGCCCGGCCGACACGCCCGACGTCGCCTGTCTGCGCGGCGCGCTCGACTACGCCCAGGCGATGAACAACAAGAACCTGATCCGCATCATGGCCTTGTTCACCCCGGATCGCGTGCCGCTGATCGGCACCCGCGACGCTATGGACAGCGCCATGCAAGTGCTCTACCTGCATACCTATGGCGGCTATTTCCTGGGGCAGGGCTATCTCGCCAACATCACCGACTGGGGCAATCTGCGCGACGTGCAGTTCTCCGATAACCTGTCGGCCATTCACATCCTGTATCCGTTCGGCCGCAGCGCCGCCATCGCCCTGCTGACGGTGATGTTCACGGCCGTTGTGTCGGTCCTCAAGGCGCCTCTTCCCGCGAGTGACAAGGCTTGGCGCGGCGTGGCGGCGCAGTTAAGCCTATGGGTCTTCTTCGGCACCGGCGCCTACATGGTGCTGGCCAATCTGCTGCTGGTGCCGTTCACCGGCCGCAACCTTTACCTGCTGGCCGTCACTTCGGTCAGCGACCTCTTCGAGGGCACGACCTTGCTGGTCATCGCCTATTGGGCGCTCACCCAGCCAAAGGAGGCCGGCGATGGACGCTAAGCCGCCTCTGTTCAAGCGCCGCTGGCTGGCCTTCCTGTTGCTTTGCGCAGTCATCGCCGCGCCGTGGCACAAGCACGAATCCCACGTCAGCCCTGCCGGCTATCTCAATATCGTCAATCAGTTGGTTCTGAACCGCGCCCTGATTATCCGCCATGTCGGCAGCGACTATGTCATCCGCACCGACTGCACCGAACAGGAAGGCCTGTGCAAGGACAAGGCCCTGCGCGACCAGCTGACCGCTTTCAGCCGTAACTCCTTCCTGAACCAGGACGTCCGCAACATGGACGTCTGGAAGTTCGACAATGTCGGCAATCTCGACGGCTATCTTAACCGGGCGCGCGACATCACCGGCCCCGTCGTTGACAACCTCGCCTACTGGCCGGGCAAGATCCGCTATGACACACCCGCCGGCAGCCCGGCCAACTATCTCGATGGCGGTGTCCAGCTGATCCTGCTCAAGTCGAAGTCGGGCCTGCTTTTGGCCGGTCCCATCATGTTGCCCAACTCCAAAGGCGTGGTGTCGCTCGATCCCGGCCGCCATGTCGTCTTCGGCGGCTGCGCGCAACTCGATATCAGCCTGCTGCGCGCCTGGGGCCCGCAGAAGGTCAATTGCGGCGCGCGCTACACTCTCGAGGAGGCCGAGGGCAAGATTTTCAAAATTTCCAAGCACCGCAGCCGCGACAGCTTCCTGCGCGACAAGGACACCGACCTCGTCGTCGTCATCCGGCCGGGCTTCTTCGTGTCGCGCCGGGTCGGTTCGGTGCGCATCCGCGATCAGGTCATCGCCAACGACACCTCCGACAACATGATCGTGTCCCTGGAAAACGCCCGCTATCACGGCGACAGCTGCCGCGACGCCAGCCGCGACATCTGCACCACCTTGCAGCGCCCGGTCCAGGCTAACGCCGAACGCCTGCTGCGCCAGGTCGCTCATGAGCTGGTCGGCGCTCCGGCCAGTTTCCGCGCCGGCGCCACCTTCATGGACGGCGAAACGGGCGAGGTGGTCGCCCTGGCCAGCTATCCCTTCTACCCGTCCGACCTGAAGGATAACGAACGTAGCTATCCATGGCTGCAGAACTGGCTGTCGGAAAACAGCAATTTCACGCGCCTGCCGGTCGGCTCGACGGCCAAGATTCCGTTTTCGGTGGCCATCCTGCAACAATGGCCCGTTCTGGCCGACATGCGCGTCGACAACAATGGCGGCGACCGCTTCGACCGCATTCTGGGTGTCGATCATCCGATCAGCGACGACGACGCCATCGCCAATCCGCAGCAGATGGACTTCGCCCATTTCATTCCGATGTCGAGCAACAAGTTCGCCCGAACCTTGATGATGCTAGGCCTGGCCGATGCCGGCACCGATTACAGCAAGGGTCTGAGCAGTGGTCGCAAGCCGGGCCGCATGGCTAATGGTGAACCGGCATGGGATGGCTACACACTGTCCGGCGGTATGCACACCAATCTGGCACCGTCGTTGTCCGGCGGGGACGGTTTTGCGGCCGCCTGGCGTGACAATTTGTGGAACTTCTTCTGCGCCGAGCCGACCGATTTCGACCGCCGCAAACAGACCGAGCAGATCGGCGCTTGCCATACCCGAGACGAATTCCCGTCCTTCTGGTTTGACACCGGCGACTTCGATAATTATCGCGCCCTGGGGCCTATGGTCTTCAACCCGCCGGAACTGCATTACGACGAGTTCGAAGGCCAGAAGTCGGTCGATCGCTATCTGATGACCGTGCTTGGCGGCGCCGACTCGACCTGGAGCACCATCCACCTGGCCCAGACCTATTCGCGCATCTTCACCAATTGCGCCGTCA
>CAYULN010000286.1:0-4313 GCA_964445605.1 uncultured Caulobacteraceae bacterium | reverse complement strand
CGTGAACGGGAACTGGAAATGCTTCAGAAGCGCCTTGGCTTCCTTGTCATTGGCGGCCGTGGTGCAAACGACGATGTCCATGCCCCACATCTGATCGATCTGATCGTAGTTGATTTCCGGGAAAACGATGTGTTCCTTCAGGCCCATGGCATAGTTGCCGCGGCCGTCGAAGGAATTGCCGTTCAGGCCGCGGAAGTCCTTCACGCGCGGCAGCGCGATCGTGATCAGGCGGTCGAGGAATTCGTACATGCGATCCTTGCGCAGGGTCACCTTGGCGCCGATCACCATGCCTTCGCGCAGCTTGAACGAGGCCACCGATTTGCGGGCGCGGGTCGGCGCCGGCTTCTGACCGGTGATGGCGGCCAGGTCCTTGATGGCGCTCTGCACCTTCTTGGAGTCGGCCGTGGCTTCGCCGATGCCCATGTTCACGACGATCTTGTCGAGCTTCGGGACCTGCATCTCGTTGGTGTAGCCGAACTCTTCCTTCAGGGCGGCCCGGATCGTTTCCAGGTACACCTTCTTGGCGCGCGGCACGTACTTGTCTTCAGTCTTAGCCATTGATGACTTCTCCGGTCGACTTGGCGACGCGAACCTTCTTGTCGCCTTCGACCTTGAAACCGACGCGGGTCGGCTTGCCGTTCGAGTCGACGTGAGCGACGTTGGAAACGTGAATGGTGGCTTCCTTGTTGACGATGCCGCCGTTGGGGTTGCCTTGGCTCGGGCGCGTGTGGCGCTGGACCATGTTGACGCCCTGGACGACCAGGCGGTCTTCCGTGGGCAGGACCTTCAGGACGGTGCCGCGACGGCCCTTGTCCTTGCCGGTCAGAACGACGACGCTGTCGCCCTTTTTAATCTTCGCAGCCATTAGATGACCTCCGGCGCCAGGGAAATGATCTTCATGTGGTTCTTGGCGCGCAGTTCGCGCGGAACCGGCCCGAAGATACGGGTGCCGATCGGCTCGGACGACTTGTTGACGATGACGGCGGCGTTGGTATCAAACCGGATCACCGAACCGTCCTTGCGCTGGATGTCCTTCGAGGTGCGGACCACGATGGCGCGCAGCACGTCGCCCTTCTTGACGCGGCCGCGCGGGATGGCTTCCTTGACCGACACAACGATCAGGTCGCCCACCGAGGCGTAGCGGCGCTTAGAGCCGCCCAGCACCTTGATGCACATGACCCGGCGCGCACCCGAATTATCGGCGACGTCCAGGTTAGTTTGCATCTGAATCATGACTTAAACTCCTGGCTCACGCTTCGCGCGGGAGAACTTCCCACGTCTTCAGCTTGGATTTCGGCGCGCATTCGATGATGCGGATGCTTTCGCCGGTCTTGTAGGTGTTGGCTTCGTCGTGCGCGTGATAACGCTTCGACTTCCGCACCGTCTTCTTCAGGACGGGGTGCAGGATCGTGCGTTCCACCTTCACAACCACGGTCTTGTCGCCCTTGTCGGAAACAACCAGACCTTCGAGAATGCGCTTGGGCATGGGTCTTTCCTTCTTTACGCGGCCGACTTGCTGGCGGCTTTCTGGGCCGTCAGCAGGGTCTGGATGCGGGCGATATCCTTGCGGATTTCATTGACGCGATGGGTCTTTTCGAACTGGCCCGTCGCCTTCTGAAAACGCAGATTGTACTGCTCCTTCTTGAGCGACAGCAGTTGCTCGTGGAGCTGATCCGGGGTCTTAGTGCGAAATTCGGCAATCTTGGTCATGACAATTACTCCGCAGCCGCCACGCCGGCGTCGAGACGAGTCACGACGCGGGTGGAAACCGGCAGTTTGGCGGCACCCAGACGCAGGGCCTCACGGGCCACATCGTCCGGCACGCCGTCGATTTCAAACAGGATGCGGCCCGGATTGACGCGCGCCGCCCAATAGTCGACGGCGCCCTTGCCCGAACCCATCCGCACTTCGGCCGGCTTGCCCGTCACGGGCAGGTCCGGGAAGATACGGATCCACACGCGGCCTTGACGCTTCATCTGACGCGTGATGGCGCGGCGCGCGGCTTCGATCTGGCGCGCCGTCAGGCGCTCCGGCTCGATCGTCTTCAGGCCGTACGAGCCGAAGTTCAGCGTGTAGCCGCCCTTGGCATTACCGTGGATGCGGCCCTTGAAAGCTTTGCGGTACTTTGTCCGCTTAGGGAGCATCATGGCTTACGACTCCTTTTGGTTGCGTTCACGGCGCGGACCGCGCGGCGCACGTTCGGAACGCTCCGGACGCTCGTTCGACGACGGGCCCGAGGCTTCCTGCGACCAGCGCTTGTCCTGCGCCATGGGATCGTGCTCGAGCACTTCACCCTTGAAGATCCACACCTTGACACCAATAATGCCGTAGGTGGTCAGGGCTTCGGCGAAGCCCATGTCGATGTCGGCGCGCAGGGTGTGCAGCGGCACGCGGCCTTCGCGGTACCATTCCATGCGGGCGATTTCGGCGCCGCCGAGACGGCCCGACAGGTTCATGCGGATGCCCTTGGCGCCGAGACGCATGGCCGACTGGATCGAACGCTTCATGGCGCGGCGGAACGCGACGCGGCGTTCCAGCTGCTGAGCGATCGACTCGGCGACCAGCTGGCTGTCGATTTCCGGCTTGCGGACTTCGACCAGGTTCAGGAACACTTCGCCCTCAGTAAGGGCGGCGACGTCCTTGCGCAGCTTGTCGATGTCGGCGCCCTTCTTGCCGATCACCACGCCCGGACGGGCGGCATAGATGGTGACGCGGCACTTCTTGTGCGGACGCTCGATGATAATGCGCGACACGCCGGCGGCGTTCAGCTTTTGCTTCAGTTCCTTACGGATCTTCAGGTCCTGGTGCAGCAGCTTGGCATATTCCTGACGCGCGGCGAACCAGCGCGAGTCCCAGGTGCGGTTGATGCCGAGGCGCAGACCGATGGGGTTGGCTTTCTGACCCATTACGCAGCCTCCTGACCGGTTTCACGAACGACGATGGTCAGTTCGGAGAAGGGTTTCATGATACGCGACGAACGGCCGCGCGCGCGCGAAGCAAAGCGCTTCATGACGATGCCCTTGCCGACATAGGCCTCGGCGACGACCAAGCTGTCGATGTCGAGATTGTGGTTGTTTTCCGCGTTCGAGATCGCCGAATAGAGCGCCTTGCGGACGTCCTTGGCGATGCGCTTGCGCGAGAATTCCAGTTCGTTCAGGGCGCGCTGGACGCGCAGGCCGCGGATCGACTGAGCGACGAGGTTGAGCTTCTGCGGCGAAATGCGCACCGAAACCAGCTTCACGCGGGCTTCGTTGCTGGCGACGCGGCGAGGATTGGCTTTTTGCGACATGATTACTTCCTCTTCGCCTTCTTGTCGGCGGCGTGGCCGGGGAAGTTGCGCGTCGGCGAGAACTCGCCGAGCTTCATGCCGACCATGTCCTCGTTGATGAGGACCGGCACGTGCTTCTGGCCGTTATAGACGCCGAGCGTCAGGCCGACGAACTGCGGCATGATGACCGAGCGGCGCGACCAGGTCTTGATGACTTCCTTGCGGCCCGAATTCTGCGCGGTTTCCACCTTCTTCAGAAGGTGGCCATCCACGAAGGGGCCTTTCCAAACGGAGCGAGCCATGAGTTAGCGAGCCTTCTTGACGTGACGCGAGCGGATAATGAACTTGTCCGTCGCCTTGTTGGAACGAGTCTTGCGGCCCTTGGTGGGAACGCCCCACGGGGTCACAGGGTTACGGCCGCCCGAGGTCTTGCCTTCACCACCACCGTGCGGGTGATCGACCGGGTTCATGGCGACGCCGCGGACGTGCGGGCGGAAGCCCAGGTGACGCGAACGACCGGCCTTGCCGAGGTTCTGGTTCATGTGGTCCTGGTTCGACACCGCGCCGACCGTGGCCATGCAGGTGTCGAGCACCATGCGCAGCTCGCCCGAGCCGAGACGGATCTGGGCGTAGCCGGCATCACGGCCGACCAGCTGGGCGTAGGCGCCGGCAGAGCGAGCCAGCTGGCCGCCCTTGGCAGGCTTCAGTTCCACATTGTGGATGATCGTGCCGATCGGCATCGAACGCAGCGGGGCAGCATTGCCGGGCTTCACGTCGACCTTTTCGGAAGCGATGACCGTATCGCCGGCCTTCAGGCGCTGCGGCTCCAGAATGTAGGCCTTCTCACCGTCCTGATAGACGATAAGAGCGATGAACGCCGAACGGTTCGGATCGTATTCCAGGCGCTCGACAGTGCCCGGAACGTCGAACTTGCGACGCTTGAAGTCGATAATGCGGTAAAGGGTCTTCGCACCGCCGCCACGGAAGCGGACGGCGACGCGGCCGCCGGCACCACGGCCGCCGGACTTGGTCTTACCCTCGACCA
>CAYULN010000285.1:0-3871 GCA_964445605.1 uncultured Caulobacteraceae bacterium | reverse complement strand
GGCCGGTCTTCGGATCGGCCCAGGCCTCTTTGCGGCTTTCGTCCCAGCCATGGTAATAAAGCCCGTTGTCCGGCTTCTTCATCACCTTTTCGATGACCTGCAACTGGCGCACCGTATCGGCGAACAGCTCGGGCTTGTCAGCCAGCTTGGCGTAGGCGGTCTGCAGCGGCTGCGCCATGTAAACCCCGTCGAGCCAGACCTGCTCGGTATAGACCTGCTTGTGCCAGTAATTGCCCGACTGGGTACGCGGCTGCTCGCGCAACTGCGCGATCGGCAGCTCCATCGCCTGGCGGAAGCGCGCCTCGCCGGTCAGGGCGTACATCGGGAACAGCACCTTGGCGGCGTTGATGTTGTCGAGGGTCAAATCGGCCGGGTGATGGCCGGGCACCGACCCGTCGAGCAGGACGCGCGTCTGCATCTCGGCCAGGACGTAATCGAAAAACGCCTTGTCCTGCGTGACGGCGTACAGATCGAGCGCGCCCAGCCAGATGCAGCCGTCCTCATAGAACCAGGAGGTCGGGATACCGGTGCGGCTGGCGAAATAGCGTTCGGTGAACGCTGGCACCTGCGTCCCGAACGCCGCCAGTTTCGCCCGCCCGGCATCCCCCAGCTTGAAATCCCGCACCGGCTTTTGCGTATCGGTCTGCGGCGGAGCCACTTCCGGCGCCGCCAAAGCGAGTCCTGACCATCCGGGCGCGGCCAGCAGCGCCGCTGCGGCGACCAGGAAACCGCGCCGGTGCCAGGGAAAGGAAAGAGCTGTCGGCATGATAAGGGTCCCCCTCGGCGCGGCGTCCGGTCACTATCGCACAATGGCGATGCTTGTAAAACGATCTACCTCGTCCAATCCGGCGGTTTCGTTGCGCGCTATAGTTTGCTAATATTACAGAAAGAGGGGAAATGACATGCGGTACTGGGGATGGGTGCTCGCCGTTTTGGCGATGGTTCTGGCGGCGCCGGCTCAGGCGACGACCCTGACGCCCAAGGCGTGGAAGATTTTTATCGACGAATCCATGGCGCAGTATGGCGACCCGTCGCCGGTTGATTTCGAATATCAGCTTTACCAGGCGGCCAAGGCCCATAAGAGCCAGGATGCGATCATCGCCGACTTCGCCCGTCGCATTCAGACCGATCCGGCGCGCGCCCAGGACTACGCCGAACTGATCGTCGACGCCGTCGTCTGCTTCCGGCAAAACGACTACGAAGACAGTAAGCCCTGCGAATTCGCGCCGGGAAGCCCGATCTACGGCGAAACCGCCCGCATCGCCATGGCCGAACCGACCGGCGGTCTGCTGCAGGCGATCGGCGAGATGATCAATGACCAGGACACCCCAGCCCTTGTGCGGCTGGCCTGGAACCACCGGGCCGCCGAGGCCGTGTTCAGCGGCTTGTACGGCTATAACGAAAATAGCGTCTATTTTGCAGCCATGTTGCTGAAACTGCCGGATGATCCGACCGGCGTTGCCCTGCCGGTCCTGAGGGGAAACGCGGATGAGCTGACCCCGGATGAGGCCAATGGCTTTATCGCCGCCATCGAGGAAGCGGCCGAAGCGCGCCTGGGCGACACACCTGCCGCCTTGAACTGGCGCGCGGCCCTTGCGCAGGCCCTTCTTCAGCAGGAGCTGAATCTCGGCCTGAATCATGAGGCCGTGACGCGATACCTGGCCTATCCGCAGGCGGTGCGCGATCGGCTCCCCTATGCGCCGCCGGGCTTGCAGAAATACGACCTGTCGTCACAAACCACCCATAGCTACGCCTTCGCCAACGCGCTTGCCGCCGCCCTGTGGCTGGAGGGCCGACGGGATGAAGCCCGGGCGGTGCTCGGCAAGGCTTATCCCGGCGGCTGGAAGCGGGAAAAGTCGGAACAGGCCGAATTCGACGCGGTCTCGGATGCGCTCCTGCCGAAAATCGCCGCTTCCGATCTGTTCAAGGCCTATGTGGTTGGCGACGGCAAGCCCGAAGCGGACGACGGCTGGCTGTCCGGCATCCGGAGGGCGACCCCCGCCGTGCGTGAAGTGGTCGCGCTCCGGCTGACCGCCGCCGGTTATGCCGACATAGCTGCATTTGTCCGGAGGGTAGAGGCTCCCGGCGACAACACAAGATTTCCGGCGGTATGGCCCAGCCTGACGACCTTGCTCCCGGCCGCCGTAACGGATCGGCAACCCGGCTGGGCGGAACGGATCCGGGACGCGCGCGCCCGCCAGGCGGTGGCCGCGGACGCGGCGTCCGGGCCGGTCCACGTCACTTCGACGAGTGTTGCCCCGGCCTGGAGCGAGAAGCCGTTGCCGACCGGCGTGACGCCCTGGCGCGACTCGGACAAGGTGGCGTCCTTGCCGAAGGGGCTGAAACTGCCGGTCGCGCCCGACGATGTCCTGCGTTTCGAGGCCAACGGCAAAGACGCCGCGCTGGTCTTCGAGTCTTCGGAATACGACTTGTCCGGCGAAATTCCGGCGGCCGGATTATGGGTGACCTTGCGCCAGGATGGCGTGTGGCAAAAGCCGCTCTATCTCGGCCTGCAGGAGCATTTTCCCTATGTCGTCACGTCCGGCTCGCGGCTGCCGTTGTTGGCCGGCGACCATCTGCATCTTGAGATACAGGTGAAGGAAATCGATCCGAAGACCATTACCTTTCCACCGGTCGGCATGGGCTATGCGCGTGAGGCGGACGGCCTCTATCTCGATATCGACCTGGCCGCGCTCAAGGGCGATCGCGACGGCGACGGCCTGACCGACATCGCCGAGGCCCGGCTGGGCCTGAAACCCGACGCGGCCGACAGCGACGGCGACGGCATCCCCGACGGCCGGGACCCGCTGCCGCTGACAGCCTACAATCCCAAGGGTAATCCGCGCGACGGCGCGGTCGCCAAGATCATCCTGGAACATTTCGCCGGCCATGACGCGGGCGCCATCATGGTCAAGCCGCGTCCGGAAGCGGCGCCAGGCGATCTCCTGATGCTGGGGCCGGCGGCGCCCCAGGAAAAACGCTATACGATGATACTGGTTTCCGACGTCGACCTGTTCTCGGACATCGCTGCCGCGCCCTTCCAGCTGATCGTTTATTCCCATGCCGATCTGGCCCGTCTCGGCCGCGACAAGGCGCCTTTCTATCCGCCGCGCATCACCGAGCTTTTCCGCTCTCTGGACGGCAACGACTACTATGTCAGCTGGTCGGCAAGCTGGGTCGGCGGGTCCTTCTGGGTGCATTGCGACGGCGACCAATGCACCAGCAAGGAACTCAGCAACTGGATAACCTGATCCGCGATTTCCGCGGAAGCCGTTAACCATATCGTGGCAATTATGTCACTTTTGCAAATTTGTATGACAAAGCTTTGAGGGGTGTCTCCGCCGCTGCGTTTTGACCGGATGAACGAACCGAACGACCACCGGACGTTGCCAAGCAAAAAAATGACGGTCGAGGAGACAAGGATATGACAAAGCACCCCTCCGGGATGAAGCCCTGGCTGCTGGCCGGCGCCTGCGCCGCCAGCCTGATTAGCGCCGTGCCGGCCCTGGCCCAGAACGCCCCCGCCGACGCGTCGGCCGCCGCGCCTGGCGACCAAACCGTCGTCGTCGTGACCGGTTTCCGCAGTTCCTTGAAAAGCGCGTTGAGCATCAAGAAGACGAGCGCCGGTACGGTCGACTCCATTCTCTCAGAAGACATCGCCAAGTTCCCCGACAGCAACCTGGCGGAATCGATGCAACGGATCCCGGGTGTGACGCTTGCCCGCGGTGACGGCGGCGAAGGGCGCAATGTTTCCGTTCGGGGTTTGGGTCCGACGTTTACGCGGGTTCGGATCAATGGGCTTGAGAGTTCGTCGCAGACGGGGTCTTCGGATATCTACGGCGCCGGCAACAATGGCCGCAGCTTCGACTTC
>CAYULN010000284.1:0-6497 GCA_964445605.1 uncultured Caulobacteraceae bacterium | reverse complement strand
CGTCCGACTTGCCGGCGCCGACCAGGGTGTGCATCTCGTCGATGAACAGCACGATCTCGCCTTCGGCCGCCGTCACTTCATTGAGCACGCCCTTCAGGCGCTCCTCGAACTCGCCGCGGTACTTGGCGCCGGCGATCAAGGCGCCCATGTCGAGCGCCATCAGCTTCTTGACTTTCAAGCTCTCCGGCACGTCGCCATTGATGATGCGCTGCGCCAGGCCTTCGACGATGGCCGTCTTGCCGACACCGGGCTCGCCGATCAGCACGGGGTTGTTCTTGGTGCGACGGGCCAGCACCTGGATGGTGCGCCGGATTTCCTCATCGCGGCCGATGACCGGGTCGATCTTGCCGTCCAGCGCCGCCTGCGTCAGGTCGCGGGCATATTTTTTCAGCGCGTCGAAACCGTTTTCGGCGGTGGCGCTGTCGGCGGTCTTGCCCTTGCGAAAATTGGCCACGGCGTCCTTCAGTTGCTTGAGCGTGATCCCCGCCGCCTTGAGCAACGGCTCGCTCTCCTTGCCGGAAAGCGCCGCCAGCAGCAAACGGTCGGCGGTGACGAAACTGTCGCCGGCCTTCTGCGCCTCGGTCTCGGCTTCGTTGAACAGCCGCGCCGTGTCATTGTTCATGTAGAGCTGGCCACCGCCGCTGACGGACGGCAGCTTCGACAGCGCCACGTCGACGGCGCCGGTAAAGGCGTCGGCATTGCCGCCGGCCAGGCTGATCAGACGCGCCGTCAGATTGTCATTGTCCTCGGTCAGCGCCTTGAGGACATGCTGCGGCATGAAATACTGGTGGCTGCTGGCCTGCGCGATGCTCTGCGCGCTCTGAATAAGCTTTTGCGTCTTTTCAGAGTATTTATCGATATTCATAGGTTCGGTTCTCCCCATCGAGGCGGAATTCCGCGCCGGCCTTACGGGCCCTTGCAATAAGCAGCCCAAGCCTGAACGGTCCCGATCGATATGGTGTGATATTTCAAACACACAAGGGCTTTTGCCCCGATTTCCGCCGCTTTTTGCCCGGGTTTGAAAAAGCTGGCGCCTTTAGCCAGCTCCGACTATAACCGCGCCATGTCCGACAAGATTTTCTATCCCGTCGCCGCCCTGATCGCCGTCGCCCTGATTGCCCTAAGCCTGGTCTGGCCGCAAGGCCTTGGCAAGGTGGCGCCGAAGCCGTTTGGACATCCGATCATCCAGCCGGACTATTTCCGCATGGTGCGCGAACGCGACGCCCGCCACGCCCGCGAAGCCGCCGAAAAGGCTGCCCGGCAAAGCGCCGACGCATCCAGCAGCGCTTCCGCCTCCCATTGAGCCGCCTGCTGATTTTCGGCTACGGCTTTATCGGCGCCGCCTTTGCCGCGGTCAGCGCCGGCCATCAGATCGCCGCCACCTTCCGGACGCCGCAACGTGGTCGCGAGCTCGAGGCCATGGGCATCGACGCCGTGCCGTTCGGCGATCGCCGTGCCCAGGCCCAGGCGATTAAAGCTGCCGATGGCATTCTGGTCACGCCCGCACCGGACGACAACGGCTGCCCGGCCTTCGCCGCCGCGAGCGATATTCTGGCCAAGGCGGCGCCGAAATGGCTCGGCTACCTGTCGACCACCGGCGTCTATGGCGATCGCGACGGCGGTTGGGTGTGGGAGGACAGCACGCTCATGCCGACCTCGGCCGAGGGCCGCCGCCGCGTCATGGCCGAACGGCAGTGGCAAAGCCTGGAGCAGCATCGCCTGAATATCTTCCGTCTGCCAGGCCTGTATGGTCCGGGCCGCAACATCATTGAACGCCTGTACGACGGCACGGCGCGCAACATCGTCAAGCCCGGCCATGTCTTTTCCCGGCTGCATCACGCCGATTGCGCCACCGCCCTGCTGGCCGCGTTCGAGGGCACTGCTCAAGGCGCTTTCAATCTGTGCGACGACAAACCCGCCCCCGCTTCGGAGGTTCTGGCCTATGCTTGCCAACTGACCGGCCTGCCTGTGCCGCCGCCCATCGCCGGGGACGATCCTTCCTTAAGCCCCGGCATCCGCCGCTTCTACCAGGACAACAAACGCGTCTCCAATGCCCGCGCCAAGGCGAGCTTAAGCTGGCGCCTGGCCTACCCGACCTATCACGAAGGCCTGAACAGCCTCTGGCAAGCTATACAATCCGGCAAATCGGTTTAGATTCCAGTTCTTCTGGAAATATCGCCATGCCTGCACCACCCGCCCGCCCGCTTACCTTCCTGATCACCGGCGCTTCGTCCGGTATCGGCGCGCAATTCGCCCGCGCATACGCCGCGCGTGGCATCCACCTCGTCCTGGTCGCCCGGCGCCTCAACCGGCTGCTCGAGCTGTCACACGACCTGATGGACCGCTACGCCGTCAAGGTCACCTGTATCGCCGCCGACCTGAGCCGCCGCGCCGATGTCGACCATCTGCTCGAGGAACTCAAAGCCAAGGGCCTCACCATCGACGGCCTGGTCAACAACGCCGGCTATTCCCTGCCGAAGACTTTCGCCGCCACCACCGCCCAGCAGCAGGTGGATTTCATCGAGGTCTGCGTCACCGCCCCGACCTATCTGGCCCACGCCCTGCTTGGCGACATGCTGGCGCAAGGCTATGGCCGCATCATCAACGTCTCGTCCATGGTCGCCTTTTCGCCGGGCGCCGCCGGCCACACCCTTTACCCCGCCGCCAAGGCCTACATGCTGAAATTCTCGCGCTCGCTGGCCGCCGAAGTCGCTGACAAAGGCGTCCTGGTCACGGCCCTGTGCCCCGGCACCACCGAGTCGGAATTCCAGCAGGCCAACGGCATGACCGAGGTCCTGAAAAAGCAACCCCGCCGCCTCAGCCAGAGCGCTGAAAGCGTCGTTGACGCCGCCATCCGCGCCAACGAAAACGGCCGCGAGTTCATCGTCACCGGCCTAAGCAACCAGATCGCCGTCGCCGCCATGACCCTGCTGCCTGACGGCCTGATCACGCCGCTGATCCGCTGGGGCGCGAAGCGCTATCAGATGCAGGACTAATCTCAATGGTCTGAAATTAAAAAGAATATCTGTGTTCATCTGTGTGCATCTGTGGACCAGCCTTGCTACCGGCGCGCCTTGGTCGCCCAATCGCTTTTATCCACGGATGAACACAGATGGTCCTGGGAAAACGGCTGGCGTTAAAGCCCGCGACGTCGATTGGAATAGCGCTGCGCGCCGTGGATTGACGGCCCGGGAAACTCGGCCTATCCCTTGTGCAGACGTTATTAAATAACGGGGACGATATGCCACAGACTGCCGCGCCCGCCGCCGAGACCACCCATTACGATATCATCATCATGGGCTCGGGCGCCGGTGGCTCGACCCTTGCCTATGCCTTGGCCAACACCGGCAAGAAAATCCTGATCCTGGAACGCGGCCAGCCCCTGCCGGTCGAGGCGCAGAACTGGGACCCGACCGCCGTCTTTGTCGAGCACCGCTACCGCACCAAGGAAAAGTGGCTCGACAAGAACGACAACAGCTTCATTCCCAACACCAATTACTGGGTCGGCGGCAACACCACCTTCTACGGCGCCGCCCTGATGCGCATGAAGAAGCGCGACTTCGAAGCCGTCGACCATGCCGACGGGCTGTCGCCGTGCTGGCCGTGGACCTATGCCGACTTCGCCCCGTGGTATGAAAAAGCCGAAAAGCTGTGGCGCGTCCATGGCCAGCGCGGCATCGACCCGAATGACCTCGCCGACGATCCGCCCTATCCTTACCCCGCCCTGACCGACGACCCCGGCGTGGCGCGGCTCAAGGCCCACTTCCAGGCCCAGGGCTGGCATCCGTCGCCCCTGCCGCTCGGCGTCAATCGCGACGAGGCCAATCCACAGACCTCGCACTGCGTCCGCTGCACCACCTGCGGCGGCTATCCCTGCCTGCTCAAGGCCAAGAGCGACGCCCGCTCGATCTGCCTCGACCCGATCGTCGACTTGCCAAACGTTATCCTACTGCCCGGCCGCAAGGTGCGCGAGCTGGTCACCGACGGCACCGGCAAGACGGTCACGAGCGTAATCACCGAAAGCGACGACGGCGCGCTCCAGACCTTTACCGGCGACATCTTCGCCCTGGCCGCCGGCGCCGCCAATTCCGCCGCCATCCTGCTGCGCTCGGCCTCGGCCAACCATCCCGACGGCCTGGCCAATTCGTCCGGCATGGTCGGGCGCAACTACATGTTCCACACCACCTCGGCCGTCATCGCCGTGCTGGCCGACCATTTCGATTCGACCTTCCCCAAGACCTTCGCCGTCAACGACTTCTATTTCGGCGAGCCCGACGGCAGCTACAAATATCCGATGGGCCAGATCCAGCTGCTGGAATACATGTCCGGCCAGACCCTGGAAGGCCAGATCAGCGACATCATCCCGCCGTCGCTCATTCCCAACTTCATCACCGACAACTTGGCCAAGCACATCGTCGCCTTCCTGACCATGAGCGAGGACCTGCCGCGTGCCGAAAACCGCGTCACCGTGACCGACACCGGCCAGATCAAGCTGACCTACACGCCGAACAACCTGGCCAGCCACCTGCGCCTGACCCGCAAGCTGGAAGACGGCCTGCGCGGCTTTTCGGTCCGTCAGCACACCCTGTTCGAGCCGCACTTCGCCATCGACCAGTTGCTGCCGCTGTACGGCACGGCGCACCAGTGCGGCACCCTGCGCTTCGGGAGAGACCCGTCGCAAAGCGTGCTCGATGAAAACTGCAAGGCGCACGACCTCGACAACCTGTACGCGGTCGACACCTCGTTCTTCGTCTCGAGCTCGGCGGTCAACCCCACCCTGACCACGGTGGCGAACGCCCTCCGCGTGGGTGAACACATCAAGGGACGCTGGGCGTGAAACGTCTCGCCGCCCTGAGCGGCAGCCTACGCCAGGGTTCGCTGAACGTCGCGTTGATCGAGTTGGTCGCGCAAATGCGCCTGTTCGAGGTAACGCGCGTCGACACCGTCCTGCCGCCGTTCACGCCGGACGAAGCCCCAGATGAAACAGACCGCGCCCCGCCGCCGGTCCAGGCTTTTCGCCAGGCTCTGAACGACGCCGACGCCATCCTGATCGCCACGCCGGAATACGCCATGGGCGTGCCGGGCGTGCTCAAGAACGCCATCGACTGGACGGTCGGCAGCTGCGAATTCGCCCACAAGCCGACCGCGCTGATCACCTGCACGGCCAGCGGCGAGATCGCCCACCCGGCCCTGCTCGAAATCCTGCGCGTGCTGGAAGCTAAGGTGACCGGCGACACGGCCTGGCTGATGAACCACAACCGCGCCCATATCTCCGCTGACGGCCAGTTCCGCAACGTCGACAGCGAGGCCAAGGCCCGCGCCGTCGTGAGTGCCCTATTGGCCTTGTGCTGAGGTCTCGGTAGCGGCGTCGCACTTGCGCTTGTCGTGCAGCTTGGTCACCCACACAGGCTCGACATAATGGTCGCCGTCACGGAAACCGGGCGCGCATCCCGCCGGAACGCTCACCGACTCGCCGTCGCTCATGTCGAGCCCCACGGCCACCGAGGTCTGCTTGCCGCCCCGTTGCCAGCCCCGGCCATAGCCGCCGTACCCATAGCCACCGTAGCCATGGTCGTAGAAGCCGCCGTTCTTGCCGAAATTGGTCTGGCTGACCGCGATGCCGAGCAGGCCATTATCGCCGACTGGCATGACGGCGCTGACATAGGCGCTGCTGTAGCCGCCGGTCCCGACGCTGAAACTCGCCGAGCCGTGGACCAGGTTCAGATTGGGGCGCGGCCCGGCGCTGGCGGCGGCATCGTAGGCCGGCGTGCTGGCGTCCTGCAGCGGCAGTTGCTGTACGGGAGCGGCGACGCTGGCCGTGGACAAACTGCCGGGCGATGTGGCGGCGCGCGAGGCCGTCACCACCTGCTCGTCGCCGTCGGCCGCCCAGGCGCTGTTCACGCCGGCGCAGGCGGCGGCCACCGCGAAAATGACAGCGAAACGGTTCATGACCCTACCTCCGGCGTCCACACTGCACCGGCTATGTATCCGAATTAAGGCGTGATTTTATCGTGCCTGCAAGGTCAAGTCACGCAGTTCCGCCACCATGCCCACCAACCGGTCGAGGTCCTGGTCGCGCGACAAGCGGTGATCGCCGTCCTTGATCAGTTCCATGCGCGCATCCGGACTGGTCAAGGTTTCCAGCAGCCGCACCCCATGCTGCCACGGCACCACATCGTCGCGCATGCCGTGCAGCATCCGCACGGGTCCGTCGAACGCGATCGGGCTACTAAGCACCTCATGCGCCGCTGCGTCGTCGAAAAACGCCTGGGACAATGGCACGTCACGGTCATATCCTGGAAGCATATGCACGCCGGACACCCGCAATTGCCTCTGCTCTTCGGGCGACAATCGCGTCAGCATCAGCTGCGTGGCGAAATCGGCGGCCGGCGCCAGGAACCCGGCCGCCTTGACCCGCTCCGGCCGCGCCTGGATCAGCAGCGCCAGCATGTGCGCGCCCATGCTCGACCCGACTGCAACCAAAGGCCCTTGCGTCA
>CAYULN010000283.1:0-11136 GCA_964445605.1 uncultured Caulobacteraceae bacterium | reverse complement strand
TTCAGCTCCGTCGTGCGGCCGGCGTCGCTTAAGCTCTTGTCGTTGCGCACCACGTCGGCGTCCTGGTCGAGCAGGTCGATTGCCTGGCCCAGCTCGTCATAGGCGACGCGGAAGGCGGCGCAGCCCTTGGCCTGATCGCCGGCCTTGAAGGCGTCGACACCGACGGTGACCTGGCCGTCGGCTTTGTTGGCATGGTCGAGGGCCTGGTTTTCCAGA
Source organism: uncultured Caulobacteraceae bacterium (assembly GCA_964445605.1). Classification (GTDB taxonomy): domain Bacteria; phylum Pseudomonadota; class Alphaproteobacteria; order Caulobacterales; family Caulobacteraceae; genus Asticcacaulis. Next base: position 10,920 of record CAYULN010000283.1, on the reverse strand, counting down.
TCCTCGCGCGTGGCGGCCTGGGCGGTGACGGCGGACAGGAGAAGCCCGGCGGCCATCAGCCCGGCAAGTGCGTGTTTCATCCGGCGGATTCCATCAGCTGCAGTGCTGTTTGATAATGTCGTTTAGATTGTTGTAGGTGGTGGTGACGTTGGTCTGGGCAAACTGCGCCTTGTTCAGACCGTCCTCGCGTTCGCTCGGGCTCAGGGTGTTGTCGACCTTGATCAGCGCGGCTTCCTGCGTCAGCAGTTCAAGCACCTTGCTCAGGTCATCGCTGGAGGCGTGCAGATCGGCGCAGCCTTTGGCCTGGTTTCCGGCCTTGAGGGCTTCGATGCCGGTGGCCAGGCTGGCTTCGGCGGTGCGCATTCGCGCCGACATGTTGGCCTCCACGACGTCGCGCGGCGTGTCGTCGGCCAAGGCCGGCCCGGCCACCATCACGCCGGCACATACCGCCAACAAGGCTTTCAATTTCATGTTTTTCCCTCCCGACATGGAAGGAGGCTAACAGACGACGCCGGTTTGCGCCAGCAAGTAGTTATTTGCCACTACCCTCATGCGCCTCGAGCCGGCCGCGCAACTGGTCGATCTCATGGAAGAAGCGCTTGCGGATCTCGGCGGCGAACGGGTTGTCGCGTTCGATCGACAGGAACAGTTCGTCGGAATCGCCCTGGACCAGGCCGACGCCCTGCATCATCAGGTCGTAGGAGCGGGTGGTGTGCACCTTGGGCAAGGGTTCCAGGCCGCTCAGGACCTTGGCGATCAGGTGGGTCAGGCCTTGCACGGCGGCCAGGGCCTTGTCGTGCTGTTCCGGCGTGGCGAACGACACCTTGAGATCAAGGGTTTCCTTGAAAAAACGCTCGATGGGGCCGAGGCGGCGGACGCGCACCGGACAGACGACGATCTCCAGGTCGTGGATGCCCTTGCGCGCCGATTGCGGCCCGAACAGGGGCTGGGTGCACAGGATATAGACGCTCTTGGGCAGGGCATCGAGCAGCCACTGGGCGGGCTTCATCTTGACCGAGCCGACATCGATAACCAGGGCGCGCGGATGGACATGCGGGGCGATCGCTTCCGCTAATGATTTAAGGGCGCGGACCGGCGCGGCCAGCACGACGATGCGGCAGGCGGCGGTCTCCTCGAAGCTGGCCAGGGTGACGTTGTGGCGCTTGGCGAAGGCGCGGGCGTGCGGGCTCGGGTCGTGGGCGTAGATGTCGAAATAGGGCGACAGATGCTTGACGATAAGGCGGCCGAACGCCCCCAAACCGAACAGTCCGAGCTTGTGTACCTTCTTGAACACCTTGTTTTTTGCCGCTTCGCCGCCAAACCGAAACAGCCGCCGTAACATAAAAGTTATCAGGTGGCGAGGGCAATCGCGGCGACGTGGCTATTTTTGCAAATTTTTCGCAAGCGGGAATAAATTATTGCAAGAACCGGTCTGGTTTGTGGAAAATTTCACCACAAACCTTACCAGATGCCGAAACTTTTCTTCTTGCCGCCCTTGTCGTCCTTGACCTTCTTCTTGGCTTCGGCGGCGATGGCCTGCTGGGCCGGGGTTTGCGGCAGTTCGTCCTGCGTCAGGAAGCCGTCGTCGTTGCGGTCGAGCGTCTTGAAGCGCGCCTCGGAGGCGTTGACCCACTCGTCGCCGGAAATGCGGAAGTCGAAGTTCTTGTCGGCGGCGCGCACCGGCTGTGGTTCGTCGAGCACGCTGAACTGCGAGGCGCCCTGGACGGTCTTGACGTAGTTGCGCAGGCGCGGGTCGTTGTCGGTGACGACGTCGCTGTCGTCGACATGGTAGCGCGGCGGCTGGTCGATGCGCGGGTCGATGCGCAGGATTTCCGGCGCCACCTTGTTTTCGTAATTGCTGTTTTCCGGGCTGGAGACGAAGCCGTCATGATTGACGTCGAGCAGGTTGAAGAAGCGCTTGGCGTCGGCCATGTATTCGTCGTAGCTGATCTTGCCGTCCTTGTCGGTGTCGGCCTGGGCGAACCAGGCGGCGATAGGATACGGGTCGCCCGGCTGGCCGCGGAAGGGCTGGCCCGACGGCGAGAAGAAGACGTTGAGGCCGCTGCCGACCGGGTGATCCGCGCCCTGGCCGACATGGCCCATCTGGCCGTGGTATTCGGCCTTGGGCGGCATCTGACCTTGCGCTTGAGCGGCGCCCGCCATCAGCAGGGACAGAGCCAAACCCGTCGAAAGAAGCCGGAAGGATGAAGTCATGAAGGTCTCGCCCTGAAGAAATACGCCTGCCTTTGACGTAAGCAGGGTTTGTGGTCAATTTTTGTCCAGGAGACAGGTTAGCGGCGTCTTCCGGCCGGCGCAAGCGCAATCCTCAAGGTGGAAGAACTTGCCGCGCAAAATTTTCCCCAAGAAAATATTGCCCGATTTTATGTATTTGTCGATATATATTTCAACAATTGTTGCAAATTTGAAGTTACAATCATGGTATTTTTATTTCAAAATTGAAATCCGGGGGAAAGTAATAACTTGTTAATTTGAAAACATCTTTCTTTTGTTGCGGACGATGGGTTCCGCGACCGATCAGGAGATGATTATGACCCTCAGCGCCCTTTCGGGGGGCGGTTCCAATGCCGGGCTGGCGCAAATGCAGGCAAAACTGCTTGCCGCCCTGCAAGCCAGTACCCAGGCGCCAACCGCCAGCGGCGATACGTCGTCAGCTACGAATACCGCCACCACGTCGAACGGTTTTTCCGACAGTTCGACGGCCGATCTGATCAGCCAGTTGCAGGCCTATTTCCAGACCAACCTGTCGGCTGATACCATGGGTGGCCTGCTGCAGACCCAGGGGCCGCCGCCCCAAGACGCCTCCATGGGTCCGCCGCCTGGCGACCATGGCCCACCCAGCCTGTCCGATATCGACAGCGACGGCGACGGGTCGATCAGCAAGGCCGAAATGGAGACCTACGGCCAGTCCGTTCAGGGTGACAGCGATACGTCGAAGGCCGATGCGCTGTTCGCCAAGATGGACACCGACGGCGACGGCACGGTGTCGGCGGACGAGAAGACCGCCTTCGATAGCCAGATGAAGGCGCATCACCGCCATCATCACCACCAGAGCGACGGTACCGACCAGGCGTCGGCTGCCGGTTCGGGTCCGGACAGCCAGACGACGGCCGACAGCACGACGGGCGGCTCGGGCAGTCTGGGCGATCTGCTTCAGCAGTTCATGGCGGCCGTGCAAAGCTACCAGAGCACCAGCAGCGCCACGGCGACGACCAGCAATCCGCTGTTGTCGGCGGAGGTCTGAATACCGCTCAGGCGCAGAAGCGCGCCCCCTTTGGCCGATAGCTTAGTTCTTCAGCCACTCGCGCCGGATCGAGGTCCAGACGTAGTCGAGCAGCAGATAATAGAAGACCGTCAGCACGTAGGGCAGGGTATGGATGCCCAGAAAATATTCGACGCCGATGGCGATGATGAGGGCGATTTCCATCACCCAGGCGGCCGCCCACAGTTTGGACGGGATCAGCAGCTTTTGCAGTAAGGACATTCACGCGCCCCGATATTAACCTTCGTTAAAAATGGCGGGGAAATCTTGCCAAAACCTTAACGCGCGGGTTGCGTCATGGTTGCGGGATTCGCCCCTGAGCTGATCATAGACCAACTTGCCTAACAAACTGCCACTTGGCGGCGACAGACGGGCATTTTTATGACGATCAAGCGAGGTCCAGCACCACGATCTCATGCACCGCCACGTGCGGCACGGTCAGTTTTACCCGGCCATTCACCACCGCCGTCGCCACTTTTGTCCCGCTTTCCAGCAGGCGGGCGCCGGTGATTTTGGCGCCTGGCGGCGGGGTGACGGTCACCTCGAACGGGCCGACCGGGAGAATTTCGCGGATCGGGCCCTTCATGAACATCGGGTTGGTCAGGTTGGCCAGATGGACGGTCAAGGATTTGGCCTGCCGCCAGTAAGCGACGTCCAACATGCCGCCGCCGGTGACAATGACCGGCGCCGGTTCGTCCGCTGCCCATTCCACCGCGTTGCGCAACAAGGCGAGATGGTCGACCGCCAGGTATTCCCAGAACATCCGGTCGACATCCATAGGGAAATAGACGACCCGGCCAGCGCCGATCGCGCGGCAGAAGGCCATGGGGATATCGGTCTGCGGCACGGCGGTGAAGAAGCGTTCGACCGGCTGGTCGGGATAGGGCGGCACGAAGGTGAGGGGCGGTTGGGTCTTGTCAGTCGCCGTCACCTGGACGCGCTTGCTGACGCCCATGATGCGCTGGGTGTCCTCCAGGCCGCGCAGCAGGGGATGCGGGCCGTGCAAGGTCAGGTAGTCGTTCGACAGACGCTCGTCGACGGCGCCGGCGAAGTCGCAGCCGAACAGGTCGGCCAGGCCGAAATTGGCGCGGCGCTTGCCGGTCTCGTCGTACAGCGAGGTTTCGTGTGTGGCGACGATGCGGCCGCCGGCTTTGACGAAGTCGCGCAGCTGCTGGCACTGGGCGTCGGACAGGACGGCGACATTGGGCAGGACCACGACGCGGAAGCGCTTGACGTGGTCAGCATCGAGTTGCCGCGCATCGAGCATGTCGAAGGGAATGCGGGACTCGACCAGGGCCTGGTAATAGCCGTCCTGGTGGTCGCCGTATTTGGCATCCGACTGGGCGCGGCCGTAGAAGGTGCTGGTTTCCGGCGAGTGGACCAGGGCGACGCGCGCCAGGTTGCCGGTGTTCTTCAGGGCCGCCTCGTTCTTGTGCAGCCAGTCGTAACGCGCCTTGACCGGCGCCATCCAGCGCGTGTCGAACGGTTTGCCGTTGAACTTGTTGACCCAGGGGCGGAAGCCCTGGGCCACGCCATCGGCCATCCAGGTCGCCAGCTCGGCGCCCGATTGCGCGCCGTCCTTCCAGCGCCACATCGGGCTGAAGATGCCGACCACCGGCTTATCACCCATGAAGCCGCGCGTCATCTTGGCGGCGCGGCCGTTGTCCCACGGCGGCGTCAGGTCGCGGCGCAGCTGATGGTCGATGAACTGGATCGGCGAAGCGGGCCCGAGGCGGTTGGGATCGAGCTCGATGCCATTGGTCGGGCCGCCAACGAAGAACAGGTCCGGCTTGACCTTTTTGGCGGTCTCGGTCCACAGCTTGATCTGGCTGAAGCGCATGTCCTGGAACCACAGCAGGTAGGCGCGCGATGCCATGTCCTGCGGGCTGCCGGCCGGGGGCATGGTGTAGGTATCGCTGATCGCCGTCGGGATGTCGAAGCCGCTGGCGGCCTTGAACTGGGTTTTGCACGAGTCGCAGTAGCACATGGTGGTCCAGCCGCCCCAGCGATTGCCGAAGAAGCCGTCGACGTCGTAGGTCTGAGCGACCTCGGTGATGATCTGCGGAACGAAGTCGGTCATGAACGGACCGTTGAGGCACGACAGGTAGAGATCGGGCGACGACGGGTGGTGTTTCGGCTTGCCGTCCGGGCTGCGCATCGCCCATTCCGGATGGGCGGTGAAGGCGGCTTCGCCCATCGAATGCGGGTCGATGCGGGCGATGACGCTCATGCCGAGCTGGCGGCAGCCCTTGACCATGTCGCCGAAGATGTCGCGATCGCCGAGATCGCGCGCCCGGCGTTGCAGGGGCAGTTTCGACGGATAGAAGGCCGTGCCGCCGCCGGCGCTCAGGCAGATGCCGTCGGCGGCAATGGCTCGCGCGTAGTCGAACCAGAACTGCGGATCGTAGCGGCCGGGGTCGTCCTCGGTGAAGGCGACCTGGATCCAGCGCATGGCCTGGTCATAACGTCTGGGTTTGACCGGTTGCGCCAGGGCGACGGCGGGGAGCAGGGCGGCGGCGCCCAGCCCGGCCAGAACAGAGCGTCGAAGGAGGCCGTCTTGGAGGCTTTTGGGGACAGCGTCGGTCATGATCGTTTCCTCTTTTGCGGTTTAACGTTCAGCCGGTATCGCCGCCGTCTCAAGGACAAACGATTCTTAACCTTTTACTGCTAACTTCTTAAAAAGTTTGCGTTTTTCTGGTAGGAAATGACCGCATCATGGCTATCCCGCTAAATGTTCCCGGGGCGAACGGATCGGCTTCCGAGCCCGCCAAAAAGACGCGCCGCACCTTGGCCGGCCTGCGTGTCCTGCTGGCCGAGGACGTCGAGATGGTCCGCGACCTGATCACCATCCTGCTCGCCCGCGAGATGATGACCGTGACGGCGGTCACCGACGGCGCGGCGGCGGTGGCGGCGGTCGAGGCCGAGGACTACGACCTGGTCATTCTCGACGTGCAGATGCCGATCATGGGCGGGATCGAAGCCAGCAAGCGCATCCGCGCCTCGGGCGGCCACGGCGAGACCGTGCCGATCCTGGCGCTGACCGGCAACGTCCTGCGCCGCGACATCGCGCAATGCCACGCCGCCGGCATGGACGGTCACGTGCCGAAGCCGTTCACCACCGAAGCCCTGATCAATACCATCAAGTCGGTATTGGGGGAGTAGGTTCAGAAGACGCTGGCGGCATTGGCCGGCGTCGCTTTCGGATCGGCGCCGTACTTGTTCGGCCCTGTCGTGCCCGGCGTACAGTACCAGATCAGCAACAAGATGCCGCCAACGAACGGGACGAAGCTGATCAGAAGCCACCAGCCGCTATGATTGCTATCGTGTAGCCGCCGGACCGCCAGGGACAGGAGCGGAATGAGGCTGCCGAACACAAACAGCGCGAACAAGCCGAAAATGCCCATGGTCAGCGCGCCGGGCGTGCCATCCGGGTTGTTCGGCATGAAGGCGGCCGCAAGCATGGCGAAAAAATAGACGATAATGAAAAACAGCTGGAAAAACCAATATTCCGAGCGGCGCGACCGGCCGCTGAAAGTCGCATATTTGCCGTAGACGCTTTTGATAGCCTCGCCAAAAGTCATGTCTGCCCCTGGGTATGAATGAATGTCGGGTACGCTCGCTTACTTAACTTATGCGTCTCGCCGAGATGATCTTGATCGGCGGCGACAGCATCTGGCCCTTCATGGCGCCGGCGCCCTTGGTCTGCGAGACCGGCGAGTGAAAGATCGCCTTGACCACGTCCATGCCCTCGACGACGTGGCCGAAGGCGGCGAAGCCCAGTTTGTCCGGCGTGCCGTCCTTGCCCTCGTCGAAGGCGGTCAGGTCGCCGATGCAGATGAAGAAGCCGCCGCGCGCCGAGCCCGGCTTCAGGCGGGCCATCGACACGGCGCCGTCGGTATGGCTCAGGCCGGTCTTGCCGGTCGGTTCATGCGGGATCGGCGGCAGGGCGCCGGTGTCGTTGCCGCCCTGGATCAGGCCTTCGTCGTTACCGGCCGGCATGGCGCGGTAGAAGGTGGTGTTGTCGAACAGCTTCTTGTCGACATAGGCCAGGAAGTTCTTCGTCGTGATCGGCGCGCGTTCCTTTTCCAGCTCGAGCACGATGGCGCCGAGGCCGGTCTTCAGCGCCACCTTGACGGTCGCCGGCTTGCGCACCGGCGCGGCGCTGCTTGAGGACGCGGCCGAAGTTGCATCGGCGCTGACCGACGCGCTTTGCGACCAAGCCCGGTTGGCGGTCAGGGCGGCGACAAAGGCCAGGGCCGATTTCAGGAAGGCGCGCCTCATTGTGACGTACTCATGGAGGCGCTGGCGGAGGCGGACGCCGCCGCCGCTGCTTTCGCCGCCGCGGCCGCTTCCAGCTGCGCCACGACCTGCGGCGCCAGCGGCACGACCTTGCCCTTGGCGTCGAGGCGGCGGCCGGAGATGATCTTCACCGGCGTGGCCAGCATCTGGCCGGCCCATTGCCCGGCCTCGGCCTTCTTGGTCGAGATCCTGCCGGCCAGGATGGCGCGGACCACGTCCATGCCCGACACGACATAGCCGAAGGTGGCGTAGCCGAGCTTGTCGTCCGAGCCTTCGCGGCCGGCGTCCATATAGGTGTTGTCGCCGACGCAGAAGACGAAGTCGGCGGTCGCCGTGCCGGGATCGAAGCGCGACATCGAAATGGCGCCGTCGGTGTGCGGCAGGCCGGTCTGGGCGGTCGATTCATGGGCGATCGGCGGGAAGGTCGGGCCGCGCGCCGTGCCCTGGATGAAGCCGCTCGGGCCGGAATTGGCGGCGCGCCAGATCTGGGCGCCGTCCAGCTTGCCCGAGTCGACATAGCGCAGGAAATTGTTGGTGGTGATCGGCGCCTTCTTGCCGTTGAGCTCGACGACGATGGTGCCCTTGCTGGTCTTGAGCTGGATGCGCACCTTGGCCGGCACGTTTTCCGGCGTGTCGATGACGTTGAAGTCGAGCGGCGGCGGCGCGGGTGGAACGGGGGCCGGTTTCGGCGCCGGGGCTTTCGTCTCCGGAGCGGCGGCGGGCTTCGGCTTGGAGCAGGCGGCCAGAAGGGCCGTCACCAGCGCCGCACCGCCTGCCAGGAAATTCCGTCTGATCATGTCAAGGTCCCCTCAAAACACCGGCTGTCCATGATTAGCCCGGCCTCGGTGTTTTTTGAAGCGGAGATTTTGGCCGTCTTTTCCGTCGAGATGGCCGCTTGACTATTATATCGCTAAATGGCAATATAGATAAATGGCTATGAAAGAAGCAACCCTCGATCCCATCAGCCGCGGTTTCGCGGCACTGGCCGACCCGACGCGACGGGCGGTGTTGCACAGGCTGGCTGCCGGCGAAGCGTCGGTGGCGGAGCTGATGGCGCCGTTCGACCTGTCTCAGCCGACCGTTTCCAAGCATCTCAAGGTGCTGGAAGACGCCGGCCTGATCGAAACCGGCCGGCTGGCCCAGCGGCGCCCGCGCCGCCTCAATCGGCAGGGGGTCGAAACCCTATCGAAGTGGCTGGAGGATTTCCGCCGGCAGTGGGATCAACGCTTCGACAATCTCGAAACCTATCTGAACGGCGTGAGCCAGAATGGACAACCCGATGACAGAGATGACTAAAATCCCGACCCGCGCCGAAGTCGACACGGCCAGCAACACCATCCGCCTGCGGCGCGCCATCGCGGCGCCGGCAGCCAGGGTGTTTGAGGCCTGGACCACGCCGGACATCGTCGCCCGGTGGTGGGATCCGGACGGCCTTCCCCTGCGGGAGTGCCAGATCGATCTGCGTCCGGGCGGCGCATTCCGGTTTGTCCACGAGGCGCACGCCGGCGGTTTCGCCTTCGAAGGCACGTACCGCGACATCGTTCCGCCCGACCGGCTGGTGTTCGACGCCATGGGCGCCAAGGGGCGGATCGAATTCGTCGAGCGCGCCGGACGAACCGAGATCACTGTGTCGATCGCTTGCGCTTCCCCAGATCATCTGACGCAGTTTCTCAGCCTGGGCGTCGCCGACAATACCGGCAGGACGCTGGATAATCTGGCGGCTTATCTGGAGGCGGCGTGAAGCGATCGCTTATTCTGTTCCGACGCCCTTTTTTAGTCAGGAAAGCTGACTGGCTTTCCCGATCAAAAAAGGTGCTTGGACACAGTGTACGCCCGGCACGGACAGGGGTATTATTTCCCTACCTGAGATCATAAGCCGGGGAGGGCAGGATGAAGCCAGGGGCAGGGTTTCCGTTTATCCATAAGGGGGCGCCGTCGCGTCGCGCCGCCCTGAGCGGGTTGGCCGCGCTGTTGGCCGCCGGGTCCGCCCGGGCGCAGACCCCTGACGCCGCGCCGGCGCCGGAGCCGCCGCCGTCCGCCGACATCGCCACCCGCAACGACGCGTCGCAGCGTTTGACCGTCGAAGTCCATATAAACGGCGCCGGGCCGTATCACTTCATCGTCGACACCGGCGCGGAACGGTCGGTGATCGCCGACACGGTGGCCGCCGAACTGAACCTGGCGCCGATCGGACGGGTGACGATCGACGGGGTAGTGCGCCAGATTCCCGCCGACCTGGTAAAGGTGGACAGTCTGAACTACGGACCGTTCGCGCTGACCAACGCGCGCGTGCCGGTTCTGCCGCGCCAGTATCTGCTGGTGGACGGCTATCTCGGCCTCGACGCCATCGCCGACAGCCGGGTGACCTTCGACTTTCACCATCACCTGATGCATATCGACCCGCCGGGTTCGCGGCAGAGGTCGCTGGCGTCGGACGGGGACACCATCCGGGTGGTCATGCACGGCAGCCAGGGCCGACTGAGCGCCAAGCACTGCTGGGTGGACGGCGTACCGGCCGCGGCCTTCGTCGACAGCGGCGCCGAGGTCAGCATGGGCAATTCAGCCCTCCTAACCGCCCTCCAGGCTCGGCGGGTGCGTTTCCAGGACCTGGGGCCCATCGTCCTGACCGGAGTGACCGGCGGCGAAACCCAGGGCGAGGTCATTACCACCAACTCCATCCGGCTGCAGGAAATGACGGTCGAGAACAGCCTGCTGGCCATTTCCGATACGGCCAGCTTCGCGGCCTGGGGGCTGGCCGACGAACCGGCCCTGCTGCTCGGCATGAATTTCCTGCGCCAATTCGATCGCGTCACGATCGATTACCGGCGCGGTGAAGTCCGCTTCGAACTCAGCGAGGCGAACCGGACGTATCTGGTGGCCCAGAGTTAAAACGAGTCATCAGCCCTTTCGGCGGCCGGTCCGCCGCCGATCGTTTCGGCCGGGGTCGGGTCAGCGTCGATCTGCGCTTCGATTTCGGCCGGCGCTTCCGGTTCGCTTTCCGGCTCCGGCGTGACGCTGTCCCGCGTCAGGGCCTCGGCCGTTTGCGGCATGTCTTCGCGCGCCATCAAAGTTACCATCGGTCCGGCGGGCTGGGCATAAACCGGCGGGGTCAGCACCACCAGGCGGCCGTGCACCACCTGGGCGTCGGCGAAATCTTCGGGCGGCAACGAAACCTGGACCGGCGAGGTGTCCGCGATGGCGGCCGTGTCGACGGCTTCGTATTGCTGCCACCGCCAGGCGATGGCGGCGCCGCTGATGGCCATGGCGATCACCGCCACGGCCAGGGAAAAGGCTAAAGGGTGGCTTTGGCGGGGGAGGGTGCAGAGGTCGAAGGCGCCGCC
>CAYULN010000282.1:0-17936 GCA_964445605.1 uncultured Caulobacteraceae bacterium | reverse complement strand
AAGGGACGCTGTCGTAGCCTAGGCGCGTCAGGCCGGCCTGGAGGGCGAACACCCCCGTGCCCTCGTCGCCGAGGCCGAGCGGCGCGCCGGGCGAGGCCGGCGGTTCCAGCCACAGGCCGTGGCCGGACTCGGCCAGGCGGCGCCAGGGGAACTTCTCGCCGGGATCGATCTTGCGGTCCGGCGCCACATCGGAATGGCCGAGAATGCGGTGATCCGGAATATCCCAGCGCTCCCGCATGCCGTCGAGCAGACCGATCACCGCATCGACCTGCGCGGAGGTAAAGTCATTGTAGCCAAATTCATGCCCGGGATTGACGATCTCGATGCCGATGGAAACACCGTTGATGTCGGTTTCACCCTTCCAGTACGACACGCCGGCATGCCAGGCGCGTCGCTCTTCCGGCACCAGGCGGTAGACCGTGCCGTCTTCATCGACGCAATAATGGCTGGACACCTGGGCGGCCGGATCGCACAGCCGGTCGAGCGCGGCCTTTGCCGATGTCATGCCGGTATAGTGCAGCACCGCCATGTCGGGCGGGCTTCGGCGTTCGTTGAAATTGGGCGACGGCAGTTCGATCATCGGCAAGACCTAGCTCAACCCTCGCCCCTTTCCAAGCTGCAAAAGCAAACCCCGCACCGGCGGGCCGATGCGGGGTGAAACTCATGGGAATGAAGACGCTTTCTAGTAGACGCTCCAGGTCGAACCCTTCTTGCGCGCCTCATAGACGCCCTTGCCGTCATCGCGGGCGCGAACGAAGATACGCGCCGGCTTGCGGGCAATGAAGGCACCCAGGGTGAACAGAGCCAGGGCCGCCACGCCGACCACCGCCAGCGAAGCGGCGAAAACGGCCAGAAGCGCCAAGGCGGCAAGCACCGCCAGGCCGAGAATCGACATGCTGAGAATATGGAGAATGCGGGTCATCAGATTTTTCCGGCGCACCTGCCCCCAGGGGCGGTAATTGCGCTTCAGCGACGCGAAGGACGTATCACGGTCTGTCATTTTTACTCTAACCACTTCAGCACTGAATGGGACCAACACGCGTCCCAATACCAACCAGATTGGCACGAAATAGGGCGACGTCAACCTCCTCAGCAGTAAACGGGCCAAATTTTAAATTTTTTTTAAGCACAATGGCAAAAAGAGCGCCGCTATTTTCCCAACAGAAACGCGGCAAAGCCTTGGCGAAAAACCTCACAAAAATGTGCATGCGGCTCGGCATGATTTACAGGCTGCGCTCCTGCACGATCTGGTCGTAGGCCAGGTTGATGCGCGCTGTTTTCTGGGTGTACAGCACCTCGAAATCGGCCGGCAGGCCGCGTGCCCGGATGCGGTCGGGATGGAAGTCGCTTAAGTGCGCCCGCCGCGCCGCCCGCACCTCTTCGTCGCTGGCGTTCGGCTTCAGGCCGAGAACGACGTACGGGTCATCCGCCTCCGGCTCGACATAGCCGGAACGGATGCTGCGATAGGTGGCTTTCTTGATGCCGAATAGCTTGGCCACGGTTTCCAGGTAAGACTCTTCGGCATGGCTCAGGTGACCGTCGGCCACGGCGATATGGAACAGGCCTTCCAGCACGTCTTCCAGGATCTTCGGACATTGGGCATAACGCTTGGCCAGGCGCTTGGCGTAGGACTCGAAGCCGAGCGAGGTCTGCCGCGCCAGGTCGTACAGTCGCAGCACGTCGCGCCGTCCTGCCTCGTCCGGCTGAAACACGCGCAGGAAGGCCGATTGCTCCTGATCGTCCGCCAGGCCATCGGCCATGGCCAGCTTCGCCCCTAAAGCGGTAACTGCGGTGGCGAAGGCCGGATCGGCGCCCGGCTGCCCCTTCGGACATTCGGTACACTCCGCCGGGTCGAACTGACGGACCGCCAGCCTGGCCAGGTTTTTCCAAAATGACATTATGCGCCTCAAACGCCTTGCTTATAGCGCATTTTGCCCAAACGCGTGCTTAAGAATTTTTAATGCGTGTGGTGAACGCAGCCAAACCTTCCCGTCTTGCAAAAAAGACGAATGGCGGGCGATTTTGTGCCCAATTTGGCGTATAGACAGGATTTATCAGGGGAGACGCCTTGCCGGCGCGATCGGCTGGGTCCATGAACCTCTCGTTTTTTCAGGGTTTGGAGCCATCTCTTTGCGTCCCTTTGTCACGTCCATTCTTATCGCCGCCGCCACCACGCTTTGTTTGACGCCCACGGCCGATGCCAGAACCCGCAAAGCCAAGTCCAAACCCGCCGCTGCTGCGCCCGCCGATCCGACGCCGCCCGCGGTCAATGCCGATGGCACCTTGCATACGCCGACGATCGACGATGCCCCCAAGGACGATTTCCAGCGCGTCGCCTGGTGTCACGGCATCCTGTCCGGCGACATGCAACTGGCTGAGATCATCGGGCCACTGGAACCGGTCGACGACCGCATCCAGACCATCGGCCGCTCCTACCTGCGCGCCTACGAAGCTGCCCTCACCTTGTCCAGCCAGGGCAAGACAGAGACCGGCCGCGCCGCTGCGGAAAAGGCCCGTAAGCGCGGCTACGACGCCTGGGCGCCGGCCCGTACCGCCGAAATCCACAAGGCCGCCTACGCGTACGACAGCTGGCAATTGCCCGGCGATTGCGAACACGCCGCCGTGCGTATTTCCGGCCATCCCAACCTGTTCGCCGAGATGGCCACCGACGAGGAAGCCTCCGCCATCAGCGAGGCGCTCAATTCCGGTGGGCCGCACGACTACAGCGAACTGCCCAAGCCGAAGCTGACAGCCCAGACCGTTAGCCAGGACGGCGACGACGCTATCGCCAGCAACACCATCGGCCGCCGCGTCAAGCAGGCCCAAGCCTTGCCGCCGACGCCTCCGGCCGCCACTTCGGAAAGTCAACCTCAGAGTGCATCCGGCACGTCATCGTCCTACGACTCCTCTCTCGGCCAGAAGCTCGGCTGGGGCGGCGAGAAGAACTAACCCAATACCGCTCTCAGGCGATTCCAAATCCTGTCCCTGCCGAGTCAGGGACAGAAATTTGTGTGTCATTTCCGCAAGGTATACGAAGACCGCACGACCTATATGCTGCGGCGCACGCCATTTTACCCTTCATTTAGATTCTGGGGATATAATACACGTCTTGGTAAACGTATCTTTTGAGGACCAAGGCAGGATTTTCGGCCGGTAGAACACCGGAGGACGCACATGTACAGCATGGATTATCTGAACATCTGCATCAACCCCTTCCCGACGGCGAAGGTGTTCAATCCGACGCGCCCAGAATACTATCTGAAGGATCCTCTGGCCGCCGCTGCCAAGGCGGAAGCCGAAAAGACAGCCGCCGACAAGCCAAAGCCCGATCAGAAACCTCAGCCACAACAAGCCCAGACGCCGCGACCCGCCGTCAAGATCACCCTGTCGGACGAAGCGAAAGCCGCAATGAAGGGCGATACCGGCCATCCTTCCGCCCCCAGTAAAACCGCGGGCTGACACTTCGGCCGCCATCATTTCTTAGTGGCACCCGTGGCTGTCGACAGTTGACCGGCGAGCGTCCCCAAGCCCATATAGCCCGGCGGACCCTTCACGGGCGCATGCTGGCGACGCCCGCCTTTCGTGGGACGCCAAGCGGGGAACCACATGAGCCTGGGCCACAGTATCGTCGTTTATTCCAACTGCCAGGGCGAGCCCATACGCAACGGTCTGCTGAGTGTACTGGCGGCGGCTGACATTCCGGTCCACCTGGTGGAAACCTATAAGCCGTTCACTGAAGTCCAGGCGAAACAGCTGTCGGAATGCACGATCCTGCTGGAGCAGGTGCAGAAAAACGAGCGCTGTCCGATCGAACAATACCTGAAACCCGGGGTAACCCGTTTCCGGTTCCCAGTTGTCTATTGCACCTCGCTGTGGCCATTCGCCGGCGAACGCGGTGATGAGCCGGCGGATCGCCCAACGCTTTTCGAGTGGCCCCTCGGCGACGACCAGTTCAAGGCGCTGTGGCGGCGCGGCGGCGAGACCGAGGCCATACTCGACGAATACGAAGCCATGGACTATGGCGCCCTGACGGATCTGGATTCGGTTGCCGAACGCAACAGGACAGCGATCCGTGACCTCGAAAGCCGGTCCGACGTTACCCTTTGGGACGGTATTGAAAAGCGCTTCGCGACGGAACCGACGTTCCATTGTTTTTACCATCCCTATGTCGCGGTCACCTACCCTGCCGTGAAGGCGGCGATCGAATTCGTCCTCGGCATAGTCGGCGGGGACACCTCGGTGGTGCCTGGGGCCCTCAACGACTGGGTAAGCAATGAGCCCTCGGCCTTTCAACAGACGCCGATACACCCGTCGGTGGCCCGCCGACTTGGCCTCAAATGGGTAACCCGCGAGACACCGCACCGGCTCCGTTATCAGGGGACCCTGACCGCACGCGAATTCTGGCGCGCCTATCTAACCTCGGACGTCGATGACGGTATCGAAAAGGCGGCGCTCCTGATGGACACCGGTGGGGGTGTTGAGGCGCTGCGGATCCTGGATGAAATTCCGGGAAACTCTCCTGATCGCGATGTCGTCAGGGCCCGGGCCCTGATCTTCGGCAATCGGTTCACCGAAGGCAAGGCTTTGGCCGCCGGGGCGATGGATCGCAACGATCCGCGCATCTTCATGCGCTATGCCGTTGACACCTGGCTGCGCGCCGCGGCGGCGGAAAGCGATCCCAACGACTGCCTTCGCGCGGCAAAACTTGCGGACGAATATCCCGGAAACGCCCAGGTCCAATATCTTGCCGGTTATACGTTGCGGCGTGGCGGCTGGGAACAACGCGGCAGCGACGCCATCTTGCGGGCCGCCGAACTCTGCCCGGTCAACCCGATCTATGCGGAGAACGCCGGTCACATCCACGATAACCAGGGTGACAAAGCGGCAGCCCTGGCCAGCTATACCCGCGCGGCCAACTTTGCCGAGCGCCATAACCGCGACCACTTCGTCAATCAGGCACAAGCCTATGCCGCGCAAAATAACGCGGCATCCGTTTCGCCCATCGACGTCGCCGACGCGGTATAAGACAGCTCCTGGCTACGGTACGTAGTTCAGGATCGGGCTCAACCACCGCTCCGCCTCATCGACCGCCCAGCCTTTACGGCGGGCATAGTCCTCGACCTGATCCTTTTCGATCTTGCCGACGCCGAAATAGTGCGCCTTCGGGTGGGCGAAATACATGCCCGAAACACTGGCCGGCGGCGTCATGGCTAGGCTTTCCGTCAGATCCATGCCGGTGCGCGCCCGGGCATCGAGCAGGTCGAACAGCACCCACTTTTCGGTGTGGTCCGGCTGGGCCGGATAGCCCGGCGCCGGACGGATGCCCTTGTACTGCTCGGCGATCAGGCCTTCGATGTCGAGCGTTTCGTCCGCTGCATAGCCCCACAATTCGCGCCGCACCTTTTTGTGCAGGGCCTCAGCGAAGGCCTCGGCCAGCCGGTCGGCCAGCGCCGTCGACAGGATGGCGTTGTAGTCGTCACCCTTGGCCTTGAAATCCTTGGCGATTTCCATTTCACCATGGCCAGCGGTCACAGCGAAGCCGCCGATCCAGTCCGGCGTGCCTTTCGGGGCAATAAAGTCCGACAGGGCCGCGTTGGACTGGCCTTCGCGCGTCTTCTTCATCTGCTGGCGCAGGGTGTGGAAAGTGGCGATGACCTTCGACCGGCTTTCGTCTTCGTAGACTTCAACATCGTCGTCATCATTGGCGTTGGCCGGCCAGAAGCCGACGACGCCGCGCGCCTCGAACCACTTTTCGTCGAGGATGCGCTTGAGCATGTCCTGCGCGTCCTTGAACAATCCGCGCGCCGCCTCGCCGACCACATCGTCCTCCAGAATAGCCGGATATTTTCCGGCTAGTTCCCAGGTGGCGAAGAACGGCGTCCAGTCGATATGCTCGGCCAGATCGTGCAGGTCGTAGGGCGAAAACGTCTTCAAACCCAGGAACGACGGCTTGACGGGCGGTTCGGCCGCCCAGTCGATCTTGAACCGGTTGTCCCGCGCTTCCGGCAGGCTTGAGCGTGGCTGCGAATTGCCCCGGCCATAGGCTTCGCGCACCTTGGCATAATCCGCCTTGGTCTGCTCGACAAAGCCGTCGCGTTCGGTCTCGCTGAGCAGGTTCGACACCACGCCCACGGCCCGCGAGGCGTCGAGCACATAGACCACCTGGTTGCTCTGGTAACCCGGCTCGATCTTGACCGCCGTGTGCGTCTTCGACGTCGTCGCCCCCCCGATCAGCAACGGGATATCGAAGCCCGTGCGTTGCATCTCCCGCGCCACGAATACCATCTCGTCCAGGCTGGGCGTGATCAGACCGGAAAGCCCGATCATGTCGACCTTGTGCTTCTTCGCTTCGTCGAGGATGCGGTCGCACGGCACCATGACGCCCAGGTCGATGACCTCGTAATTGTTGCACTGGAGCACGACGCCGACGATGTTCTTGCCGATGTCGTGGACGTCGCCCTTGACGGTGGCCATCAGCACCTTACCGGCCGCCTTGTGCTCGCCGCCGCCTTTTTCCGCTTCCATGAACGGCATCAGATAGGCGACGCTTTGCTTCATGACGCGCGCTGACTTGACCACCTGCGGCAGGAACATCTTCCCCGCGCCGAACAGGTCGCCGACCACGTTCATTCCCGCCATCAACGGCCCTTCGATGACGTGCAGCGGGCGTTCGGCCTGTTGACGCGCCTCTTCGGTGTCGGCGTCGATAAATTCGGTAATGCCGTTGACCAAAGCGTGCTTCAGGCGCTCCTCGACCGTACCTTCGCGCCAGGCCAAATTAGCCACCTGCACCTGGCCCTTTTCGCCCTTGTACTTCGGAGCCAGGTCGACCAGGTATTCGGTATTGCTGATATTATGCCGTTGCTTGCGATTGAGGATGACATCCTCGACCGCCTCGCGCAGCTCCGGGTCGATGTCGTCATAGACCGGCAAGTCGCCGGCATTGACGATGCCCATGTCCATGCCCGCCTGGATGGCATAGTACAGGAACACGGAGTGGATCGCCCGGCGCACCGGCTCGTTGCCGCGGAACGAGAAGCTGACGTTCGACACGCCGCCCGACACCCGCGCGAACGGTAGGGTCTGCTTGATGGCCCGCGTCCCTTCGATGAAGTCGACGGCATAGTTGTTGTGTTCGTCGATCCCGGTCGCCACGGCGAAGATGTTTGGGTCGAAGATGATGTCTTCCGGCGGGAAGCCGACTTCGTTGACCAGGATATTGTAGGCGCGCGTGCAGATCTCGACCTTACGCGCCGCCGTGTCGGCCTGGCCCACCTCATCGAAGGCCATGACCACCACCGCCGCACCGTATTTCAGGCACTCACGGGCGTGATGGCGGAAGATGTCCTCGCCCTCCTTCATCGAAATCGAGTTGACGATGCACTTGCCCTGCACGCACTTCAGCCCGGCCTCGATGACTTCCCACTTCGAAGAATCGACCATGACCGGCACGCGGGCGATATCCGGCTCCGCCGCCAGCAGGTTCAGGAAGGTGCGCATGGCGACGACGCTGTCGAGCAGGCCCTCGTCCATGTTGACGTCGATGATCTGGGCGCCAGCCTCGACCTGCTGGCGCGCCACATTAAGCGCCTCGGTGAAGTTACCCTCGACGATCAGCTTCTTGAACTTGGCTGAACCCGTGACATTGGTGCGCTCGCCGATATTGATAAAGGTGGGGGTCAACGCGCTGTCCTTTTTACCGCCAGTTCGATCTGCCCATTCAGGAAGTCGACAAAACCGATCCCCTGCGCCTTCAGCGACTTCGGGTATAGCGACGCCTTGGTCAGGCCGGGCAAGGTGTTGGTCTCCAGATAGACCGGCCCATCCTTGCCGATGATGAAGTCCGAGCGCGAATAACCGCGGCAGCTCATGGCCTTGTGCGCGCGCACCGCCAACGCCATCAATTGTTGATTGATCTCCGCCGGGAAGCGCGCCGGACAGATTTCCTGTGTCGCCGCCGCCAGGTACTTGCTGTTGAAATCGAACTGGCCGTCGGCCGGCACGATCTCGACCGGCGGCAAGGCGATCACCGAACCATCGGCCTGCTCCAGCACGCCGCAGGTCGCTTCCGAACCGGCGATGAACGGCTCGATGACGTAGGGCGCCGTCGCGGCCGCCTTGCGCACCGCCGCCAGGTCCTGCGTGGCGTTGACATAGATCAGGCCGAACGATGATCCGTCCTGGGCCGGCTTGGCGATCAGCTTGCCATAGTGGGCAAACGCTTCGTCCATCTCGTCCAGCGTCACGTTCGACGGCGAATGCACGCCCGCCAGACCGGCGAACCGCTTGGCCGCCGTCTTGTCAAACGCCAGATGCGACGCTGCCGAGCCCGAGCCGGTAAACGGCACGCCCCGCGCTTCGGCCAGCACCTGGAACTCGCCATTTTCCGCCGAGCCGCCGTGCAGGCCCAGCACCAGCACGCGATCCCCGGCCCGATCCAGCGCGCCCGCCACATCGCCGATCAGGATGCCATCCGCCTGGAACGCCACCTCGAACGGCTTAGCGTGGCTGAGCAGCGACGCCCGCGACGTCGCATTGACCGTGCCGTCGTGGTCCCAGAACCACAGATCGGCCTCCGGCAAGGCTTCGCACAGCGCCTGGGCCGAGGCGACGGAAACAAGGCGTTCGCGGCTCGAGCCGCCAAAAAGGATCGTGGTGCGCATGGCCTCAGTTCAGTTCGAACGGCTCCAGCCCGGCCAGGCGCAGGGCCTTGGGCCGATCGGGAACCTGGCGCGGCGCGATGCCGCGCACTTCATCGGCGACATGCTTTATGTGATCGGGCGTCGTGCCGCAACAGCCGCCAAGGATATTGACGATGCCGTCCTTGGCCCATTGCTCCAGTTCATGCGCCGTTTCGTGCGGCTCCTCGTCGTACTGGCCCATGGCGTTGGGCAGGCCGGCATTGGGATAGGCCGCCACCAGGCAGTCGGCGACGCGCGACAGCTCGGCGACGTGCGGCCGCATCAGGTCGGCCCCGAGCGCGCAGTTGAACCCGACCGCGAACGGCTTGGCGTGCTTGACCGAGTTCCAGAAGGCCTCAGCCGTCTGGCCACTCAGCGTCCGCCCCGACCGGTCGGTGATGGTGCCGGAAATCCAGATCGGCAGCTTTTCCTGGCCTTCATCCTCGAGGTCGAGCACCGCCTTGATCGCCGCCTTGCAGTTCAGCGTGTCGGTGATGGTCTCGATCAGGTACAGGTCGACCCCGCCTTCGTACAGGGCCGAAATCTGCTCGCGATAGGCCTGATAGACCTGGTCGAAGGTGACCAGGCGTGCGCCGGGATCGTTGACGTCCGACGACATCGACAGCATCTTGTTCAGCGGCCCGATCGAGCCGGCGACGAAGCGCGGCTTGTCCGGTTCCCTGGCCGTCCATTCGTCGGCCACCTTGCGGGCGATCTTGGCACCTTCGCGGTTGATGTCGATGCACGCCTGCAGGTCGAGATGATAGTCGTCCTGGGCAATCGTCGTCGCCGAGAACGTGTTGGTCTCGGAAATATCGGCGCCCGCCGCATAGTACTGGTTGTGCAGGTCGGCGATGATGTCCGGCCGCGTCAGGCACAGGATATCGTTATTGCCCTTGAGCTGCCCCTTGTGGTGGGCAAAGCGTTCGCCGCGGAAATCGGCCTCGTCGAGGCCGCGCCGCTGGATCATCACGCCCCACGACCCGTCGAGCATCAGGATGCGCTCTTTCGCCGCCGCTTTTAGAATGGCAACACGTTCCGTACGGGTCATTGGGCACCCTCCTTTACACCTAAGATGCGGCAGATGGCATACACCAGATCGGCGCGGTTGAGCGTGTAGAAATGGAAGTTGCGCACGCCTTCGCGCTCCAGTTCCAGGCACAGCTCCACCGCCACCGCCGACGCCAGCAATTTGCGCGTCTCCGCATCGTCGTCGAGGCCGTCGAACAGGCCGGCCAGCCAGTCCGGGATATTGGCCTCGCAGGCCGCCGCCATCCGGCGAAGGCCCTTGAAATTGGTCACCGGCATGATGCCCGGCGTCAGGTCGATCTTGATCCCGGCATCGGCCACGGCATCCCGGTAACGCAGGAAGATTTCCGGCGAAAAGAAGAACTGGCTGATGCCGCGCGTCGCCCCGGCGTCGACCTTCTGCCGCAGCACGTCGAGATCGAAGGCTTTGGACGGGCTTTGCGGGTGCTTTTCCGGATAGACGCCGACGCTGACCTCAAAATCGTTGATGCGCTTGATCGCCTGGGTCAGCTCGGTGGCATTCATATAGCCATCGTTGCGCGGCGTATAGTTGCCGAAGCCCGAAGGCGGGTCGCCGCGCAAAGCCACGATATGGCGAATGCCGGCATCCCAATAGCTGCGGATGACGTCATCGACCTCTTCACGCGACGCCTCAACACAGGTCAGGTGGGCGGCCGGCTTGAGCGCCGTTTCGTCAATGATCCGCTTGACCGTGCGATGCGTGCGCTCACGCGTCGATCCGCCGGCGCCGTAGGTCACCGACACGAACGACGGCGAAAGCGGCGCCAGCCGGCCGATCGACGCCCACAGGGTCTCTTCCATTTCTTCGGTCTTCGGCGGGAAGAACTCGAAGGAAATGCACATGTCGCGGCCACCGTCGGCCAGGGAGCGGGCGATGGGCGCCAGGCGGCTTTCGAAACTGGTATTGAGAACGGGATTCATGACGGGCCCACTGATCGGGTGTGAAATGGAAATCAGGCCTTGCGCGCCAGCCAGATCCTGACGGTCAGGCCCTTGGCATTCTTGGGTGGCAAGGATGTCGGCGTGCCGGGCACCAGCTTGGCCGCCTTGAACCAGGCGCGCATGTCCTCGTCGAGCATGCCGAGCCGCCGGTGCTGATACTGCTCGCGCATCACCTCAAGATTGTGGTGGGCGAAATCGGCGATCAGCAGCCGCCCGCCCGGCTTCAACAGGCGCGCCGCTTCGGCGATCGCCCGGCCCGGCTCGCTGAGGAAGTGCAGCACCTGGTGGATGACGATCAAGTCGGCGCACTGCGACGGCAGGCGCGTGTCATAGATATCGCCGTGACGGAAATCGACGTCCTTCAGGTCGGCGTCAAACGCCTTGGCACGGGCGATGTTGAGCATGTGCTGCGACAGGTCGAGCCCGATCGCCGTCTTGGCTCGGGCCGCCAGCAGGGTCAGCATTCGGCCGGAACCGGTGCCCAGATCGACCAGCGCTTCGAACGGCTCATCGCCCAGGACTTTGAGCATCGCCGCCTCGACATCGTCTTCCGAGACGTAGTGGCTGCGGATTTCATCCCACTTCGGCGCGATGGTTTCGAAATAGCCCTCGGCCGATTTGCGCCGCGACACCCGCACGGTTTCCAGGTGGAACAAGTCCTCGGCAAAGGAGTCGTCAAGCAATTCCAGAATGACATCGATCAGCGGCCGCACGGCGGGCGACGATGACAGCCGGTAGAACACCCACGCCCCGTCGGGAAACCGTTCTATCAGCCCGGCTTCGGCCATCAGTTTCAGGTGGCGAGAAATGCGCGGCTGGCTCTGGCCGAGGATCGATACCAGCTCCATGACCGACAATTCTTCACGCGCCAACAGCCGCAGCAGACGCAAGCGCGTCGGCTCACCCGCCGCCTTGAGGGCTTCGAGCAGGCTGTTGAAATCGGTGGCCGGAGTCACGGGCTTATTCATATAATGATATAAAGATATCTTTATATGATTTTGCAAGTGTTTTTTCAGAATTTTCCAAACCGCCTGCGGTTTGGCAAGGCCGACCGGCCGCCGCGCACGTTTGCGCGAGCCCCGCGGCGCCTGAGCGACAAAAAACTACGTGCGGCACCTGACCACATGGCAAATGCCGGCGATTCCGACTATATCCGTCAGGTATTGAAAGCGGAAGGATTTTCGTCATGGCCAAGCAAGGGGTCAGTCTCGGCACAGCGCTACTGCGCGGCCTGCAGCGCAAATGCCCGTGCTGCGGCAAGGGTTCAGCCTTTCGCGGTTATCTGAAGATCGTCGACACCTGCAGCGTCTGCGATACGCCGCTGAGCGTCTATCCGTGCGACGACGGCCCGGCCTACCTCACCATACTGCTGGTCGGCCACTTCGTTATCGGCCCGGCCTTCCTGCTGCATGTCTTTACCGATTATCCGCCGGAAAAGGTCCTGCCGGTCATGGTCGGCACCATGGGCGTTCTGACCCTGATTACCCTGCCCTTCGTAAAGGGGGTTTTCCTCAACCTTCTCTGGTATTTGGGCCTGCGCCAGGCGCGGTAAGTGCGTCTTTAATTTGCACTTGACTCGATACCGCCTGCGGCGCGAAATCCCCTGGCATTTTTGCACCATTAAGGGGAGACCAGTCATGGCTCACAAATTTGAAATCCGGCAGAACAAGAAGGGCGAGTTTGTCGCCTATTTCACCTATAACGGCGAAAGCATTTTCTGGACCGAAGGCTATTCGTCCAAGGCCTCGGCCAAGAACGCCATTGAATCGATGAAGAAAAACGGCCCGGCAGCCGAAGTGCACGACACCACGGCCGCTTAAGGACTCGGTCCAAACGACAAAAAAGGCGGCCTTTTGCAAAGGCCGCCTTTTCTTTTCCGGGGAGGAAAAGATCTCAGACGATATTGACCGCGTCCTTGATCAGGGCAATCGAGCCAAGCGACTCTTCCGTGCAGTCGAGCGACAGGCGGTCGATTTCTTCCTGGGCAAAGCTGCGCATCAGCAGGGCGGCCTGAGGCGACAGGGCCATCAGGGTCCGGGCTGAAGCGCGGGCCAGCGCCAGGGCGGCATCCGCATCAACTAAATTGGCTGTATCGCGCGCGACCGCCAAAGCATAAAGACGCGAGGCCACATTCGGGGAGGAATTAGCCATCATTTTCTTTTTAGACATATTAAGGTGAATAACGGTTCTTAGCAGCGGCCGGGGGCACACACAGCATCCGGCCACGGATCAACACACACGCTTTACTCTGGTCGGCCATATATATAGATAAAGATACATAAAACCAGACCATAAGCCGGTACCGCAATATTCGAGCGGCCCATCATGTAACTGTATTACAAGGCGATTTTGGGTTGCAGTGCAAAAATTTCTGAAATCGGGGCGCGAATATCAAAATTTTCCGCTGATACCGGTAGCAATTGCAATAATTTTTCGAGTTTAAGGAAAAAATCTTATTAACAAATGACACTCGTTCGCTCAAATGTGGCGTAATTGTGGCAATTTCACTTGCTTGGCGAAAGTGACCCGCAGGTCACCCCACCTTTTGCGCCAGCCGCTCCTGACCGTCGCGGATCAATTGTGCCGCCGCTTCCGGCTCGACCCAACCGATGACATTGGTCGTCTTGCCCTTCTCCAGATCCTTGTAGTGGGCGAAGAAGTGGGTGATCTGGTCGATGAAGATCGGCGGCATCTGGCGATAGCTGACGATATTGGCGTAGAAAGGATGCAGCTTGTCGACCGGCACGGCCAGGATCTTTTCATCGCGGCCGGCTTCGTCTTCCATGATCAGCGCCCCGATCGGCCGCGACCGGATGACCACGCCGGGATAAACCGGCGTCGGCACCACCACCATGACGTCGCATGGATCGCCATCGTCGGCCAGGGTGTGGGGGATGAAACCGTAATTGCCGGGATAATACATCGACGTATACAGGAACCGGTCGACGAACAGAGCGCCCGACGCCTTGTCCATTTCATATTTCACCGGCATGCCGCCCTGCGGAATCTCGATGACAGCGTGAAAATCCCAGGGCGGGTTGGGACCAACGGAAACTTTGTCGATATTCATGTGTTTCTTAATGTTTTTAAGGTCAAACGTGCGGTCTTCATAGGCGCAGGCTCCGTCTCGCACAAGCGAAGAAACGCAATTTTTACGCACCCAACGCACATTCGGTTCAAACGCGATAAAAAGAACGCTTAACAATCCTCATGCCCAAAAGTGCCTGACTGATACGCGCGCCTTTTTGGGATAACATGAGGCGACAAAAAATGAGTCGGAAAAGCGATTCGCGTGTCATGTTCCGGCACAGAAACACCGGCTCCAGTTCCTAGAGGCTGCAATGTCCGCCCTGACCCATCTTATCCATGCCGCGCAGGAAAGCCCGCTCGACATTGTCGCCCTGTGCGTCTTCCTGTTCTGCTGGCTGGGCTATGAGCCCTTCCTGCAAAGCATCTCCAAGAAGTCCGGCCTGATTGCCAAGGACCTGAGCATCGTCCGACAGGCGTGGATGAAGGAGATGACCATCCGCAGCTTCAAACTGTACGATTCCAACCTGATGGGCCACGCCGTCAATTCGGCGACCAACTTCTCTTCCGCCAACCTGCTGTTGATCGCCGCGATCGGCGGCGTGCTGTTTTCCAGCAATCTGCCACTGCAATCCGTGGAAACCCTGGGCGTGCAGGCGGCCTCTCCCCTCATCTTCCGGCTTAAGCTGGCCTTGATCGTCGTCTGCCTGACGCGCGGCCTGCTCAATTTCATCTGGTCGCTGCGCCAGATGAACTATCTCGCCGCCGCCATGGGCTCGCTGCCGGAATATATGGACAAGGATAGCGCCGAAAAGCTGTCCATTGCCATGGGCAATATCGTCGAACCCGCCATGTCAAACTTTTCCCAGGGCGTGCGCGGCTATTATTTCTCAATCGCTTCGGCTGCCTGGCTATTCGGGCCGGCCTATCTGGTCCTCGCCAGCATCGGCGCCATCGCCCTGCTCGGCTGGCGGCAATCGCGTTCCCAGGCGGCGCGTGGCTTGCGCCAGTTGCGCGAACTCCTTGAAGAACATCCCTATCCGACACCAGTGCGGCCCGCTTATCCCGCATCTGCGCAAAACGGCGGCAAAAATGATGCGCCGCAAAATGACAAATCGGACTTTTAAGGCTGCCGATCACAAAAAAGCCGTGATCTTTCCTCGACATTGTAACCATACGTGATCACGAGCCGGTGATTTAAAGGTTGCATTATTTTGCACCGCAAACTATCTTGAGGGTGTTCGGCGCTCTGGCGTCGATGCCCTTCCTGGGCGTTTCCTCCCTGTAGACTTAAGCCGCGCTGGATCAGCGCGGCTTTTTTTTCGCTAAAAATACCTTATTTGACACCGGTTTCCCAATCTCAGGCTTAAAGCGTTAGGCTGTAAGGATCTCCGTCAATTTGCGGAAGGTGGCGGTCAGGACGGCGACACCGCCATTCGGTTCCAGCGTCGCCTCGTCCATGTAGATGGCGCGGTTGATCTCGATCTGCAAGACTTGGCGTCCGACGGCCGGTCGACCATAATGTTCGACAATGTAACCGCCGGCGAACGGTTTGTTAAGGCCGACGCGCAACCCCTCCCCTTCCAAAAGCTTGCGCACCCCTTGCGTCAGCTCGGAATGACAACTTTCGCCATGCAGGTCCCCCAGAACAATATCAGGCTTTCCCCCGCCGTTCGCCTGGGCGGACAGCGCGGCGCTAGGCATGGAATGCCAATCGATCAACGTCACCTGTCCGTCTACAGCCGCCTCTTTCAGCAGTCTTTGTAACATCTCGTGATAGGGCCGGTGCACCAGGTCGAGCCGCCGGTTGACCTCTTTCATGTCCAACGGCTGCTTGTAGATGTCCTGGTCGGCCGACAGCCGCCGGGCAATCACGCCGAACCCGGCCTTGACGCGGGCGCTCAAGGACAGCGCCGCCTTGGGCAATTCGCCCCGGATCAGCCGCGAATCCAACTCCAGGGGGTTGCGATTGACGTCACAAAAGGCGCGGGCGTAGTTGCAGACAATCCCATGAACCCCCAGGTCCGGCGACAGCGCCACCATGTCGTCGACAAAGGCGTCCTCGCTGGCCCGCAAGGCGCTGCCCGACTGACGCGCCTCGGCGACGAAACTTTCCGGGTAGTAACGGCCGGAATGCGGCAGGCTATAGACCACGCCCTTGGCCGCCGCCGCATTCGGGCGCACGACCCCGAGAGCCAGTTCCGGGCTGTGCAGCAGATGCCAGGGCGTGGGCATGATCTGGTTCATTTGTACTCGTGACGCATTCGGGTCCGTTCTTTGCGCCCGAAAAGCCAGAAGGACTCACCGGACGAAGCGGATTTTTAAGCCCTTAGTAGGACATTCCTGCCACGTATTCATCCCTAATTTACGCCTGCCCGCAAAGATAGATATTTCGGCCTTTACAGCCACGCGGCTCGGGTACAGTTTGATCAGCTAAGTCTGGGGACCTCTTGTAATGAGTGACACGAAAAAGATTCTCCTCGCAGAAGACGAGGATTCGGTGCGGAGCGTCCGGTCGCGCGCCCTGTAACGCGCGGGCTACAACGTGGTGAGCTGCGCCGACGGCGACTCTGCGATCGAGGCACTCGACGACGGCCCCTACGACCTGCTGCTAACGGATATCGTCATGCCTGGCGCCGATGGCATCGAAGTGGCCAAGCGCGCCGCCCAGATTCAGCCGGAACTCAAGATCATGTTCATTACCGGCTTCGCCGCCGTGGCGCTCAACGCGCAAAAGGCGTCACCGAACGCCAAGGTGCTGGAAAAGCCCGTCCACCTCCGCGAGATCGTCACCGAGGTTGAGCGTCTGATCGCCGCGTAACGCGTGCACACCAAAACAAAAAGCGCCGGCCATTCTCGATTTTGGCCGGCGCTTTTTTGTTGATGGAATGGTGGGCGCTACAGGGATTGAACCTGTGACCCCTACCATGTCAAGGTAGTGCTCTCCCGCTGAGCTAAGCGCCCATTCCATCGGAGAAGCGGGTGTATAGCCAAGCCCCTTAGCCGTGGCAAGCGCCCGTTTGCGCTTTTCCGGCAAAATCGGTTCATTTCGCCGCCATTTGCGACAAGCTTTCCGCCAGGGTCGACGCCTGCTGAAGCTGGACTTCGGACAGGGTCGCGTCTAGACGGCGCAGCAATTCCTGGGCGTCCCGTTCACCGCCGTCAGCGGCCAGCAACGCCCAGGCATAAGCCGCCACCTCGCTATCGGCACCGCCGTCCTTGAGGCAGAATTCCGCCATGTTGAGTTGCGCCAGCGGCAGGCCCTGCCGGGCCGCGCTTTCAATCAGGCCCCGGGCCCGTGTCGTATTCGCGGCCACGCCGTCGCCGTGTAGATACATCAGGCCGAGATTCAGTTCCGCGGGCGCATAACCCTGATCGGCCGCCTTCTGGTACCAGTTCAGCGCCGCCGCATAGTCCTTCGCTACGCCTTCGCCAGTCTCGAACATGTTGCCGATATTGAACTGAGCGCCGTCGTAACCGGCTTCGGCCGCCTTACGATACCAGGTGAAGGCCTGACCAAGGTCGCGTTCGACCCCGAGGCCGTTATCATAAGCGGCGCCGACATTGTACATGGCCTCGATACTGCCGCCGTCCGCCGCCTTGCGGCTCCAGTCTAGCCCTTTGGCGTAGTCCTGCACCACGCCGACGCCCTTGCAATACATGACGCCGAGCTCGGCCTGGGCGTCCGCGTTACCAAGCGCCGCGGCCTTGCCGTACAAGTCGAAGGCGGCGGCATAGTCCTGCGCCACGCCGTTGCCGGCATAATAGTCGTCACCCAGGCGCAGCTGCGCCTTGGCGTCGCCGGCTTCGGCCTTGGCCTGCAAGGCCTTGATGTCTGAGGTTTCCGGCGCCAGCTTCTGATCGGCCTGCACTGCCGGATTGTCGGCCCGCGCCGCCATGGCTGGCCCACCGACCAGCAAAAGGATCGCCGCCAAACCGGCCGCGACCTTGTCATGCCCCTTGCCCATGCACCCCTCCCGATCCGGTTGCACGTTCGCTTAAGAAGCGAAAAGCAACAGGCTTTGCCCTGCCTGTCAAACCGCTTTCGCGTTGATACCAACGCTTTCCACCCGGTTGTGGCAGCAGGACGTCACTGGTCAGACGATCTTGTCCGGCCGGATATAGTCATATACGGCCAGGCCGGTGTCCGGATCACTGAACTGCTTCCAGCTTTCGGCCTGCATGGCTACAGCGGCGTCCTTCATGCCATCCTGCCAGTGCTGCTCCAACGACACC
>CAYULN010000281.1:0-6302 GCA_964445605.1 uncultured Caulobacteraceae bacterium | reverse complement strand
ATGAAGAACCACAACTACCGCAGCGAACCGAACGCCTCGTTCACCCCGGACGGCAAGTGGATCGTCTTCCGCTCGAACATGTGGGGACCGGGCCACGTCTATGCGGTCGAAACCGCCAAGGCGAAGCAATAGGAGAAGAGGGGAGGCGTCCGAACCGGACGCCTCCTCTTATTATTTCAAGCTGTCGTCATTGCCGAGCGCCCGGTAGAGCGCCACCAGGTTGGTCGCCCGCAGGGTCTGCAGATCGATCAGGCTCTGTTCCGAGGCATATAGTGTGCGCTGGGTCGTCAGCAGGGTCAGATAGCTGTCCGTACCGTTGTCATAACGGGCCTGCGACAGCTTCATCGCCGTCCGGGCGGCGTCGGTGGCCTGGGTCTGGGCGTCCAGCCGCTCGTCGATGCGGGCGCGCACGGCCAGGGCCTGACTGACCTCCGAGAAGGCCTGCTGGATCGAGTGTTCATACTGGGCGAGCGCGATGTCGCGGCTGGTCTTGGCGCCCTTTAGGCCGGCAGCGTTGGCGCCGCCGGCGAAGATCGGTACCCTGACATTGACGCCGTACGAATAATTGCCGGTGCCGGATTTGAACAGGCCGTCGAGGTCGTGGCTGGCCGAACCGCTCGAACCGGTCAGGGAAATGGTCGGGAAGAAGGCGGCCCGCGCCGCGCCGATATCGGCGTTGGCGGCCTTCAGGTCGTGTTCGGCAGCCAGCACGTCGGGACGGGCCAGCAGAACGTCCGAGGGCAGGCCGACCGGCAGGCTGTCGGCGACTTGCCCGGCCTTCAGGCCCTGCGGCAACAGGTCGTCAGGCACGGTCGCGCCGACAAGAAGGGTGAGGGCGGCCTTGTCCTGATCGAGACTGGTCTGGGCGGACGCCACGGCGGCGCGCGAGGTCTCCATGTCGGTCTTGGCCTGGGCCAGGTCGAGGTCGGACAGGCTACCGAAGCGGGCGCGGCCGGCGGCGATGTCGTAGGCGTCCTTGCGCGCCGCATAGGTCGCCTGGGTCAGTCTCAGGCTGTCCTGGTCGGCGGCGACGTTGAGCCAGGCGGTGGCGACTTCCGAAATCAGGCTGATGCCGACCGCGTTGCGGGTTTCGCGGGTGGCGAAGAAGCTTTCCAGCGCAGCCTTGTTCAGGCTACGGATGCGGCCGAACAGGTCGAGTTCCCAGCCGGCGCTGACATTGGCGCTGTAGCTCTCGGAGGTGGTTGCCAGGCCCGTGGTGGTATTGGCGGAGCCGGTATGGCTGCGGCTGCCCGAAACGCCGCCGTCCAACGACGGCAGCAGGTCGGCGCGTGAGATGCGATACTGGGCACGGGCGCGTTCGATGTCGAGCGCGGCGATGCGCAGGTCGCGGTTGTTGCTGAGCGCCAGGTCGATGGTCTTTTGCAAGGCCGGATCGACGAACAGCGACCGCCATTTTAGTTGGGCTACCGCTTCGCTGCTTGAGCCCGATTGCAATTGGGCATTGCTGGTCGGGGTCTGCACCGGCCAGCTCTGCGCCACCGGTGGAGCCTCGCGCTCATAGCGCGGCGCTAGGGTGCAGGCGCCGAGCATGAGAAAGGCGGCCGCACTGGCTGTGAATT
The DNA here is from genome assembly GCA_964445605.1 of uncultured Caulobacteraceae bacterium. Taxonomy (GTDB): domain Bacteria; phylum Pseudomonadota; class Alphaproteobacteria; order Caulobacterales; family Caulobacteraceae; genus Asticcacaulis. The sequence goes on along the minus strand of CAYULN010000281.1, from coordinate 4,722 downwards.
TCAAGGCCTGTCTCATTTCCGGCCTCCGCGGGCTGCGATGTCCTGCGGCAGGTTATCATGGCGGAACAGGCGTTGCACCAGCACGAAGAACAGCGGCACGAAGAAGATGGCCAGGAATGTCGCCGACAGCACGCCGCCGATCAGACCGGTGCCGATGGCGTGCTGAGACCCCGAACCGGCGCTGTTGGCGAAGACCAGCGGCAGGATGCCGAAGGTGAAGGCCAGCGACGTCATGATGATCGGCCGCAACCGGATGCGCACGGCTTCCAGGGTGGCGTCGACAAGGGTCCGGCCTTCCTCGTGCAGGGTCTTGGCGAATTCGACGATCAAAATGGCGTTCTTGGCCGACAGGCCCATGGTCGCCAGCAGGCCGACCTGGAAATAGATGTCGTTGTCGAGCCCGCGGATCCACGTCGCCAGCAGCGCCCCCATCACGCCGAGCGGCACGACGAGAATGACGGCGAACGGCACGGACCAGCTTTCATACAGGGCGGCCAGCAGCAGGAAGATGAACAGCAGCGAAATGGCGTAGAGGGCAGGGGCCTGCTCGCCCGATTCCTTTTCCTGCAACGACAGGCCGGTCCATTCGTAGCCGATGCCGGGCGGCAGTTGCTTGATCAGCTGCTCGACCTCGGTCAGCGCCTTGCCGTTCGACTGGCCCGGCGCCGCCGTGCCCTGGATTTCGGCCGACGGCACGCCGTTGTATCGTTGCAGGGCGGGCGAGCCGAAGGTCCAGCTCGACGACCCGATCGCCGAGAACGGCACCATCTCGCCGGCCTTGTTGCGGACAAACCAACGATTGATGTCCTCGGGCCGCATCCGGTAGGGCGCGTCGCCCTGGACATAGACGCGCTTGACGCGGCCGCGATCGATGAAATCGTTGACGTAGGTGCCGCCCAGGGCGACGTTCAGCGTGGAATTGACGTCACTCAACGACACTCCCAGCGCGCCGGTTCGGGTCGAGTCGACCTGGATGTTGAGCTGTGGCATGTCGTCCTGGCCGTTGGCACGCGTGTTAGACAGCAGTGGGTCATTGTTGGCCAGGCCCACCAGCTGGTTCTTCGCCGCCATCAGCTTGTCGTGGCCGAGGCCGCCGTCGTCCTTCAGCTGGAGATCCCAGCCCGAAGAGTTGCCCAGTTCGCGAACCGCCGGAGGAATGGTCGGGTTGACCTGGGCGCCGCGGATCTTGGCAAAGGCCTTCTTGGCGCGTTCCACCACGGCGAACACCTTGAGATCGGGTGTCTTGCGTTCGGCGAACGGCTTGAGGCGGGCGATGACCTGGCCCTGGTTTTCGCCGGAGCCGGCGCTGCCGAAGCCGCTGATGGCGAAGGCGTACTGCACGGCCGGGTCCTTCAGGTAGAAGTCGGAAACCTTGTCCAATACTTTGGCGGTGGCGGCGGCGTTCGAGCCGGGCGGCAGCTGAATCGGCGTGGTGATGGTGCCCTGGTCTTCATCCGGCAGGAAAGAGGTTGGCAGGGTGACGAACAGCAGCGCCATCCCCGCGATAATGCCGCCATAGACCACCATGAACAGCATCGGCGTCTTGATGATGAACTTGACCGCCTTCTGGTAACGGTGGCTGAACACCTGGAAGCCGCGGTTGAAGCCGCTCAGGGGACCCTTGACCTTGACGTCCGGGTCCTCGTCGGAGGTTGGCGCGCCTTCATGCGCCTTCGGGGCCCTGAGCAGGGTGGCGCACAGCGGCGGCGTCAGGACCAGGGCGACCACGACCGACAGGGCCATGGCGGACACCAGGGTCACCGAGAACTGGCGGTAGATGATGCCCTGCGTGCCGCCGAAAAAGGCCATGGGCACGAACATGGCCGCAAGCACCGAGGCGACGCCGATCAGGGCGCCGGTGATTTCATCCATCGACTTGCGCGTCGCTTCGAGCGGCGGCAGGCCTTCCTCGTGCATGACGCGTTCAACGTTTTCGACCACGACGATGGCGTCGTCGACGAGCAGGCCGATGGCCAGGACCAGGCCGAACATGGTCAAGGTGTTGATGCTGTAACCGAAGACGGCCAGGATGCCGAACGTCCCGAGCATGACGACCGGCACGGCGATGGCCGGGATCAAGGTGGCGCGCCAGTTCTGCAGGAACAGGAACATCACCAGGAAGACGAGCGCGATGGCCTCGACCAGCGTCTTGACCACGTCCTCGATGGCGATCTTGACGAACTGCGTCGAGTCGTTGGCGACGGCATAGGTGACGCCCGGCGGAAAATCCTTGGCCATGTCGGCGACCATGGCCTTGACCGAGTCGGCGGTCTTCAGCGCGTTGGCGCCGGGCGCCAGGTTGACGGCCATGCCCGAGGCCAGGTGACCGTTGAGCTTCGACAGGTTGCCGTAGGATTCGGACCCCAGTTCGACGCGGGCGACGTCGCTCAGGCGAACCGGCGTGCCGTTGGGATCGTTCTTGACGATGATGTTCTTGAACTGGTCGGCCGTGGTCAGGCGCGACTGGGCGGTGATGATGGCGTTGAGCACCGAGTCCTGGGTCGCCGGCGCGGCCCCCAAGGCCCCTGCCGACACCTGGGCGTTCTGGGCCTGGATGGCGCTGATGACGTCGCCGGTCGTCAACTGATAGGACGCCAATTGATCGGCGTTGAGCCAGATGCGCATGGCGTACTGGGCGCCGAAGACGCGGGTATCGCCCACGCCGTCCAGACGGCTGATCGGGTCGAGCAGGTGGGTGGCGATATAGTCGCCGAGGTCGTAATTGTTCATCGACCCGTCGGTCGAATAGAGCGCGATGGCCAGGAGCGTCGTGCCAGACGCCTTGCGCACGCGCAGACCTTGCGCCTGCACGTCCTGTGGCAGGCGGCGCGTCACCGACTGCACCTGGTTCTGCACCTGGACTTGGGCGAAGTCCGGGTCGGTACCGGCTTCGAAGACCAGGGTGACGTTGGCGCTGCCAGACGTGCTTTGCGCCGTCATGTATTTGAGGCGGTCGATCCCGTTCATCCCCTGTTCGATGATCTGGGTGACGCTGTCCTCGACTGTCTTGGCCGAGGCGCCGGGATAGTTGGCCGACACCGTGACCTGGGGCAGGGCGATCGACGGATATTGCTCGACCGGCAGGGTGACGATCGACAGCAGGCCCGCCAGCATGATCACGATGGCGATGACCCAGGCGAAGATGGGACGGTCGATGAAGAAACGCGACAACATGGCGGCTTAGTTCCCCGCCGGCGCGGCTTTGTCTTTGTGATGTCCGCCGCCCCCGCCGCCATCGGCGCCGGGATCGCGTTCCTTGGCCGGCGAGGCCTTGATGGCGCCGCCATCCTTGAGCCGCATGGCGCCCTCGACGATCACCTTGTCGCCGGGTTGCAGGCCGGAAACGATGCGCCAGTTGGGGCCGAGCATCTCGCCGGCCACCACCTGGCGGGCGTGTGCCTTCTTGTCGTCGCCGGCGATCAGCACGCTGGCGCCGCCGCGTGCGCTCAGCGTTACGGCGCCTTGCGGGACAAGGATGGCGTCGTCGACCTTGGCCTTGACGATGCGGGCGCGCACGAACATGCCGGGCATCAGCAAGCCGTCCGGGTTGGGGAAGAGGGCGCGTAAGGTGACCGTGCCGGCGGTCGGGCTTACCGAAACGTCGGAGAATTCGAGCGTCCCGGGCTGGGCATAGACCGTACCGTCATCGAGCAGCAACTCGACCTTGGCCGAATTGGCGGCGCTCAAGGTGCCGTTCATCATCGCCTGTTTGAGCTTGACCATATCGCTGGCTGACTGGGTGATGTCGACATAGACCTTCGAGATGTCCTGGACGGTCGCCAGGGCCGTGGTCTGGTTGGCGGTGACCAGGGCGCCGGGCGTCACCGACGACTTGCCAATGCGGCCGGCGATCGGCGACAGCACCTTGGTGTAGCGCAGATTGATGTCGGCGGCTTCGACGGCGGCCTTGGCCTGGGCGAGGGTGGCGGCGGCGCGCTTGTCGTCGGCCTGGGCGGAGTCGAAATCGGACTGGCTGATGGCGCGGATGGTGATGAGCTGCTGCGCCCGGCCGGCCTGGACGTGCGCCAGGTCATAGGCCGCCTGGGCCTGCTGCTGCGTGGCCATGGCGCTGTCATAGGCCGCCTGGTACTGGGCGGGATCGATCTGATAGAGCGACTGGCCGGCGGCCACCAGGCCGCCTTCGCTGAACTGCCGCGCCTTGACGATGCCGGTGACCTGCGGCCGCACGTCGGAGACGAGATAGGCCGAGGTCCGCCCGGCCAAATCCTGGGTCAGTTCCAGCGGCTGGGTTTCGACGACGATATAGCTGACATTGGCCGGTCCCTTCGGCCCCTTGGCGTCCGCCTTGGCTTTGTCGCCGTCGCAGGCGGACAGACTACAAAGAGCTGCCAGGCAAAGGGGAGCGAAAAGCAATACGCGCTTGGACATTCAGGGCCTCATTGTGGATAGCGCTTATACGCCTCTGCCAGGCGCTTCCGGCGCTGCACCGCAAAAAAAGATTAGATATCTAATGAATTGCACCATGGTCCGCCCCCCAAGGAAACGCAAGCGGTTCATAGTCGGATTGTGCACTTAAATTGTAAGTATGACAGCAAAAAGACAGTGATTTTGCAAAAAATCTAGAAATCCGCCCAGCCAACAATTCATTAAAGGCGGAAAGGTGTCCGCACGGGATCGGCGTTATTAGTTGCCGGGTTTCACGGTTCGATGTTAAGCGGTCGTGCCCTGCGAATTTAACCGATGAGCTGTTCCGTGACGACA
>CAYULN010000280.1:0-6196 GCA_964445605.1 uncultured Caulobacteraceae bacterium | reverse complement strand
CCACCCCTCTTCGGGGTGAGGCCTTTTTTATTGGATCGAGGACAGCTTTGGTCACTGTTCTCAGCACGCCATTTGTTTGATCACGGTTCCGTGATTATCCACTGGACAAATCCATCCGCCCATGTTTTTATGAACATCGTTCAAGTTTGCGGGGGACGAGATGGCGACCGTGCGTAAAACCCTTCTGGCACTGCTCGGCTTTTACATCCTTTTCACCGTCGCGACCTTGCGCCACGGCGACCGCCACCTCTATCCGGCCAATGATGGTCCGGTGACCATCTACATCCTCAATAACGGCTTCCATAGCGACCTGATCCTACCGGCGGATCGCGTCCGAGCGCATGGTGGCTTGCTGGCCAAGGCGGGCGAGGCGGCCGATGGCAAGGCCTGGATCGCCTATGGTTGGGGCGACGCCAAATTCTTTGCTGCCAGTGGGTCGGTTCAGTCGCGATTGCCGGATGGCGCTCGCGCCCTGTTCCTTCCCGGCAATCCGTCAGTGATCCGCATTTTCGGTGTCAGTGATCCGCGCCTCTATGACGGCCATGTTGTCAGCCCGATCCACCTGTCGCCGCAGGGCTTCGAAGCTCTGGCCAACCATATCGAAGCTTCGTTCACCAGCCGTCAGGGCGTACCTGTTCCCGCCGACGTCGGCGATGGCTCGGACGCTTTTTTCCAGAGCCCCGAGCATTTCTCGATCGTCCGCCTATGCAACAATTGGACGGCCGACCAGCTGTCCGCCGCCGGCCTGCCCACCGCGCCGGCGATCGACGGCCTGGCGCCAATGCTGAAATTCGACTTGGATTTGCGCGCCCATGTCAAGCCGCTGAAGCCTTGAAGAAACGGGAGAATTCCCGCACAAGGCGGCATGGTCTTCATCACGCCGAAAATCTCCGTCCCCGACGAGGAACTGCACGAGACCTTCGTGCGGTCGTCGGGCGCCGGCGGCCAGAACGTCAACAAGGTGGCCACGGCGGTCGAATTGCGCTTTTCCATCGCCAACAACTGGACCATTCCCTATGACGTCAAGCAGCGCTTGATCAAACTCGGCGGCCGCCGCGTCACGCAGGAAGGCGAACTGGTCCTGTTCGTCCAGACCCACCGCACCCAGGACATGAACCGCAAGGCGGCGCTGGAACGGTTCTGCGAACTGGTGCGCAAGGCCGCCGAACCGCCGCCGCCACCGCGCAAGGCGACCAAGCCGACCCACGGTTCTGTCCGCCGCCGCCTGCTCGGCAAGGCCATCCGCTCCTCCGTCAAATCCAATCGCGCCAAGGTCAATGATGATCCCGAAGACTGATATCCGCCGCGCCACCACAGCCGATATCGACGGCATTTTCGCCATGATGCTCAGGGCCGCCGCCGAACCGATCGGGCTGGCCCGCCGGCCGGAAGAAATGTCGCGCGATTACGTCGAGGGCTTTGTCACCGACAGCCTGGCGCGTGGCCTGATCATGGTCGCGGAAAACGACGGCCGCATCCTCGGCATGATCCAGGCGAAAACGCCGCCGCCGCGCCTGTTCGCCCATGTGCTGTCCGACCTGACCATCGCCATCGATCCGGAGGCGCAGGGGCAGGGGGTGGGCCGCCGGCTGTTCACCGCCTTCCTGGACACGGCGCGGGCCGACATGCCGCATATCCGGCGCGTTGAGCTGTTCTGCCGGCCCGATAATCCGCGCGGCTATCCGTTCTATGAAAGCCTGGGTTTCGTCATCGAAGGCCGCCTGAAAGGCCGCGTGCAAACCGCCGACGGCAGCTTTATCGACGACTATTTCATGGGGCTGCAATTGCGAGAATAACGCCGGCAATGGCGCCCGCCGCCAGGACCTTGAGCAGCCCGACATGAAAGCGCAGCAAGGCGACGGCCGCCACGACGGCGAGGACCAAGGCCTCGACATTGAGGCTGGGCCATTCCGGCACCAGCAGCCGCACCGGTCCGAACACCTGTGTATCGACCGCGCCGAACAGCACATGCACGGCGAACCACAGGCTCAGCGACAGGATCACCCCGGCCACGGCGGCGGTGACGCCCGACAGGGCCGCGCCTAACTTCGGCAGGCGCTGCACCGCTTCGAGATGCGGCGCCAGCAGCAAGACCCATAAAAAACTGGGGGCGAAGGTCACCCAACTCGTCAATGCCGCCGACAGACACCCCGCCACTAATGGACCAAACGGCGCCGGATTACGCCAGCCGGCCAGGAAACCGATATATTGCAAGGTCAGCAGTAACGGCCCCGGCGTCGTTTCCGCCAGGCCCAGCCCGCGCACCATTTCCGGGGTCGTAAGCCAATGATAGTGCTGCACGGCCTGTTGGCTGGCATAGGCCAGTACGGCATAGGCGCCGCCGAAGGTCAGCACCGCCGTCTTAGCGAAGAACAGCCCCGACTGCCACAGCACGTGCGACGGCCCGAGCGTGAACCAGATCAGCGCCAGCGGCGCTCCCCACACGGCCAGGCCGACGACAAGCGTGGCCAGGCTTTTCAGCGCGGTGGGTTTTGCCGCGATTGTCCGTTCCGGCTTCGGCCCGTCACGCAGGAAAAGCGCGCCGGCCATGGCTGCCGATCCGATGACGATCGGGAACGGCACGTTGAAGAAAAACAGGGCGATAAAGGCTGCCACAGCGATGGCCCAGCTTATCCGCGTTTTCAAGGCGCGCCTGGCGATGCGCTGCAAAGCCTCGATGACGATGGCCAGGACCACGGCGGAAATCCCGGCGAACAGGCCGCGCACCCAGCCGATATCACCGAATCCGGCCGCCAGGATCGACAGGCCGAGCATCAGCAAGGCGCCGGGCAGGATAAACAAACCACCTGCCGTCAAGCCGCCGCGCACGCCATGCAGCCGCCAGCCGGCATAGGTCGCCAGTTGCTGGGCCTCCGGCCCGGGCAGCAACATGCAGACATTGAGCGCGCGCAGGAATTCATCTTCGCTCAGCCATTTGCGCTCGTCGACCAGCACGCGGTGCATCAGGGCGATCTGGCCGGCCGGACCACCGAAATTGCTGATGCCGATCCTTATCCAGACCTTGAGCGCCTCACCGAACGAAGGAGGGGCGGGCGCGGCCATGGCTCAGGAGGCGGTGACGGCCGGCTTGAGCGGCGCGCCGGCCAGCAGCTTGCGCCGCAGGGCGGCCCAGCCGAAGCTGTAGGCGGCGATGACCACCACCAGGGCCGGGAAGCGGACGTCGATGCCGGTGAAATGCAACAGCAGCCGTCCGGCCAGCCCGAACCCGCCGGACACCGCGCACAACGCCCAGACCCGCAGGGCCAGGTGGCCATGGTCGGGGTCGCGATATTGCAGCCAGAGTTGATAGAGGTGCTCACGGTGCGCCTTGAACACGTCCTTGCGCTGCGACAGGCGGGTGAGCAGGGTCAGCACCACGTCGACCAGCAGCGGCGCCAGCAGGAAGCCGCCGATCCAGGCCGATCCGGCGCCGAACGCCTTGACCTGCAGGCAGGCGCCGGTGATCAGCGCGCCGGCGAACATCGAACCGGCGTCGCCCTGGAAGAGCGTGCCCAGCGGCAGGTTGAACGGCATCAGCCCGACATGGGCGCCCAACGCGCAGACGCAGATGAGCAGTGTCATGCCGAGCGCCGCGCCCAGCGGCGTCAAAGGCGCCATCAGCACGATCAGTCCGCCGAGCACCAGCAGGGCCAGGATCTGCACGCCCAAGGTCAGGCCGTTCGATCCGTCCATGAAATTGATGGTGTTTAGCCCGAGCACCAGCCAGGCGGCGCTGCCGATCACGCCGATGGCGACCGGCACGCCGATGCTCAGGCCCAGACCCAGTTGCAGGTCGGCGACGCGGTAGAACCAGGCAAAGACCAGGCACAGGCCGATCTGGAAACCGAGCCGCAGCCGCGCCGGCAAGCCGAACATGTCGTCGACGCCGCCGGACAGGCCCATCAGGGCGGCAAACCCGAACAGCAGCAAGCCGTCCCGTATATTGCCGGGAATATGTCCGCGCCACAGCCAGACGCAGAGCCCGAGCGCGAACGCCGTCGCCCCGATCAGCGCCATGCCGCCGCTGGTCGGTGTCGGCTTGGCGTGCGATCCGCGGCCGCGCGGCACGTCGACCGGCCCGCCCTGGATCACCAGCTGCGCCAGGACCACGGCCACGCCAGCCGCCATCGCAAACGCCACCAGCAACAGCCAGGGTGCAATCAGCCACACGGGATGTGGGATTTGCGTCATACGATAAGGCTCCCGAAGCCCTGCTTACGAAGGGGCATCCGCTTGACCGCCGTGTCGGCGGACGCCGTCTTGTCAGAAACGTGCACTGGCCAACAGCCTTACTTCAGGCTCGCACAAAAACGTTGCCCGTGCGAGCTCATTTCAAGCTCGCACAAAAACGTTGAATACGTGAGCACGCTTCGGTCAGGATCGATTCCGAGGTCGCGTAGGAGATGCGGAAGAACGGCGACAGGCCGAAGGCCGCGCCGTGCACGACGGCGACTTCTTCCTGTTGCAGCAGCTCACCGGCGAAGTCTTCGTCGCTGTTGATGATCTTGCCCGATGGCGCTTGCTTGCCGATGCAGCCGGCGATCGACGGATAGACGTAGAAAGCCCCTTCGGGAGTAGGACAGTGGATGCCCTTGGCGTTGTTGAGCATGGCGACGACGAGGTCGCGGCGCTTCTGGAAGGTCGCGGCGCGCGGGGCGATGAAGTCCTGCGTGCCATTGAGCGCTTCGACCGCCGCCCACTGCGCGATCGAGCAGGCGTTGGAGGTCGATTGCGAGATGATCTTCGACATCGCCTTGATCAGCGGCTCCGGACCGGCGCAATAGCCGATGCGCCAGCCGGTCATCGAATAGGCCTTCGACACGCCGTTCATGGTCAGGGTGCGGTCGTACAGTTCCGGCACCACCTGGGCGATGGTGGCGTATTCCATGCCGTCGAACAGCAGGTGCTCGTACATGTCGTCGGTCAGGATCCATACCTGCGGATGGCGCTTCAGCACTTCGCCCAGCGCCTTCAGTTCGGCGGCGGTATAGACCGCGCCCGACGGATTGGACGGCGAGTTGAGGATCAGCCACTTGGTCTTCGGCGTGATGGCGGCCTCCCGCGTCTCCGGCTTCAGCTTGAAGCCGGTCGACATTTCGCCGACCGCGAACACCGGCGTACCGCCGGCCAGCAGCACCATGTCCGGATAGCTGACCCAGTACGGCGCCGGCACGATGACTTCGTCGCCCGCGTTCACCGAGGCCATCAGGGCGTTGTAGATGACCGGCTTGCCGCCCGGCGACACCGACACCTGGGTCGTCTTGTATTCCAGGCCGTTCTCGCGCTTGAACTTCTCGACGATGGCGGCCTTCAGTTCCGGAATGCCGTCGACGTCGGTATAGCGGGTTTCGCCGCGCTTGATCGCCTTGATCGCCGCGTCGCAGATGTTTTCCGGGGTATCGAAGTCAGGCTCGCCGGCGCTCAAGGAGATGACCTTCTTGCCCTGCCGCGCCAGTTCGCGCGCCTTGGCCGACACGGCCAGGGTGGGGGAGGGCTTGACGCGCTTCAGCGTGTCGGATTCGGAAAAATTCGCCATGGGAGTGACCTTAACCTGCGGAGTTGCCTGAGCATCGGAACCGGTCCCGGCAAAACCGTTCCCCGTAAAATGCAGCACTCTCTTTACCCGCGCCTCGTCATTTGTCCAACTGTCATCGCTCGTCATATTGCAAATTCTCGCATTCGTGGCTTTCGCGTTCCAGAACCCGTCGAAAACCGCTAAATTGTCTGATCATATGTTAGGGCTTGCGCTTATGTTGGCCTTGCCGACATAAGAGCGCGATGCACAAACCGATACAACATTTGTGGCGTAGCCTGAGCGGGTTTTTCGTCCACCTGGACACCAAGCTGTATCGGGCGGTGCTGGCGACGGTGTGCCTGCTGGTGCTGGTCGGGGTCGTCTTCCTGATCGGCAAGTCGGAATGGGGCCAGGCCAGCCTGAAGGCCCTCGAAAGCTGGATGGAGCAATACCAGCATTCGCCGCTGGCCATCCTGATCGTCACCCTGGTGTTCTGCGTCTCGGCCCTGTTCGGCGCGCCGCAGTTCGTGCTGATCGCCGCCTGCGTGGTGGTGTTCGGGCCGTGGTGGGGCTTCGTCTACAGCTGGTTCGCCACCGTGGTGTCGGCGGCCATGACCTGCTACATGGGCCGGTACATGGGCGGTGGCGTGCTGCGCAAGCTCGGCGGAGACCACGTCAACC
>CAYULN010000279.1:0-17344 GCA_964445605.1 uncultured Caulobacteraceae bacterium | reverse complement strand
TTACTCCGTCGAGACATCGGATGCGATGAGCCAACAATTTACCGTGATGAAGCCAATATGCGCGACGACAACGGCCTTTTGGGAAAGCAGCATTTCAAGGCGCTGGACGCGTGCCGGGGACTTTGCGCCGTCATGGTCGTATTGTTTCACATTTCGGCCAATGGCTATTTTTATGATTGGACGCCGATCAGAAACGGTGGTCGCGCCGTTTCTTTCTTTTTCGTCCTGAGCGGCTTTGTCATCACCTATGCCTATTCCGGCCGCCTCCGGGCGACCGGCGATCTGCCCGATTTCATGATCCGGCGCTTCGGGCGGATTTATCCCCTGCACCTGTTCACACTCGCCTTGCTCGTTCTGATTGAATTGACCAAGCTGGCCTTGTCGCTGGTGGCGCATGTCCAGTCCGGCCAGGCCGCGTTTTCCGGTTCGAACGATCTCTGGTCGCTGCTGGGCAACCTGTTCCTGCTGAACGGCGTCGGCCTGTTCTCCGATTTCACCTGGAACGGCCCCAGCTGGAGCATCAGCACCGAATTCTATACCTATATCGTCTTCGCCGTCGTCGCGGTCGGATTCCGCAAAAAGGCCCCATACGTCCTGGCCCCGCTCGCTCTGCTGTTCTCAGGTCTGCTGTTGTGGGCCGATTCCGTGCACCTCGGAACCACGGCCGGTCTGGGCTTCCTAAGCTGTCTGTACTGCTTCTCGCTCGGCTCCCTGACCTACAGCGCCTTTTCCTTCGCTCGCCAACACTGGTCCCCGCCGGCCTGGGCCGGAACGGTGGCGCTTATCGGCATCGGTGCCGCCTTCTTCGCCGCTTTTCCGCTGCGTTTCCTGCTTATGCCGCTTGCGTTTGCCGCCTGTATCTTTGTACTGGCTTTCGAAACCGGCGCTGCGGCCCACCTGCTCGGCCGCCCGCTGCCGCAATTTTTCGGCCGGATTTCCTACTCCATCTACCTGATGCAGTACGTCATCCTTCAAGTTTTCCTCGGCGTGGCGCGCGTGCTCCAATCCAAATTCCATATCCACATCTTCGACACGGTCCATGGCGTCATCATGGTCGATTTCCCGCTGAAGATAACCAACGACCTGTTCGCCATTGTCTATGTCGGGGTAGTCGTCGCGGCTTCGGCCCTCAGCTACAAATGGGTCGAGGAGCCGGCCCGGGACTATTTCAACGGCCTGGCGCGGAAACTGGCGGGGAAAGTCAAGGAAAGCGCTCTTTCATGAAACGTCTGCGCCTGATCATGGCCGCCTGTGTCACCGCTGTCCTTTCGGCCAGTTGTGCATTTGCCGAAACATCGCCCGCCGGATCGGCGCTGGCCAAATGTGTCAAGTCGCCGGTCGGCGGAGGCCCAGTGCTTGACCTGAGCCGCGCGACGATGACCTTCGAAGACAATTTCGATCGGCCGGATATCACCACCGATGGCGGCTCCGCCACCTGGTACACCGGTGTGCATGGCGGCTTCGGCGGTGCGAAATTCCTGCCCTACAGCCCCAGCAATGGACCGTTCGTCTACCAGAACGGCGAACTGCAAATCCGGTTGCAGAACCAGGGCGGCAAATGGACCTCCGGCCTGATCCAATCGGTTGACTCCCAAGGGCGAGGCTTCAGCCAGACCTATGGCTATTTCGAGATGCGCGCCAAGATGCCACCGGGCGTCGGCGCCTGGCCGGCCTTCTGGCTCAAGACCGCCAACGAGTTCACCGACAAGGCGTCGACGCGCGCCGAAATCGACGTACTGGAAGCCTATAGCGGCAATGACAGCCGTGGCTACCACGCCTCCGTCCATCTCTGGCCCGGCCACAGTCCGGCGCCGTCAGCCCTGCAGAAGCACATCTTTACCTCGTGCTATCGCAAGTTGAACGACGGCCCGTTCGACAATGCCTACCATACCTATGGCGCCCTGGTGACGCCCGACTGGGTCGTCATCTATTACGATCGGCACGAGCTCATGCGCTTCCCGTCACAGCCCGAATACGGCAAGCCATTGTTTATCCTGGTTGACCTGGCCAACAACCACCATGAAACCCAGGACAGTACGCCGTCGGTGATGACGGTCGACTATGTCCGCGCCTGGTCGTTGCCCGGCAATTAGCGCCGGTAAACCAGCCCGACACTGACCATCCGCCGGTTGTCGTAGCCGATCGTGCCATCGCCAGCGTGAGTGATAGGAATGCGATCGTCGAGCGCATTGTCGATCGCCAGATTGACCGCCAGATGCGGCGCCAACGGATAATTGACATCAATCGACAATCGTCTCGAAGCCTTAAGCGGCAAGGTATTGAGATCGTCGTCGAAGGTCTCGCCTTCGAAAGACAGGTCGGCATGGACGGTCGCCTTCATCAGCCGCGCTTGGATACCGGCCGACGCGCTGTAGTCCGGCGCCTCGGCTGGGCGTTTGCCGTTCAGCGCCGCCGTCGCCTGTTCGACTCTGGCATGGGTCAGTGTCGCCGAAGCGGTCAGCGCCACCTGCTCGCCGACCGCCCAGCGCGCCCGCGTTTCCACGCCCTGGGCACGGATCTCGCCCATGTTCTCGCGCATCCGCAAGCTGCCACCCGCCGGAATCACACCGGCCGTCGGCGACGTAAACGGCCCCAACGCGACGGTCACATTAGTGATCGGATCGCGCAGCGAGTTGGCGAACAGTCCGGCGTCAATAAACGTTTCGGCATTACCCCTGCGGATGCCAATCTCGGCGCCGGATAGGGTTTCCGGTTTCAGGGCGGCATTGGCCTCGGTGACGTCGTTGCCGACACGGAACGGCCGGTACAGCTCGTTCAGGCTCGGCGGCCGGAAACCGTTATAGACCGCAAATCGCAGCAACATGTTGCCGGTCAGGCTATAGCCCAGTCCAGCGCGCGCTGACACCATCGCCACCTTCTGATCGGCCGGGTTCAAGGTCAGGGCCGCGGCTCCCGTCGATGTATCGGTCTCCGTGCGATGGCCCGCAAAGGCCCGCCATTCGTCGGCCCGCACCGCGCCGCTCAAGGTCCACGGGCCCGCCACGCGCGAACCCTCGGCATAGAGTCCCGCCAGGGACGTCTTGCCGCCAGAGACGCGGAACCGTGTCGCCGCACCGGATATGTAACGGAAGAACTCACGCGATTCTCCCGATGCCGTGCGGCCGTCGAAGCCGACTTCCCATTCCGTCGCGCCCTCCTGATGACGCAGGGCGGCGTTGACGCCGTCGCCCCGGGCCGGTGTCCGGACCTGATTATTGGCCAGGGTGGTGTCCGTCCGGCCCGCCGCCACGGATACAGAGGTATTGCTCAGATCGGAGTCGCGATGCCAGGCCTGCAACCGCCAACCCTTGTGGTCGACGCCCGGCTGCCGCGTTAGGCTGACGGCCAATTGGTCGCCGGTCGAGGTCGCCGCAGCGCCTTTCAGGCCGGTATCGCGGCGGCTGTCATAGCTGCCCGCCAGCACGCTGACGACGCAGTTGCCGCCGCATTGCGCCACGTCAGCATGGGCGAGCCACGCTTGGTCGCGACCATAGGCCGGCACGTCGGCCGCCCCGGCCTGCGGATAGCGCACCGGCGTGTCGCCATGCAGTGTATTGTCGCTGTAGCTCAGCGCCACCGGCCCGGCGCCGACGCCCAGGGCGGCGTTCAGATTTCCATCTTCGCCGACCGTGACGCGACCATAATTGCCCGCGCCGGCCGGTTGCAGCGACAGATCGATCACGCCCGTCAAGGCGCCCGCCCCGTAGGCCCCGCCGCCCGCGCCTTTCAGCACATGGACATGGCTAATGGCGTCGTTGGGCAGGGCCGCCCAGATCACCCAGCCACCGAACGGATCGTTCTGCGGCACGCCGTCGAGCGTCACCAGCGCCCGCCCGGCCCCGGATGGCCCGATGGCGCGCAAGCTTATGCCCTGCACGGTCGGATTGGCGGTCAGCGACGAGTTGCGGCGGAACAACGATGCCTGGGCTTCGCGCTTGAGACTCTGGTCGATGGAGGCGCGGCCGAGATCGTCGCGTTTAAGGTCGAGCTGCGCGAACACCTCGTCACCCTGGTACGCAGGCAACCGGTTGGCGCGGATGACCACTTCCTCCTCAGCCCGCGCCGGCAGGCCGAGCACCAGGACGGCGGCGGACAACAGGGCAATCGGACGCAGGATCATAATGGCTCCGCTGGCGGCGTGGTTTGTCCGTATAACCCGGCCGGTAAGGATTCGGTACGAAATTGTAAGGCAATTCCTCGCACAATGGCCACGGATGGCGACGCGTGATATGCAGGCCACGCTTTTCGCGAGATTACCCGTGATCGACCGGCTTAAGAAAATTCCCGCCTATTTCCAGCCGTTCGACTGGCACCATGCCGCCGCCTGTATGCCCGGCATGGCCGCCTGCCTGCTTTACGGGGTCATCACTGGCGACACCGTTACCGCGGCCATCGCCACCGGCGCCGCCTTTTCGGTCGGCTTCGGCCTAAGGCGCTATCGCCAGACCCGCTCCATGCTGGGTGCGGTCGCCCTGATGACGGCGGCGACTCTGATCGGTTCCGTGACCAGCGGCCATTTTCTTATCTTCATGCTCCTGTGCTCCGCTGCGGCGGCTGGCACAGCCTGCCTGGCCTTGATCGACGACGATGTCTGGTGGGTGGCCTTGCAAGCGACCATCGCCCTGTTCGTGGCCAGCCACTACGCCTCGACGCCCAAGGCGGCCTTGATCCGCGCCGGCATCGTCTTTGCCGCCGGCCTGTTCCAGATGGCCTGCGTCCTGCTGCTCGACCGTATCCTGCCAAAGATCCATCCCAAGCCGGCGCTGAACACGCCTGTCCCGGCGACACCGCGCGCCTTCGCCGTCTATGGCGGTGTCTCGGCCGTGAGTGTGGCGGTCGCCCTGGTGGCCGGGGTTGGCCTGCATATGGAAAAGGCCTATTGGGCGCCGATGACCGCCCTGATCGTGCTCAAGCCGAAGTTTCAGCTCACCCAGCAACGCGGCGTCGAACGTCTCATGGGCAATATCTTCGGCTGCGCCCTGGCCACCTGCATCGCCGTCCTGCTGACGACCACAGCCGGGCCCAAAAACTGGATCGACAGCGTGCTGTGCCTGTTGGGCAGCGGCGCGGCCTACGCTCTGCTCAAAGCCCGTTATGCCGCCTTTTCCCTGGCCGTCAGTTTCACGGCGGTGATGATGCTGTTCACCGCCCACATGTCGGCCGTGATCGGCGCTGAACAGCGCATCTATGCCACCATCTTGGGCGGGGCAATCGCCATCGCCATCATGTGGACGGCCAGCCGTACCGTCGGCCGCGATCTTATTTGAAACGCCGTTTAGCCTATGGTCAGCGACGGCAAACGCCGCTAAGCTGCGTGCAATAAGATAACAAACACAAAAACGTCCTAGGGAACATTGCCATGCCGTTCAAGATGACGCCGGTCGCCCCGGCGATGCTGTTTGGTGCGCTGCTCGCCGCCCTGCCGGCTCTCTCTCACGCCGAAGCCCCGGTCAAAACCCAGTGGGGCATGGTCTCCGAACCTAGCTATCCGACGCACATTTGCACGACCCTGACTGCCGCCATCACCTCGCAAAAGGGCTCGATCGACGCCTATGACGCCGACGGCAAGTCGACCCAGCCCGACCACGACCGCATTCAAAAGGCCATTGATGGCTGCCACAACGGCGCGGTCAAGTTCGTGCCCGGCGCCAAGGGCGAGGACGGCTTCCTGACCGGCCCGATCGAACTGAAATCCGGCGTCATCCTGTGGATCGACAAGGGCGCCACGCTCTACGCTTCGCGCGACCCGAAGGACTATGACACTGGTGTGGGCGACTGCGGCACCGCCAACAAGGAAGGCCACAAGTCCTGCCATTCGCTGATCGAAGGCGCCGACCTGGTCAAGTCCGGCATTGTCGGCGAAGGCAAGATCGACGCGCGCGGCGGCTCGCGCCTACTCAGCGGCCCGAACAAGGGCGTCAAGTCGTGGTGGGACGTCGCCTGGCAGACCAAGGACGGCCTAACCCAGCACAACTTCCGCATCCTCCAGACCAGTGGCGGCTCGGATTTCCTGATGTACCGCATCACCTTCGAGAACAGCCCAAACTTCCATCTGGTGCCGACCGGCGACGGCATCATCGCCTGGGGCATCAAGATCATCGCCCCGACCCTGGTCTATTCGGTGCCCGGCTACGCCTGTCCGGCCGGTTCAACCCCTGACGTCAACCCGTCGGCCACCTGCTTCACGCCGGACACCATCAAGAATACCGACGGCTTCGATCCGTCCAACGCCAACAACGTTCTGCTTGCCTATAGCTGGATCAGCGACGGCGACGACAATGTCGCCATCAAGGCCGGCGGCAAGGTCGTAAGCCACGACCAGACCTACGCCCACAACCACTTCTATTACGGCCATGGCATGTCGCTGGGCTCGGAAACCAATGGCGGCGCCGAGCATTTCCTGATCACCGACCTGATCATGGACGGCATGGACAGCCCGAACGGCAATGGCCTGCGCATCAAGTCGGATTCCTCACGCGGCGGCAAGGTCAGGGACTTCGTTTTCGAGGACATCTGCATGCGCAACGAAGCCCACCCGCTGGTCTTCGACACCCATTACAGCGCCAATACCGGCCAGAAGTATCCGGACTTCCAGGGCATCACCATCCGCAACTTCCATTATATCAGCGGCGGCAAGTTCAGCGGCGGCACCAATCGCTTCCGCGGCTTCGAAGAGGATGGTCAGACTCTGCCGCAGGACATTACAATGGAAACCGTGGTGTGGGATGGCGACGCGCCGAAGAACACCGGCGGCACCGGCAAGGCGCTGCCGTTTGCCACCCATTTCACCATCTATCCGGGCGCCACGGCTTTCGGAAATCTGATCGCGCCATCGGCGGCCGACGACGTGACGGTGACCCATGCCGAGAGCCGCGCGTCACCGAAAGCGCGTGACTGCACGGGTGTCTTCGTGCCGATGAACACAGCCGTGCCTGACGCGCCGATCTAGGCGTGTTTATAAGGGCTTGACGGCTCTTCAGACACAACCAATATCCGGGCCATTGTCACAAGGAGAGCCGTCATGAGCCATTCCGCGTTCCAATCCGGCAATGTCGCCGTCGTCACTGGCGGCGCTTCGGGCATCGGCCTCGCGGCGGCGCAAAAGCTTGCCGCCATGGGCCTTCTGCTCATCATTGTCGATCTCGGCACGGATCGCCTGCAAGCGGCAGCCGAGACAATTGCCCGGAGCGTTCCGGGCGCTGTGATCATTACGCATGAAACCGATGTCAGCGACCGTTCCGCCTGGGTGGATTTGCTGGCGCTGGTCCAGGTGCACGGCGGGGCCGACGTTCTTATGAACAATGCCGCCATCAGCCCCGGCAGCTCGGCGCTCGATCCTGCCGGATGGGCGGCCACGCTCGACGTCAACCTGATGGGCGTCATCTACGGCACGCAGACCCTCGCGCCGGCAATGCTGTCGAGCGGTAAATCCGGCTTGATCATCAATACCGGCTCCAAGCAGGGTATAACCACGCCGCCCGGCAATCCGGCCTACAATGTCGCCAAGGCGGGGGTGAAGGTATTCACCGAGGCCGTGCAGCACGAGCTGCGCAATACGCCAGGCTGCGAGGTCACCGCACATCTGTTTGTGCCGGGTTTTGTCTGGACTGGAATGACCGCGCGCGGACGGACGGAAAAGCCGGATAGTGCTTGGACTCCGGAACAGACGATCGACTTCATGATCGAGGGTGTCAACCGCGGCGATTTCTATATTCTTTGCCCGGATGGCGAGACGACGCGCGCGCTGGATGAAAAGCGGATGGCCTGGGCAATGGGCGATATTATCGAGAATCGGCCGCCCTTGTCGCGCTGGCATCCGGACTATGCGGACGCTTGGCGGGCCTGGTTGGATAACTATTGGGTTTTGGGGTCAGGGACCCCAAACCCCATTACTTTCCAAACCCAGGAACCGCCAATAGTACACATACGCCCCGTCGCGCGTCAGCGTATTGTGGTTCGATCCATGCATCCGCACAAACGTCTTCGGCTGATTGGCCAAGGCGAACAACCGCTCCCCCTCGACAAAAGGCACCACCGAATCCCGGTCGCCATGCACGATCAATAGCGGCATATGCACATCCTTGATGCGCTCGCGACTGAGGAACTTGTCCTTCATCAGCAGGGACACCGGCATGATCGGATAGCGTTCCTGCGCCACATCACTGGCAGCCGTGAACGGCGCCTCCAGGATCAAGGCCCGCGCCGGCCGCTGCGTCGCTACATAGACGGCCACGCCGCTGCCCAACGAATGGCCGTGAATGACGATATCGGACGGCCGGAAACCCTTGGCGGTCAACCAGTCATAGGCCGCCAATCCGTCAATCAGCAACCCTTTTTCGGTCGGATGGCCGCTCGAGCCGGAATAGCCCCGATAAGCCAAGGCGAGGAAACCAACCCCCTCATCGTGCATACGGATATAGCGCCACTTGCCTTCCTCGAGCGCACTGCCCTTGCCATGGAAGAACAGAAACATCGGTTTGCCCGGCGCCGGCGGCTCGTACCAGGCCTCGAGACTCTCGCCGTCCGGAGTCGGCAAACGCAGGTCCGTAATCGACAGACCCTGGACATGCGGCGCCTCGGCGCCATTCGATCGGTTGCGATACAAGATGCTGCGCTGGTTGACATAGAGATAGCCCATCGCCCCAAAATAGACGACCAGGACGATGCCAACAATAGCCACAGCCAGGGTCCGGACAATGCCGGCAAATTTCTGTCGCGTCACGACCGGTCTGCCGAGGTTTGGTCCTCCGCCTGCGCGCCCCCTCGCGGGACGATCTCGGAACTGGCGCGCAGCACGACAAAAGCCGTGGCGATCAGAACCGCCCATAAAACGCCGGCCAAGGCGAAGGCGTGAAACCATGCCAGACGTGCGCCCGGCCGAAAGAGGGTTGCGGACTTGCTCATTTCTTGCGCGACGCGGGCGGCCTAAACCGTCCGTATCCTGTTTTCCCCTGCCGTTTTCTCATGCCGGTAGAATATTCCCTTTTTGGACGTATTCGACCAGCACTTGTTCCCTTATCGATATGTCATTTCCGAAATCTTTGCAATGGCGCGTGCCACCGGTTACCTTACCGGAAGAAGATGCCAGTCCCTATGCGGTTTTTCGGCCACGCATCAGCCGCCGCAGCCAGAGGCGGTAAGTCTGGCTTTGTTGCGCCTCGCTGTCGGGCGCTTTCGGTGGGAAAATCAGAGAAACCGTGACGAAGCTGATGATCAGCAACAAGCCCCACGCCCCCACCTTCTGGATCGACACCAGGTGCCAACCCCTGCCGGGATAGGCCCAGGTATGGGTAAAGGTGCCGATATTTTCGGCGAGCCATAGAAACAGCGACGTCAGGGTCCCGGCCAACAGAAACGGCATGCTCAATACTCGCCGGTCGACTCGGAAATACACGAAACAGCGAAGAAAGATCAGCGTTGTTGCCGCAAAAATTGCCACGCGCAGATCGGGAATGAAATGGTGCGTGAAGAAGTTGATATAGATGACGACTGCCAGCACCCACGTCGCCCAGGCCTTGGGATAGTTTGAAAAGCGCATGTCGAAGACGCGGATGGCGCGGGCGATGAACGAGCCGACGCTGCCATACATGAAGCCGGTGAACAGCGGCACGCCGCCGATGTGGATCAGGCTCGCTTCCGGATATTGCCATGACCCCATGTGCGTCTTGAAGATCTCCATGGCTGTGCCGGTGATATGATACAGGAAAATAACCTTCATTTCGTCGAAGGATTCCAGCCGCGTCCATAGCATCACCACCTGTATCAGTACCGCCGCGCCAAACAGGAAGTCATAACGGTGCAGTGGAAAATTGGCGCGCCAGACGAAATGCGTGACGATCATCAGCCCGAGCATCCCGGCCCCGAACAGGCACGACCACGCCATCTTCAGGCCGAACAGCACGAATTCGCGCAGTCCTTCCGGCAAACGCAGCAGACTGCGCCGGATAAACCGCCGCGCGGGTTGCAGAAAAGGGGCTAAGGGGTGGCTGACAGGTTCGGTCACCACATCAGGAAATGGCAAATTCGGTGTTTTGCCAAGCGCGAAATTGCAGCGAGCGAAATAGTTGACTTAGTCCACTATCTTGGCCATAGTTCGCCGGAAAGAGGACACCATGCTGCAAACCGAAACCATCGCCCAGGTGCGCCAATTCAACCGTTTCTATACCCGTCAGCTCGGCCTATTGGCGGCGCGGCCCTATGGCGACTTCACCTTGACTGAAACCCGGGTGCTGTTCGAATTGGCGCAGCACAAGGGACTGAATCCATCTTTTCTGGTGCAGGCCCTGGGCCTAGATCCCGCTTACTTAAGCCGGATTCTCAAGCGGTTTTCCGTCCTGGGCCTGATCGATCGCGTCCGCGATCCCGATGATGGTCGTGGTCTCATCGTCAGCCTGACGCCGCGTGGTCGCGAGGTCTTCGCCCCGCTTGACGCCGCCGCCTCACAAGCCGTCAAGGCGATGATGGCGCCGTTGCCGGCGGAAGCGCAGGACGAACTGGCGCAAGCCTTTGCAACCGCCGCCCGGCTTTTGACACGGGCGCCGGCCGATACCCGGCTGCGTTCACTGCAAATCGGCGATATCGGCGAGATCACCCGCCGCCAGGGCGAAGTCTATGCCAATGAATATGGCTGGGACATCACCTACGAAGCCCTGGTCGCCGAGATATTGGCTAAGTTCGTCGCCGATTTCGATCCCGCCCGGGATGAAAGCTTCATTGCCGACCATGACGGTAAAGTGGTCGGCTCGGCCTTCCTGGTTCATGGCGATCAACCCGATATCGCGCGGCTTAGATTGCTGTACGTCGACGCCGCCACGCGCGGCCTGGGTCTGGGCCGCCAGCTGGTCGACGCCTGCGTCGCAGCGGCGCGCGCCAAAGGATATAAAAAGCTGATCTTATGGACTCAGGACTGCCTGATCTCGGCCCGGCGCATCTACCGGGCCGCCGGTTTCCAGTTGGTGTCTGAGGAACGTCACCATCGCTTCGGCCAGGACCTGAATGCCCAGGTATGGGAACTGCCATTGCACTAAGCGACGGCGCATTTTGACACTTGGCCGAACTCGTGCGATTTTGCAGTGTCCTATGGGGGGAATGGCATGGCCGTCGACGGTTCCGTCTATCCACGCACTTATCAATACGGGCCGTTCGGCAAGCTTGGCTTTGGCCTGCTTTCGCTACTATTTGTCCTGCTGGGTGTTGGCGTGGCCGCGGCTGCCTTTATTCCCGAATGGTCAGCCGCGCTGAAGCTCAATCTGAATCGCGGAGGTCAGCTCTTTTTTCTTTTTCTTGGGTTTCCTGTCGCGGCGATAGGCCTGGCCGGCCTTGTTGGAACGCTGCGTGGCAAACTGGTGTTCTTTGCTGATCGGCTCGAATACACCGGCCTGCTTGCCAGGCGCATCGTCCGCAAGGACGAGATCATCGAAACCCGGGGCTTCCAGAGAAAATACGGACAACTGAGCCTGACCCTGGTCCTGAAAAAGCGCTGGTATGTGACGATCTCCGACTTCGGCAAGGCCGACAACGACTTCTACCAATGGTTCGGTGACATCCCCAATGCCGAAGCCAGGGTGAAGATGGAACGTGACCAGGCGCTTCTCGCCAATACAGTGTTCGGCCGCACCGAGGAACAACGGGAAAAGGCCGTCAATGGCCAGATTCAGGTGATTAACGTTCTCGGCCTCGCCGCACAGGGCGCCGGCCTGTGGGGCGTGTTTTTTCCACGTCCGTATACGATCTGCATGGCTGTCCTCGGCGCTATTCCGGCCTTTGCACTGCTGATGGCGTTGGTTTCCGGCGGTCGCTGGGCGCTGACCGACGATCCAAAGTCGGGGCGGATTTCGCTGGGCAACTGGGTTATTGTGCCGATCGGCGCCCTCTTCCTGCGCGCTGTCCTGGACGACCACGTTATCGACTGGAAAATGCCGCTCCTTTATGCCGCGGTGGCGACGCCGGCTCTGATGGCCCTGGTCGCAGCCATCGAGCTTCGTTTCAACCCTAAGACCGCTTGGATTTTTGCCTTCCTTTACTTCGCCTATGCCTGGGCCGGTCTTATACATGTCAATTACATTCTGGATAACGCCGAACCTAAGGTGACCGCGCTGCAGGTGCTCGACAAGTCCGTATCGAGCGGCAAATACACGACCTACGATCTGAAACTGCCACCGTGGGGGCCCTATACCGAAACCGCCGATTACAGCGTCAGCCACCGCCTTTACGACCGCCTCCACAAGGGCGACAAGGTCTGCGTCTATGTCTATCCCGGCAGGCTCGGCTGGCCGGACTATGATATAGACGAGTGCCCGGCCCAGCCCGAAGACGGCAAGCCCTGATCAAATCATTGTTCCGGCTGGCTGATCTTACCCAAGCCTCATGCCAAAAAGCGGTCCCACTTTTTGGCTAAACATGAGGCGTCCCAAAATCTTAGAGCAAAATGATTTCATCAAAAATCATTTTGCTCTAAGACGGGCGCTCGCCACCAGATCGACATCATGCCCGACTCCAAGCCCGCCACCGCCAGCCAGATTCTCGCCACCGGCGCCCGCGTCCTGCGCACCGAAGGTGACGCCCTGCTGCTGTTCGCTGGTCAACTTTCGCAGAGCTTTGTTGACGCGGTCGAAGCCATTTACGCCGTCAAGGGTCGGGTCATCCTGTCCGGCATCGGTAAGTCCGGCCACGTTGCGCGCAAGATCGCCGCTACCCTGGCCTCTACCGGCACGCCTGCCTATTTCGTCCACCCGGCCGAGGCCAGCCACGGCGATCTCGGCATGATCACCCAGGGCGACGTCTGCCTGGTGCTCAGCAATTCCGGCGAGACGGCCGAACTGTCCGACATCATCGCCCACACACGCCGCTTCGGCATCCCCTTGATCGGCGTCGCCGGCCGAGCGGACTCGACCCTGCTGAAGGCCGCTGATATCGCTTTGGTCCTGCCCAACGCGCCGGAAGCCTGCGCCATCGGCATGGCCCCGACCACTTCGACCACCCTCACCCTGGCATTAGGCGACGCCCTGGCGGTGGCGGTAATGGAAAAGCGCGGTTTCCAGCCGCACGATTTCAAGCAGTTCCACCCCGGTGGTAAACTGGGCGCGCAACTGCGCAGCGTTGAAAGCCTGATGCATTCCGGCGATGCCCTGCCGCTGATCGCGCCCGACACACCCATGGCCGACGCCCTGCTGGTCATGACCGCCAAAAGCTTCGGCGTCGTCGGCATCGTCGACGACGGCAAACTGGCCGGCATCATCACCGACGGCGACCTGCGCCGCAACATGGCCGGCCTGATGGAGAAAACGGCGGGCGAGGTAATGCACAAGACCCCGCTGACCATCCGTCCCGAGGCCCTCGCCGCCGAGGCCCTCGGCATCATGAACGACCGCAAGATCACCTGCCTGTTCGTCGTCGATGCCGGACATAAGCCGGTCGGCCTGATCCACATCCACGACTGCCTGCGCGCCGGAGTGCAATAGCTTGAAGACCATCATCCTCATTCCCGCCCGCTATGCCTCCCAGCGTTATCCCGGCAAGCCCCTGGTCATGCTCAAGGACCGCGAGGGCCACACCAAGTCGCTGATCCAGCGTTCCTGGGAAGCCGCCAAGGCGGTGCGCCCAAAAAGCGGAGACATCGATGCCATCTATGTCGCCACCGACGACGACCGCATCCGAGAGGCCGCCGAAGCGTTCGGCGCCCAAGTGGTCATGACCTCGGAAGACTGCGCCAACGGCACGGAGCGTTGCGCCGACGCCATGAAGAATCTCGGCGAAAGCGCCGATATCGTCATCAATCTGCAGGGCGACGCGCCGCTGACACCATCGTGGTTCGTCGAGGCCCTGATCGACGAGATGAAGCTGCACCCCGAGGTGCAGATGGCCACGCCGGTCCTGCGCTGCGACGCCGAGACCTATGCCAACTTTGTCGAGGACCGCCATAACGGCCGCGTCGGCGGCACCACCGCCGTCTTCGACAACCACATGAACGCGCTCTATTTTTCCAAGGAAGTCCTGCCTTATACCGGCCGCAGTTTCGGCCCCGGCGAGCAGATTCCGGTTTTCCACCATGTCGGCGTCTACGGCTATCGCGAAAGTGCGCTGAACGCCTATATGGGATGGCAGGCCGGGCCGCTGGAAAAGCATGAGGGCCTGGAGCAACTTCGTTTTCTGGAAAACGGCATGCCGATCCGTTGCGTGCAGGTCGACGGCCGCGGCCGCGTCTTCTGGGAGCTGAACAATCCGGTCGACGTGGCCAGAATCGAGAGTGTCATATGATCCAGCCGCAGCATGTGAAAACCAAGGTCATCGACGTCGGCGGCATCAAGATCGGCGGCGACGAGCCCTATGCGCTGATCGCCGGGCCGTGCCAGATCGAGAGCCGCGACCATGCGCTGATGATGGCGGAAAAGATCGCCGAGGCCTGTGCGCCGTCGGGCACGAAGTTCATCTACAAGTCGAGCTATGACAAGGCCAACCGGTCGTCCATCGGGACCGCGCGGGGCATCGGCATGGATGAAGGCCTGGAGATTTTGGCGGCCGTTCGGGAGCAGTTCGGCTGTCCGGTGCTGACCGACGTGCACGATGCCCATCAGTGCGAATCGGTCGGCGCCGTGGTCGATGTCGTGCAGATTCCCGCCTTCCTGTGCCGCCAGACCGACCTGTTGCTGGCGGCGGGCGCGACCGGCAAGGCGATCAATGTCAAGAAGGGCCAGTTCCTGGCACCGTGGGACATGGCCAATGTCGCCAAGAAGATCGCTTCGACCGGCAATGAGCGGATCATGCTGTGCGATCGGGGGACGTCGTTCGGCTACAACACCCTGGTGACCGATTTCCGCGGCCTGCCGATCATGGCGCAGACCGGCTATCCGATTGTCTTCGACGCCACCCACTCCGTGCAGCAGCCGGGCGGCCAGGGCACGACTTCCGGCGGCCAGCGCGAGTTTGCGCCGGTCCTGGCACGGGCCGCCTGCGCGGTTGGCGTGTCGGCGGTGTTCATCGAAACGCACGAGGACCCGGATCATGCGCCTTCGGACGGGCCGAACATGATCTATATCGACCAGATGAAGGATCTGATCGGCACGCTCCGGGCGTTCGACGATCTGGCGAAAGGCAAATGAACCCGTAACGGGGTTTGGGGCCCGCGGCTCCAAGACTTTCCCTATTACCTTTCCTTCTCTTCGCCCCCCAAAAGGGACGGAGAGAAGGAAAGGAATTAAGCAAGGTTTTGTGGGGTCACTGACCCTACACCCCGTTCGTTTTCCTTCGCCACCCCCAGCACCTTCAAAAACTCCGCCTGCGTCGGCATGGCCGCCACCACTCGCCCAAGCGTCTCTCGCGTCTGGTGCATCCGTGCCTCCAGCGCTTCCGCAGTGACATCGAGATCCCGGACATCCGGCCGCAGCCCCTGCCCCAGCAGAACCGCCGTCCAGCCCTGTTCAGGAAACGGATTACCGGGCTTAATCGTCACTCGTCCGGTCGCCGCAAACTGTTCGAGATTCGCCGTAACCGCCTCCGGCACCGCCATATCCCGGCAATACCGCCAGAACGGCGTGTCATCCCGCTCCGTCAGCTTGTAATGCAGGATGATAAAGTCCCGGATGCTTTCGAACTCTTCCTGCATCAGCCGGTTGAACTCGGCCACCGCCGCCGGATCAACGCCGCGATGCGGAAACAGGCTCAGGATTCGAATAATGGCGGTCTGGATCATATGGATGCTGGTCGATTCCAGCGGCTCCAGAAATCCCGACGCCAGGCCGATGGCAACGCAATTACCGTTCCACCCCTGACGCCGTCGCCCGGTGACAAAGCGCAACGGCCGGGGCCGAGCCAGGGCCGGCCCGTCGAGGCCCGCCAGCAATCGTTGCTCGGCCTCGTCATCGCTCATGAACCGGCTGCAATAGACATGACCGTTGCCGACGCGATGTTGCAGCGGAATCCGCCAGCGCCAGCCGGCGGCGTCGGCGGTCGACCGCGTTACCGGCGCCGGCATCGCCTCCGTTTTACTCGGCACCGCCAGCGCGCGATCGCACGGCAGCCAATGCGACCAGTCCTCATAACCGGTCTTCAACGCCTTCTCGATCAACAGCCCCGGGAATCCGCTGCAATCGACAAAGAAAAACGCATCGACCGTTTGCCCCGATGCCAGGGTGACCGATTGCACAAATCCGGAGTCCGAATCCTGCGTCACATCGACGACTTTGCCTTCGACGCGCTTGACGCCCCGCTTCTCGGCATAGGCGCGCAGATAACGGGCATAGAGCGAGGCGTCGAAGTGGAACGCATAGGTCATCGGGCCGACTTCGGTGGGCTGGCCCCGGCGCGGCAGGGTGAAACGGCCCTCGGCGGCGGCAATGCAGCTCAGATTGTAGTCGTCGATCCGCCCGCCTCCATCAGGCCGGTCCTTGGCGTACTGCATCCATGCCCGGGGAAAATCGCGGCGCGTCACATCGGCGCCGAAATGGGTGAACGGGTGCATGTACCTCCGCCCCAGGCCGCCCCAGTCGACGAATTCGATCCCCAGCTTGAACGTCGCCTCGCAGGCTCGCATGAAATCGGGAACATCGAGCCCCAGTATGGCGTTGAACAGGTTGATCGGCGGCACGGTCGCTTCGCCGACGCCGACCGTGCCGATGTCCTCGGATTCGATCAGCATGATCTCATAGGCGCGCGGTGACAACTCCTTGGCGAACGCTGCGGCCGTCATCCAGCCCGCCGTTCCTCCGCCCAGGATAGCGATGGTTCTTAATGGAGTGTCCGCCATACCGCCCGCGCCTCATGAGCCGGGCCAAGCCAATGTAAAGAGGCGGCCATGTGAGGGCCGCTTGGTGTCGCGCATGTCAAATTTCTGTTCCCGGCAAGAAATTCAACCGGAACCATGACATTGCAGGATTGAAATGTCCAGATAACCGCGGGTTGCGGGCCTCAGGCCGAGCGCCTGACGCCAAAAGCGCCATTCAGCTCCCGCTCGCGATCGACCATGTAATCCCGCGTCACCGGCAAGGCATCGACCCGCCGCGCCAACTGCATCTGCATGACCATGAGGTCGCCATGCCGGAAGCTCATCTCGCATGACGCCAGATAGAACTCCCACATCCGGACAAATCGTTCGTCGTATAGCGCAACCATTTCATCGCGATGGTCCAGGAACCGCTCGCGCCAAGCCTTCAGGGTGTCGGCATAGTGCAGGCGCAGGATCTCGACATCGGTGACCCACAAACCGGTCTCCTCGGTCGCCCGTGACGCCTCGGACAGCGTCGGAATATAGCCGCCCGGGAAAATATATTTACGGATCCAGCTGTTGCTGCCGCCACTGACCCCACGCCTGGCGATGGAGTGGACCACAGTCACGCCGTTATCATTCAAT
>CAYULN010000278.1:0-29937 GCA_964445605.1 uncultured Caulobacteraceae bacterium | reverse complement strand
CCTGTCTTAGTCAGGCCTTAACGGTATTCGACTATTGTAACCAAACAAGCAAGGCGTGAACACGTGGCCTGACTATTCCCGTGTTGAGCGAAATCTGCCGGAACGGGGGCGCCCGGTCATCCGGACTGAACTGACACCTTTTGGGCAATGCAAATGTTCCGGCCGCGGCGTTCGCCGCGGTTGTCGTATCCGTCTGGCTGATTTTTGGAGTTCAGTATGCGTAAGTCGAATTTATCCCGCAGATCCCTGCTGGCTGCCCTAGGAGCAGTCACCGTACCACCGGCGCTTTTGGTCGGATGCGGCGGCGGTTCGGGCGGATCAGGCGGCGTGTCGCCCGCGCCCACGGGTTCGGTAACGATCACTCCTACAAATGGAACCGCGACTTCGAGCTCCAGTAGCCAGGCATCGTCCAGTTCCAGTAGCGCTTCGGCTTATGTACCGACCATGACCTGGATCAAGGGGATCGGCCCAGCCCTGAATACAAGCAATCTCGCCCTGACCTTCGACAGCACTTTCTCCGCGCCGGACGCCTTAAGCCATATCAGCGCTTCGGGCGGCCCAGGGCCATGGTTCGCACCCGTCCATACCAATTTCGGGTCCGCCGCATTTGTCCCGCCAACTCATATCCCGAGCCCGTTCTCCATCGTCGATGGCAAACTGCGCATTCGCTGTGAGCAGGTCAACGGCGTTTGGCAAACCGGCCAC
Organism: uncultured Caulobacteraceae bacterium; assembly: GCA_964445605.1. Lineage (GTDB taxonomy): Bacteria > Pseudomonadota > Alphaproteobacteria > Caulobacterales > Caulobacteraceae > Asticcacaulis. The sequence goes on along the minus strand of CAYULN010000278.1, from coordinate 29,232 downwards.
ATGCAGACCTGCGACTTCTCCGGTGCCGGCTTCGCCCAGCAGCGCGGCTATTTCGAGATGCGCGCTAAGATGCCGGCTCAAGGAACCATGGGCGCCTGGCCGGCCTTCTGGCTATATAGCCGCAACACCTACACCGATCCACCCAAGAGCCGGGCTGAAATCGACGTTATCGAATATTATCCGGGTAATGATCCGCGCGGCCACCATTCCTCGGTTCACCTGCGCCCTGGCAGTCCCCCTCAGCCGGGCGAGGTCACTTCGGAATGGGTTAAGTCCTGCTACAATGGTGTTACGGCTTTGGTAGACGGCGCTTACCACACCTATGGCGCCGAGATTACCGCTGACTGGATCATCATCTATTTCGACCGTGTCGAACTGAAGCGCATTCCGATGAGCCACGAGTTCGACACGCCGCTTTATCTGCTTGTCTCCATGTCACTCTTTCCGAATGAGGCTGCTCAAGCGGTTGGCCCGATCGACTTGCTGATCGATTACGTCAGGGTGTGGCAGCGCGTATAGCGCATCCTGGAGCGCAAGCTCCACAGCGACTCGGAATTTAATGTTGGCGCTCATGTGTCAGCGGCGTGTCGATCTACGTCGCATAGTGCAAATTGATGTGCGATGGCCGCAATACCGCCATAAGATTGCGGAAAATTTTGACGTGCGGTTTCGATGCACGGCGTTGACCCAAAGCAGCGCCGAAAATGACGCTGAGGACCAAAAAAAATTTGCATTGCACCGCAGCATGAGTTGGACAGCTTCGTTTTAGCTCTGCTATCATAACCCGTTACCCGGCGGCGGGCAAAATCGGTTTGGATGCCGGAGGGGCCGGCAATGGCAAGGTGTTCAGATGATCTTAGCGACGACTCGCAATCACAAGGATCAGAAGATCAGCCTGAAACTCTTCGAACATATCCTTATCGGCGTTTTGTTCGCGGGGTTCCTGTCACTCTTCCTTGACTTCCAAATCAAGACCTTCGTCGTGCTGCGGCCATTTGACTTCACCGTTCTTTTGGCCGGTGGGTTGCTCTTTCTGTTAAACACCATTTCTGGCCGTTTCCATATCACGCACGGATTGCTCCTGATCATTGTTTTTTTTGTTTGGGAAGCCGGGACAGCCCTCAAGGTGTCGCAGCAGAGCCTGATTCGCGAAGGGCTACAGGCAGCGACCCTGATTCTCTTCGCGGCGACGGTTTCCTTATATTACCGGTCGTTTGACTGGAGCCGCTTGTTGCGAATTTTTGCCCTTTTTGGCGCTGCCCTCATCGCCTTCATGGTGAGTTGGCACCTCGCCGAAGGAAAATATTTCGGCTGGAAGGATTTCGATGCCGGCAAGGCCATGTTCACCTACTTCATTCCGGCGGTATTCGCCTGGCGGCTGACAAGTCGCAAAGGGAGTCAGATCGCCGACTACGTGTTCATCGTCATTTACACCGTAATTCTGTTCCTGAGCGGGGAACGAAAGGCGCAAATTGTGTTTGTTGTCAGCCTTTGCATGGTCGCCTGCACGACGTACTTCAAAAAGACCCATCTGGCCGCAGTTGTATTGGCGGCGCTCGTGGCTATCCCTATTATTGCCGCGTCGAATCCCTATCTCTCGCGACAAATGGGCTTTTTTATCGCCGAGGACAGCACGAAGGGATATACCCTATCTCAATATGCCCAACCGGCGCCGAATGCATCGCCCAGCAATGTACAGCGACATTTCGTCAACCATATCGCGCCGGAAATCATCAAGCATCATCCATTCTCAGGCATTGGGACAAATGGCTACGTCATTTATGTGAACGCCAAATACGGGGGTTACCTACCGCCTTACATGTATTTGACCATTCATGACGAGTTCATGCGTATCGCCGTGGAAAACGGCTTGTTCGGATTAGCGCTTTACGGCCTGTCATGGTTGCGGTCACTAGCTTGGATCGGATTGCACTTCCGCAAAATACCGCTGAGGCTAATCGTAACCTACGGTATGATTTTCGTCGCTCTTTTTTGCGAATGCTTCTTCGAAGGCAGCGGATCGCGGGCCTTCATCGCCTTTATCATCGTTTCACTGCTGCCCGAATTTTACACCGTTGCGCTGCGACGGAGCCGGCGGCGACGGCGAAACAGTAACGCTGAGCAACAAGAGGTCGCATCAGATCAACCTGCTGATGGCCGCTCAGCTACTCGACGGAGCCGGCGGAGCAAAAGCCGCACCGGCTTTTCCTGGCACAAGCTTTTTTCAAGTCGGTCGACAAGACACTCAACATCAAAATCTCGGCCGCAGTCGGAACGTGCCCTAGAGAAACACTGAGCGGCACGCAGCTCATCCACTGCCTTTGTGGATCGGACTTCACAATAGGCGTCAGCAGGTGTGGCCTTTTTTGCTGCACTGCGATAACGTTAACGTCGGTAAGGATCGCGAGGACGTCTCATGTATCGTAAAGACATTGATGGACTCCGCGCCTTGGCCGTGGTGCCGGTCGTCCTGTTTCATGCCGGTTTCACGCAGTTCAGTGGCGGCTTCGTCGGTGTCGACGTCTTCTTCGTAATCTCCGGCTTCTTGATTACCGGCATCATCCGCCACGGCATGGAAAAAGGCCATTACAGCGTCCGCGAATTTTACGAGCGACGCATCCGACGCATCCTGCCCGCGTTCGTTGCTGTAACTTTGGTAACACTGCTATTGGGCTGGTGGTTGCTTTTGCCTGACGACTTCAAGGCCTACGGCACCAGCCTCTGGAGTTCAGCGCTTTTCGGATCGAACATCGCGTTCTGGCAAAGCAGCGGCGACTACTTTGCGACGCCTTCTGAACATCAGCCTCTGTTGCATATGTGGTCGTTATCGGTTGAAGAGCAGTTTTATATTTTTTTCCCGCTACTGATTTTCGCGCTTTATAAATTCAAAGTGCAGCGGTTCGCCATTCCCTTCCTCCTGGCCATTTTTTTGATCTCGCTCGCGATTAGTGTCTACGGTGCGGTATATGTCCCGGTGGCTACTTTCTATCTCCTGCCAACGCGCGCTTGGGAGCTACTGGCAGGCGGCCTTTTGGCCTACGGAATTGTTTCAGCTCCCCAAAATCGTATCCAGGCCGAGATCGAAAACCTCGTTGGCCTAGCCCTGATTGTGGCGTCCATCTTCTTGCTTAATTCGCACAGTTTTTTCCCGGGAGCGGCGGCTGTATTGCCCGTGCTCGGAGCCGTATTAATTCTACATGCCGGCACCGGCAATTGGCCGACAACCGTATCAAATCTGCTTACGCTTTGGCCGGTGCGATTCATCGGCTTAATCAGCTATTCTCTATATCTTTGGCATTGGCCGATCATCGTATTCACGCGCTACTATCTGGTGGAAATAGGTCTGCCGGAAATGATTCTGATGGTTCTGGCTTCCGTGGTGGTTGCAGCCGCTTCCTGGCGCTATATCGAAGCGCCATTCCGGCAAAGACGGGATGGGCTAAGTCAAACCCGCCTCTTCGCCGTAGCTGGTGGATTGCTGGCGACATTGGCGGTCGCCGGGGTGGCCGTTTTTTTTGCCAATGGCTTTCCACAGCGCTTGTCGCCAGAGCTGCTGGTCATGTCGCTTAAAAAGACATATCAGGGGCCGGGGCGGGAATGCGGCGGTGTGTTCAAGGCACGGCGCCACGAAGAGGATTTGTGCATTATCGGCGATAAGGCAACGCCGCCGAGCTTCCTACTGGTGGGTGACAGTCATGCTGAAGCCATGGCAGCAGCCGTGTCAGAAGCGGCGGCTTCGGCAGGCAAATCAGGCCTGCAACTCACCGATACCGGCTACCGACCGATCCTTGGTTTTCGCAAGCTGGGCGAACCCGCAAAATACGCTTACCTAAATAAACTGGTCATCGAAACCCTGACAGCTCACCCGACAATTACCAATGTCGTTGTGCCGATATATTGGAACCAAGCGGTTACAACCGACCACTACCTGGATTCAACAGGTAAGGTTTATAGCGGCCGGGACGGTATGGCCTACGGCTTAGCGGCACTTCTTGACCGCTATCCTGAAAAGCACTTCTTGTTCCTTATCCCGTCAGCTCACTCGGATACGTTCGGCGCCGAAGCTGCGGCCAGATCCGCCTGGTATCAAAGAGCGTATGAACCGACGGTGGCCCGGCAGGCAGTAATGCAAGAGCGCAACGCATATCAGACGATTCTCAACGGCCTAGCCCAGCGCAGCAATGTCCGTTTCCTCGACCTGTCAACGAAGCTCTGCGACGCTAGTTTGTGTTACGGGAAGATTGGCGGACAACTGGTTTATACCGATGACAACCACCTGTCCTACAAGGCATCGCAGCTATTCCGTCCTGACCTCACGGCGTTTCTCGAGACGCCGGCACAGCCAGCCCTGGCATCACGCTGATCCCGTGATCCGCGTCATAACCATCAAGACGTTTCTATCGCAAAGTCACCAACCGGCTCGGCTGGAGCTTTGCGGGCTTTCGCTGGGCGGGAAAACGAGATGCCGCGCCCGTCCGACATATCAACATGATAGTCGAAACCTTGCGCGAATAGATTGGCGAATATCTTAGAAATTGCCGTATCGCCGATAATATGCGGATGGACCTCGCCGCAAATAACGCGAACACTGTCGGGGAACTGGATGTCCAACAATTCCCTCTCGGCGCCCTCAACGTCAATCACCACTACGGTCGGCTGCAATGCGGCAAGGACATTGGAAAAGGCGACGGCTGGCACTTTCGAGGCCTTGGCACCGCGTTCGCGGTTGATCATCGATGATGACTCGAAGTGGTCGTCAAAGAAAAACTCTAGCTCACCGTCCGCCATCGCTACGGCGCAATTTTTCACGTTGAACGAGACGTTATTGGCACCAGCAACAGCTTCGATGGACTTCAAAATGGAAGGATTAGCTTCAAAGCTATGCAGGTTCGCTGGGTTATTGAGGTGTAAGGCAATAAACGTCGATACAACCCCGACGCCGGCGCCAAGCTCAAGCACAATATCATTGGGTTTGATCAAATCCTTAAGCGCACTTAGTTCCGGCGCTTCGTATTCGCCAAGAAAAATCACTTTCCGAAGTTTCCAAAGTTCTTTAGTTGCCTTGAGCGGTATCTTAACGCCGGCATAAACAAATTCGGACGGATCGGTAAATACGCGCCAGCCGTAAGTTAAATGCTCAATCGTATCCTGGATAATATTCAATACAAAGAATTGCTTTTTGCGATGTGCCTGCATTGGCCGTTCCCGTCATTTTAACCGATCCGACAACAATCTTTTGATCCGATATGTCCCGGACGAATCTGCGAAAGCTTTGAACGAAATTTTGCGAGAACTCCTCTACTGCTAGTGGATGATGCGCATTAGCTACTGGAGTGTTGCGGTCGACATGGACCCGCCGAGCCGGTTCTAGGCGAACTCCCGTCGATGCAGATACCTACAACATCGGCCATAAAAAGTAGAGTTGGATTTGCTCGTTAACGTAGATTGTGAAGGCCATTTTTAAACCATCTTGCACCGCGACAATTACGTTGCACCGCGGCAATTTCCTGCTTAATTTGCCGGCATGAATCCTTTTGCCCAGAGGCGCTGTGCAGGATCGATAGGGAGGCATTGTGCCGCAAACTGACCTGCAATCTAACACCAAAAGAGAGGGCGAAGCCAAAAAAGCCGTCAAGGGAATGGGGTGGTTGTCGCTGGGCCGCATGGCCGGCATGGCGGTATCATTTATTTCCACTGCCATTCTTGCCCGCTTATTGGCGCCGGCCGACTTCGGCGTGATGGCCACGTCACTGATCGTTATCGCGTTGGCCACGGCTATTTTTGACGGCGCTTTTGCCGTCGGTGTCGTCCAACGCAAGACAATCGACGACGACTATATCTCTAGCGCCTTTTGGCTTTCGCTGATCCTCGCCGGTGTTTGTGCGGCCGCAGTTTCACTTTGTTCGCCGCTGCTAGCGGCGTTTTTCAATATAAAGCAGTACAGCCTGATTTTTGCGGTTTCCAGTCTGTCGCTGCTATTCAAGGCAATGGAAAACATTTCGCTTGCCTATATGCGGCGCCAGTCGCGCTTTGTTTCCATCACGTTCTACCAGTTTGCTTCGTCGTTAATTGGCTTCGGCCCTCTCTCGATATGGCTGGCGCTCAATGGCTTCGGTCCATGGGCTTTGATATGGGGACAGCTGGCCGTCTCGGTACTTAGCGGATTTAGCAGCTTTGTTTTGGCGCGCCTACCACTCCGTCTGGCTATTACTAAAGACGCGACTATGGATATCGTCCAAACGAGTGGTCACTTTGTACTTGCCAGCGTTTTGAATTGGGGAGCATTGACCGGCTCGAACGCCGTTACAGGCCACAAGCTTGGAGCCAATGCCCTGGGTATTTATTCGCGCGGGTGGCGTCTTCTTGACCTTGCAACGACAGCTACCGCGGCCCCCATGCAATCCGTGCTGGTTCCGGCGTTTGCCCGTTTTCAAGATCAGGAAGACCGCGCACGTGAGGCCTATGCCCGGGCACTGGCCCTCAGTGTGCCTTTTTTTGCCATGATCTCAGTATTGTGCTGCGTCCACAGCGCGGCAATCGTCCAAATTGCTCTCGGACCAAAATGGACAGCCACCGTGCCCATCGTAGAGATACTGTTCGCCGTTCTGGTACCACGTTGCTGCTACAAGATCACCGAAAGTCTCACAGTAGCGTTTGGCCACTCCAAGTCTGCCGCCTTACGGCAAGGCATCTACGCGGTATTGATGATCGGTGGCGCGATGATTGCCGCGCCGCACGGCGCAATCTGGGTCGCCGTTAGCACCAGCGTCGCCGTGACAATATTCTATATTTCATCACTGACCTACAGCGGTTTCATCGTCCGCCTTCCTGTTTCGGAAACCCTCACAATTCACCTTCGCGCAATCGTTCTGGCGTTGGCGGTAGCGGCTGTCGACCTTGGGATCATTCACCTATTCGGCCATCGGTTCTGGCTTGGGAATATAACAGGTGGAATCGTCGCCGTTATCCTCATCGCCGGCCTGTTTCTCTGCCTGCCTTCGGGCTTTATCGGTCAAGATATCAATAAGCTTCGGGATAATTTGATAAAAAGAATTGTGAACCGGCCCCAACAGCAACGCATTACCTAGCGGTTTAGTGAGCCCGTTTTCAGCTAAGCCTCCTCAAAACTATGCGCCCCAGCTAAGTTCTGAATTATTTTCGAGAACACTTCCGCCCGTTTTGAAAAGCTAAATTTTCCCAAAAAATGATCACGGGCGTTTTTTGCCAAATCATCACAAAACGCATGATCAGACAGCAAGCGCCGGAGGGCGCCAGCCCATTCTTCAGAATTTTCAGGTGCACATAAGATAGCGTGTTTGCCATGCTCAACGACGGCTTCCACAGCTGGAATTCTCGAAGCAATAATAGCACGAGAGGCCGACATATATTCCACAACCTTTAGCGATGACAGCGCATCGGCCATCACAAATGGCCCCTTTGCCCCGCCGAAACCGGAAGCAGAGTAGGGCGCCAAGCCCACCCTAAAGGTAGTGAGAGCATCCTTTATCTCAGACCTCGGTACAAAACCCGCAAGAGTCACATTCGACGCATTTTGCAAAGCGGCCACAGCCTCAGGATTCGAAGTCGGATCACCAAACACGACAATTTTTGCTTCTGGAACCAACTCTGCAATTGTCTTTACAATCTCAATTCCTTTTCCAGGCATTAAGCTGCCAACATACCCAGCGTCATACTTTGGCTTGGTCTTGATGCCCAAAAAATCAGGAGCGGCACTCGGAACAACCGTGACAGATCGCACCTTTGTTTTGACCTGCGGATCAAGCTGATCCCCGAGTGCTTGGGTTTGGACTGTCACAGCCATTTGCTTCTTAGGCAAAAGACAAACAAGCGATCGCCAAAATTTCCACCGACCCGTCAATTCGATGTTCTGATGGAGTTCAAGGATACATTTACGACGCAATAGACACGACAAGATTGCAGCCGGAGCCATGCGCGTGATTAAAACCGCTTTACTGTCTGAGAATATTGCCTGCAAAACCCAATAGAATTGCTGAAGGGGGCCGGGAATCGTACGCAGCGCGACGCATTTGACGGACAGCGACAAATCATATGCGCTGCGGATTTTTCCCTCGTTCTTGCTCGACCCGACGTAATATAGAGTAACCACGTGCCCGCGGTCCGCAAGAGACCTGCATAAGTCCAGCGAAGCGCCCGAATTCGCATATGTATTCGGAAGAACTTGCCCGTATAAATATGAAACCGTCGCTTTCATTTTTCGCTGTCTTTATTATTACGCGCTATATATACGCCGTCAGCGGTCATTTTCCCATTGTATAATTTCAAGTATTGGGCAGCAATTTCATCTATGCTGTAATTGAGCCGCATCTTTTGCCAGGCGCGTTCGCTTAAGGAGCGCCACGTACCATTGTCGGTAGCCATCGCTGCTTCCAACGCGGCTTCGATCGATTCCTGGCGGTTATCCGGCAAGAGAAAGCCGGACTCACCCGGCGTGACCAGATCGGTTGCACCGCTGACCATGGTTATGATCGGCACAACACCATATGCCATGGCTTCGAGCAACGCGTTCGACATGCCCTCGGAATCAGACGGCAGCACGAAAAACGTACCGCCACCATAAATCTGGTCGCGGTCCGAGACGACGCCTTTGAAGCGAATGCACGAGTACATCCCGAGCTCCAACACGCGAGCTTTGAGCACTTCAACCATAGGACCGCTGCCAAAGATATCTAAACGCACCTTCTCATAGCGTGCGGCAATTTTGGCAAAAGCCTCGACTAACTGTGGAATGCCCTTTTCCTGCTCAACGCGTCCGGCAAAAACGAAACGACGGCATCCTTCCGCGTCAGCGAAAGCAGCCTGGCGCGCTTCCGGACATTCGACACCGTTGGGAATCTCAAAGATACTTTCCTTTTTCACGCCTTCGCGGTGTAGGTCCTGAACGATTTCTTGGCTGTTGGCGCAATAGATGACGTCAGACCGTTTAATGAGGCCAAGCAGCCAATGCCCAATGGGCACTCGCTTGCTTCGTAACAAAGTGAGGTCGAAAAATTCGCCCCCGCGTCCAAGCTTCCCGGAAATGATCTTATTGAATTTCACTCCCGCGCGGATACCGGGTAGGCTGTGCAACCTAAGATGCTGAATGGCAATGACGTCGATGCTGTCACGATGGTTAGCGATCCAGTCATAAGCCTGGCGCCACCAACTGATGAGTGAGCCGAGCTTGCGCCCCCCGAGAAAAGGGGGGTGACGGGTAAAGAAACGAACCACGTCAACGCCTTCCTCAACGCGCGTTCCCGCTGCTGTCGGTGTCTGCGTCGGAGCTACAATTGTCGCCCGCACCCCTTGCTTGACAAAGGCCCGTGCCAAGATGCGCGAATGTTGCTCAGCTCCGCCGAAAGTATCTGGCGGATAAGATGCCATCAATAGCACGATATGTCGGGGGCCAGGCGTCATGCTTGCACAGATCCTTACAGTCGTCGGGCGCTCTCAATGTTGCATCGCACCATTTTTCGCGCTTGGCAATAGTTTACCCCTAACACGCTATCTCGAAGCCCCAGACTGTATCTCACATGTCAGTGGCACATGGTCCGATCCCATCGACGGACCAGTATGGCAACCGCTAATCGTCAGACCTTGACTGACGACAACATGATCGATCGGCGAGCCTACTTTCGAGCCTTCGGGCGTGGCCAGGATACGGGTCACGAACGGAAACAACCTTGGTTCCGCATGCAATCGTCCGGCACTCAGGAGCGATTGATACGCTGGGTCCCAAACGGTAGCGTTGAAGTCGCCGGCAACAATGACGTTACCCTGGACTTGCGTCAGAATTTGATCAGCGCGATCGAAGTATGCGGAGCGCAACGCCCAAAGCGTATCATCGCGCACCGTTTGCGCATGCAGACCGAAGAAATGCGTCCTTCCCCATGGCGTCGCGATCACGGCGTGAACAATAGGACGCCGATCCATGCGAACTAGGTCATAGTGGATAATCGGAAACCTGCTGATCACAACGACATCTTCGCGGGTGTTGGAAAACGTTCGGTACGGATAGCGTTCTGCCAGTCGCTTATAGTTTTGCAGCAGGTTACCGGGCACCTCCTGGATGACAACAATGTCTGGGCTTTCAGCTCCCACCCAAGCCTGGAAATAATCGAATTTTGCTCCGTTTGTCACCTTCCAGTTAAAGGTCGCCACTTTCAGCCGCCCAGCAGGCGCCGCCGGTGCGGTACCATTGGAAGCAAGATCGTGCAGCCACGGACGAACAAGCAACAGCCCCGCAATCGTAGACAGAATTGCAACCGGCAACCGCCACGGCTTCATGAAAAGCATGAGCCCTACATTAAGTGCGAGCAGCCCGAGACAAAGTGGCGCAAAGAAAAAGGAAACTATTGCCAATTCCCGAATGGACGGCGTCAGGAGTGGGATCAATATGATCAGCGTCAACGTCATGGCATAGGCCCAGCCCAAATACGCCAATAGCGACCTGTGCTTGCCGGCCCATTCATCAATGCCCTGCAGTCTCATCTAGCCGAACGACTTTTTTGCACAAGCTTGCCAGGTAAACTGCTCTGCCCAGGCCTTCGCCGCCTGAGCCAGGCGATTACGCGTCCCCGCATTTGTCACGAGGTCTTTAAGGGCCTGTGTCAAGCGCTCCTGGTCGTCGGGCGGTACCAGAAGGCCTGTTTCCCCGGACACAATCACTTCCGGTACCGCACCCTCATCAACCGCGATACTCGGGAGACCTGCCAATCCGGCCTCCAAGAACACCAAACCGAAACCTTCGACCTTCGTGCCTCGCGTTTGTGACGGCAAACAGAATGCGGTGCTGCGATGATAAAGAAAGCGCAGCTCCGCGTCGCTGATTGCGCCCGTAAAGACGATTGGTACCTGCGCCTTGGAGGCCAACTCGCGTAACTCCGTCGCATAAGCCGCATCGATCACAGGCCCGACGACGACGTAGACGATCTCGCTTCTGACCACCTCATCCAACCCTGCCAAGGCACGAATGCAACGCCCCTGTCCTTTGCGCGGATGGAGGCGGCCAACGGACAGGATCACCTTTCGATCTGGCGGTATATTCCAGCGGTCGAGCGAAAAAGTTGTGTCACTTTGCTCTGCTTCTCCCCAATAAGTGTTGACACCCAGATGGGTCACTTTCAGACCACGAGCCGACGTATGCGGGTAATTGCTTTTCAGCAAATTCAGCGTGAATTCACTGTTGGCGAGCACTTCAGAAGCCTGAAAAAACGGATCGCTCAGGCAGGCCAGATCAAACGCCTTGGACTGTTTGAAAAACAGAATTTCGCTACCGTGCACCATGACCTTGTATTCAAAGCGCATGATCCGTCGCAATATACCGCAGGCCGCAACAAACGGCCAATCCGCTGCCAGGATTTGACTACCCCGGTGCTTGCGTATCAACCGCCAAGTCTGGAAAAGCAGCAGGGGAAAGAGCGCCGCTCGAAATGTCCCGGCAAAAATGCGCTTTTCGACCATATTGCCATCTGGGGCATCTGATTCAGCCGGCTCATCATAACGCGGCGCGTAAACTGTTACTTTATGTCCCAAGCCTGCCGCTGCGACCGCGAGTTGCCGGCAATAGGTCCCAATCCCCCCCCGAAAAGGCGGATATTCGTGTGTCAGAATGACGACGTCTTTTTTTACGGTCATGTGAAACTTACCCAACGCCTATGCCGCTTTCGCGGGACGCGACCTAGCTTGAATGATCTTTTGCCGCCACTGCTTTATGGGTAAGCCTGCTTTCAAAGCCAGATAGCTTATCAGTGCCGGAAACGAAAACGGCGCCAAGCTCAGCGCCATCGCGTAATACCGCAAGGCTTCAGCCTTCGCATCGGCGGCCATAGCTGTGTTACCCAGCTTTCGAGCCCTGTCACTTAGACGAGGTCGGATTAGGGCCTGCAATTGCGGGCTGTTACGTGCTATAAGAAAAGCCACGAAAGCATGGTGAGCCATCATTTCTCCGCGCTTTGCCGTGATTGAAGCTGGATGGTTCCGCTTTTCGATCAACGGTTCAGAAACGAACGCAAACCGGCAATATCGCGCTAGGCGGGCATAGAATTCCGTGTCCTCAAACACTTTGATAGACGGGTTGAAACGGCCGGCCTCTTCAAAAACACGGCGCCTGACCAAAATGGATGACGGAATGATCGGGCCATCCTTCATAAAATAGTCGCGCTCAAGGTCCTGCGATCGGCTAAGGTCATTGATCTTGGCCGCAGTCTTATCGTCTGGCGCACCATTATCGAACATCCATACACCGGTATAAATTAGCCCGATTTCGGCGCGACCTCCGATAGCCTCAACCTGCTTCTCGATCTTTTCCGGTAGCCATATATCGTCGCCATCTAGAATGGCGATCCAGTCGGACTTGACACGCGCGGCGGCAAGATTACGCGCCTTGGGCAAACCATTTCCTTTTGAAAAGATGACCTCGATCCGAACGTCCCGTTGAGCAATGTCGCGCAGGACGTCGAGTGTTTCCGATTCCGACCCATCGTCGACTATCACGACTTTTTCGATCAGGTCGGCACGGGTTTGGGCCAGTATGCTGTCAACCGCGGCGCCGATATAGGGGCCTTCATTGAAGCAGGTCATTATAACGCTAATCGTGGTCATGCTCTGTCAAGCCTCAGAACTTTATCAAATTTCCGGCAAACATCTTTAGTATCACACTCTTCAGGGCTAACTCGCAGCCGCCGGATTGCATGACCCATTCTCACCGTTCGCTACCGCGCTAGCCAAACCTCAGCTAATTTTTTGGTCTTTGTCGCCAGCATCATAACCTGTCCTACCCGCATGGCTACTCAGCGGATGCAAAATATTTCGGCAATGCAGCAAAAAAGATGTTTCGAGACAAAACCGTTACGTATCGCACGCCTGGTAAAGTTGCGGCGATATCCAGGTTTGTAAGGAACTAACGATAACGATTGCGGCTAATTGATGGCCAGCGAGGCCAGCGTGCGACGCAAAAAAACACCTTGCTCTAAGGTATGTATTCACATATTTTTTGGCTGTGGCTCGCGTATGTACGGAATTAATCCGTTAAACGGCGTGCTCGTTTGAGAAGGTACCGCCTCTCTTGAGAAGCTGTTACGGAGGCGGAGTTCTTGGGGTTTGGATAGTTTGGTCCGAACCGACTTTCTCGCTTGATCAAATTGAGTTCGGAACGCTTCTGACGTCAGGTCAGTCAGCGACCTTAAATGATGGTGGCGAACATGGGACACGATCAAGGGCAACAGGTAAAACAGCACTTTAAGGCGCTTGACGCCTGTCGCGGTATATGCGCGCTCATCGTCGTTTTAGTACATGTGTCGGCAAACGGTTTTTTTTATGACTTTCCCCCCGTGCGTCATGGCGGTCGAGCGGTGTCTTTTTTCTTTGTTTTGAGCGGCTTCGTAATCACGTACGCTTATATGGCGCGGCTAAGGGATGTGCGAGACATACCGGACTTCATGATCCGGCGGTTCGGCCGGCTATATCCTCTGCATATATTCACCCTGGGCTTACTCGTAGCTCTTGAGCTTGCGAAGCTGTTTCTCTATCGCGTTGCTCATGTCCAAGCAGGGCAGGCCCCATTTTCCGGTTCCAATAGCCTGGAATCTCTAGGCGGCAATGTGCTGCTATTGAACGGACTAGGCCTATTTTCAGACTTTACCTGGAACGGCCCAAGCTGGAGCATAAGTGCCGAATTCTACACTTACATTCTGTTCGCCGCGGTCGTGACGGTATTTCAGAAGCAAGTTGTCCCGGTGCTGACAGCTCTCGGCCTAATCTTTGCCGGGCTGCTGCTATGGGCTGACGCGATTTCCCTAAAAACAATCATGGGTCAGGGATTCCTAAGCTGCATTTTCAACTTCATCCTGGGATCACTGACCTACTATGTCTTTTTGAAAACGCGAGAGCATATTAAAATGCCTCCATGGGCAAGCGGGATTGCTTTGGCTGCGATCGCGGCAGCCTTCTTCATTGAAATGCCGTTTGAGTATCTCATTCTGCCGATAATTTTCGCGGGAAGCATTTTTGTCTTGGCCTTTGGAACGGGCACGGTTGCAACCATGCTAACGTCGCCCGTACCGCAATTCCTCGGCCGAATTTCCTATTCTATATACCTTGTGCACTTCGTCGTGCTCCAGATTGTCGTTGGTGCGGCGCGAGTTCTACAGTCGAAATTCCACATCCATATTTTTAGTTCCAGCGGCGATAACACCATGATCGATTTTCCAGTGAAACTTGCCAATGACATGTTTGCGTTTGCCATTCTCGCGGTGGTCGTTGCCCTTTCAACATTGACTTACAAGTTTATTGAGGAACCCGCTCGAACCTATTTTAATCAAATCGCGCGGAAAATGACGAGTAAGTCGGTTTTCAAACCAGCAAAAGAGATCAGATAGCCCATGCGCGAGCCTGATATAATTTTGTCCGGCGCGCCCGCTTAAGAAGCCGATCGCGCTAACATCGAAGAGCTGTGGCCAGCTGCGAATTAATCCGACGAGTCTGCCACCAAAAGCTTTTCTGGAGCGATTTTCAGGACCTCGGCAATGCGCTCAACAACCTTTAATGTGGGATTTCTGAGTCCCCGCTCAATCTGACCAACGTAAGTGTAAGCCAATCCCGCTTCATGCGCCAAGGCTTCTAAGGTCATCCCCTGATCCGTCCGAATTCGTCTGACGTTGATTCCAAATGTCTCGGACAAGTCCATTTCCGCATACCGCAACGGAATCTTAATCGTTGGCCAGTCACTATAGTGACTAATGTCGCGGTAAGGGTCGATGTGAGTCCTTGTCGCAGACAACATCTAGGACCAAGAGCGGACATATCGCGATTACTTTAGAGAAACGACAAATGACAGAAATAATGAATTCCGGCCGGCCTCGTGTCGTCCAATACCTACGAATGTCTACAGATAAGCAAATATATTCGATAGAAAATCAGCAAGAAAAAATTACTGAGTACGCGAAGGCGCGAGGCTATGAAATTATTGATACTTATGCCGATGCCGGCTGTAGCGGGCTTACCCTTAAGGAGCGGCAAGAACTTAATCGATTATTGCGTGACGTGGCCGATCCGAATCGGAATTTTTCGACAATATTAGTGCTTGACGTAAGCAGGTGGGGCCGCTTTCAGGACCCTGATCAACACGCGGCTTACGAGTTCATCTGCCGCGAAATGGGGGTTCACGTCGAGTACGTGGAGGAAGCGTTCCCAAATGACGGCACTTTCGCATCGTCCATGTTAAAACATATGAAGCGAATAATGGCGGGCGAATATAGCCGGGAATTGTCAGCTCGGGTCAGCTATGCAAAGCTAAGAGAGGCGGCGCGCGGATATAAGCAAGGCGGGACATTGACCTTCGGGCTGCGCCGCTTGTTAGTGGACTCCGACGGAAATCCCAAGCAGGAATTATCTGAGGGTCAACAAAAAAGCATTACCGAGGATAAGGTGCTGGTTATTCCAGGGCCAGTAGATGAGCAGAAGGTAGTAAGAAACATATTCAAGCTATTCTTATCGGGTGAACCGATAGTAGGTATCGTTAGGCGCTTGAATCGCGCGGGCATTGCGTCAACCTTTCAAACCCCCTGGTCACAACAAAAGATAATTACTATACTACAGAGCGAACTTTACACTGGTGTATACGTCTATAATAAATCCTCAACTAGGCTGAAAAGTCCCCGCGTGTTGAATCCACCGAGTGTGTGGGTTCGGGTTCCAGTTTTCAAAGGGATAATTACTGAAAGAACTTTCAAAAAAGCTCAAGAAATTTTCGAGCGCCGGACATCCGGAAATCGTAAGTTTTATTCATCTGAAAAAATGCTGGCTGAGCTAAAAGAGCTTTTACTTAAAGAGGGGTATATGTCGAGCCGCTTGATAGATTCATGCCCTTCCATTCCCACATCCAGCACCTATTGCTCTAGATTTGGCAACATGGAGAACATATACGCTTTGCTAAATTACGAAAAGGTACGAAAGAAGCGTAGAAATGACGTAAAACGCATTCGACCTAAGCGATTTACACGATACACTCGGGAAGAGCTAATTGCTCAACTTCAAGCCATCCTCCGAAAGCACGGATACCTAAGCCGAAGTCTATTGGAGAGGCCGCCTTATGCGGCTAGCGCTGCTACCTTTCGAAAACTATTTGGAAATCTTTACGAGGCCTTCCGAGCGGCCGGTTATGATGCTCGGAAATTTGGGCCTGGCGTAACCGGAAAGCTCGACAAGACAGATGCGCTCAGGAAGTTGAAGCAGCTCCACGACGAAAATGGATATATTACCGCCAAAATAGTTGCCTCGAGTAAAACGATGCCTTCTCTACGTTGGTACAATCAGGAATTCGGCAACCTGACCGAGGCATGCGCTCACGCCGGCATTGCATACGATCCCTATGATATTTCTAATGCTGAAGGCTTTCACAAGCGTGTTGCGTTAGCAGATTGCCCTAAAGGTAGTACCACCCCGGCCCCAGGAAAGGTGGGAAGAATTACGAATGAACGCCTTTTCGAGATCGTGCGGCGCATATATGACGATAAGGGTTATGTTACCGGCAAACTTATAAGCGATGATCCAGAGGGGCCAAGCTTAGTATCGATTTTGAAACACTATGCGTTTCTGGCACATCTTTATGCCGCTGCGGGACTACCTTCCAAAATGCGAACCACACAAATTCTTGTTAAGGAGCTTCGCCCCCCGCACTCACAGGGATCTCGGTAGGCGGCTAAAAGCCATATTTCCGGTATCGGCGACCGAAACTGCAAGAAGCAGCTATTGCCGCCTCAACTATACTGTCGAAACGCAATCGCCACGGCGGCGAACAACACCATTCCACAGACGATTAAAATTACGCCCAGGTTTTCGGCATCCAGGACCGGTGTGGGCGGCTTCTTGATAATATGCAGCACGCCGCCGCCGATAATGAACAGTGATGCCACCCAGGCCGCTGAAATAGCTGCGTAAAATGCCAGCTGTTCTACGCTCATATGCGTGATCCGATTACTTTGCGTCGACGCTCACACTTACCAATACGCAATCAACCCTGACCGCACCTCATTGGTCGTGCGGCTCCGGTCACTCTCCTGCTGCAGGACGAGGTTGAGATCGACATTTCGCGACAACGCAACGCGCGTTTCGATATGCCCGCTAAAAATAGCTGATTTGCCGGCATCGCCTTTCCACAATCCGAACTCGCCAGCCGTTCGCCATGCCTTTCCGGTATTGAAGATCAGCCCTGTCGTAATTCCCCCTTGGAGAGCCCCGTAGATCGGGTTCGTTCCGTAAATCCGTGCTCCAACCATGGCATAACCGACGGACCATTTGCCGAGCCTGGCGGCCTTACCGACGTTGGCTTCCGCGATACCAGTAAGACATCCATTGCAGTCTATCCGATATCGCTCCGTGCCTCCCCTCAAACGCCATGCCATACTGCCCCCCTCCTTCGGCAGTCCGGTTTGGGAGAGATTGAGAGTCGTAATCCGAACAACATCCAATGACTGCAAAGATACATGTCTGCCATCAGTGTTCAACTTCAGATCCCCGAACGAAAGCTCCGAATAGGGCAATGCACCGGGCGTTATCGACAGGAAGTCATTGTAGGCGAAGCGCAATCGGAGTTGAACGTCCTGGCCCAGCGCTGAATTGTCGCCTAGGGACACGCCCAAGAGCGCTGATTTCTGTCCCTCATGCGGCAGCAGTCGCGTCGGCTGCGCGCCAAAATCAGCGCGGCCGGCCGGCCGGGCCATCCGCGCTACCAGCAGATTGCGTTGGGCGCCACGCATCTCGGGCGTGGTAGTTTCGTCGCTCGCCTCGGGAACAGAGTAGTAATCCAACAGGGTCTCGATCACCCGGGCCTGACCGTTAGTATCCAAGCCCCCCACCAGTCGGTCCAGGCTTTGGTTTGGTGCGGCTAAGAATTGCCCAACACGGCGCTGTTCGAGGCTTGAAAGGCTAAGGTACTTGTCCCGAAGCCTGGACTTACGCGACTCCAACAGTTCAGCTGATTGCACTAACGGCTTACCGGCATTCTGCGCTGACACCATGCGATCAACGACGTCGACAGGCATCACCCAAGCCTTGCCTTCGGGCAGCAAGTCCGTGTCCGTGGCGACGCCGATTAGATCGGCAATGCGGTAAGCGCAGTTTTGGCGCAGAAAATAGTACCTGTTGAACTCGCCCACCATCTCGTAGGCATGAGCCGTCAAGAGATCGGTCTGGTCCTGCGTTAGGTCGAGCCTATATTCCCAGATATCACGCATCTGGGTTTCACCATAACGGTGCAAGTGCTTGTAGAAATCGGTTCTGGAATAGGTCGCCTTATAGGCGCCGGTCAGCCCGCGAAAAACGTAGACGAAGCCGTTTTCATCTTCCGGGAAAATGGCGCCATTGTTAATCGCGTTTTCAAGCAGGCTCCCCTGCGTGGTCTCGGTGCCGGTGGTTAGCCGAAGCATCATATGACCGTAGAACGTCGCCGGGTTACTGAGATCGCCCGACGCAAATATGATACTTGCTCCCGTTGGCTTTCTGGCGCCGATCCATTTTTGAAAAGCAGGACACTCTACGTCAGAAACGCCCTCAAGTGCGTGATGGCTTTTCAGCCATAAATAACGAGCAGGAAACCGGCATTGCGCATGCTTGTCAGGATTCTCGCCAACCGGCACCATCATGGCAACTCGGGTGGCCTCAAGCTCGGATGCAGGGTCGGAGCGTCCATTCGACGAAAGAAAATATTCCGGGCTTACGACATCACTCTGGCGGCTGCCAGAATGGAATCCCAGCAGACCCCGCCATACATGGTCCTTTGCCAGCGAGTCTAAATCGGCATAGCCAGGTTGCGATTGCCCTTCCAGGTCTTCGGCAATAGCCACGCCTGGCAGCAACATCGCCACTACAACAAGATATTTGAACACGGAAATAAACCCAAAATAGCAGAGGCCCGTCTCCGGGCCTCCGCATTTGGAATGTCGCTTAGACGGCGGTGCACTGAGCCTGGAAGCTCGTTGCCCGGGTCTGATCGACGATCAGATAAAGGGCTTCAGCCTTTTGCGACTTGGTCATATCAGCAAATTCCGGCTTGGCGGCCACGTCAGCATAACGAGCGCGAACTTCGGCGTAAAGGCCGGCGCGAGCGCTCTGTTGGCAGCCCATGACATCCGCCAGGGCCGTCAGGTACTTACCTTCACCAACGGCAAGGTCGGTTTCCAGGCCAGCATAGGTGTTGCCGATGAGCATAGCGGTCTTGCCTTGTGCGCCTTCACATTGCGAAGGAGACGAGAGCGCCGACGACAGAGCCGTCGAACCCCAGTCCCAAATCACGTTGGAAATGGCAGCGGCAGCGTGGTTGTTGTGGAATGTGGCCGCGCCGATACCGCACTGGGTGTATGCGTTCGGAGTACCGCCATCTGCAGCGTGGCTGGCGCCAGCGGCGAACGACATTGCGAGCGCCGCGCAGGCGCCCAACAGAAGCTTCGACTTCATGAGATTTCCCTGTTCTTTTAGGTGATATCAAATCCCAGAAGCACCGAAAAAAACGCCCCCGATTCCCCCAGGAACTACTAACGTAACACGTGTGAAATTATTGGCCAGCGCAAATTGGTAAATTCCGGTGCACTTTGACCGCTAATCCAACGGCAACTCCTTACGTCTTCGCATTTCAGAGCCCCAAACGCCGGCAGCTAATGCGATGAGAAGTGCCCAGCCGCTAAAAATACCGACAACTGTGATATAACTCTTGAACTCAAACCGAATGAAATGCGCGGTCAATCGAACTGCCAAGCCGCAGAATTGGCAGACCGCCAGATAGAATGTCCAGGATTTCCGGTATTTTAATGCCAGCCAAAGGAATATAGCAAAAACAATGGCGTCAATTGCAATGACCTGAATCTCTTTGGCTCGATGAAGGTGAGCCTGAAAAACATCGGTAAGTATCCAGCCAATAGCAATCGTGGCAGCCGCCAGGCGCTCTGGACGGCCACCACGAATTAGAGCCCAAAGGCAAACAATAAAGGCGCATATCGAGCCAGAATTGACATAGATGATATGTATTGCCTGCCACTTATGCCGTAGCGCGGGCACCCACCACGGGTCGGAGGTTGTGGACTGCGCCACCGCCTGCGCCCTCTTCAGTAGGTCCAAACTTGTCTTCACCATTGCCCACAGCCACCGTTCGGCAGCCCAACTGCGTCCTGAGCGAGTCAAGCGAACCGTGAAGATCGACCATCTCACTGCGGGCTTCGGTTAGCAAGCCGATAAGCTTGCCGACCCGGCTAAACTGATCCTGGGCGATAACCATGGAAAGGTTCGAATCCAGGCGCATCTGACCTAGTTGATGCCCAAAGAACATCACCTCGCTGAGGGTCTTTTCCAGTGAGGTTTCAGCTTGGAAAAACAGCTCGGCGCCTTGACGCACCATATCAGCTCTTTTCATTTGTCACGTCTCCTGTCCTGGCCACATTCTTGGCCTAGCAGCGCCCCGACAGCGGTCAATCGGAATAGCGCATCACACTATGGACAGCCTGGAGTACACCTAAAATTCCCATAACCAATCCGGCTGCGACGAGGAGCATCCACATCGCTTTGACGACAAGGACTCTTAGAAAGGAAGGCGTACTTAAGGCTTCCAACCGCATGGACTCGGCTTGTCGTCTGTCAACCAGGCCGTGGCCGCGATGACTGTGTAAATCGCTTTCTCGGGGCCCGACATACTGTGAATCGTCTGTACTGTCTGAAGCGTATCGTCGATCTGATCGAACTTGTCGGGTGATGCCATCATCCGCCAAGCCAATTCCAGTTCCTTCCAATCCACTATCAGATACTGGTCGTTCGGTAGAAAAGTCTTGTCCATTGCCAAATGATGCCTCATCGGTCGTGGACGGTGATACTGTACTCGTAGGCCATTGTCCTTCAGGGACAATGCCAAGGGTGGCGTCATGAACGGCTAATAAGCGCGCCGCCTCGCGGCTGGACGTAACTCCAAGCTTTTCGCGCGCGGCCTTTGTGTGGGCCTTTACGGTTCGCTCGGTAATGTCGAGGAGCCGGGCAATCTCTTTCGCCTGCAAATGCTGGGAAATTAGCCGCAGCACTTCCTTCTGCTTTTCGGTGAGTGTCCCGACACCGGTCTCTTCGCCTTTCAACGCAGCGTCTCCTAATGGCGCGAGCTGTCGTTGATTATTCGCCCGCTAACCAAGCTTTCGCAGATTCAACCGGAAATTTCCAGACGCACCAATTTGAAGCTGTGGAATGTTATGCGGTGTCGCCATCAAGTGACCGGACTAACGCGAGCACACCGCGACGTTTGCGAATACTAATCCGCACGAACCATTTGGCGAGTTCAACCCCCTCTGACGTCTGCAAAAACATCTGAGTACGGCGCTCAGTAGGGCTTTCTGGCGCTGGGATCTCGACGGCGGGGTCAAGCCCCTCAAAGAAATATTCAATGGGCACGCGCATGAACTGCGCGAGCTCGTAAAGCTTCGACGCGCTAACGCGATTGACGCCGCGTTCATACTTTTGCACTTGCTGGAAAGTCAGGCCCACTGCTGTCGACACGGAGAGCTGAGAAAGCCCCAAGGACTTCCTGCACTCGCGGAGTTTAATTCCGACATTTATGTCAACTGGATGGGGGGAATAAGACATGGAAAATCCTGAAGCGCGGTCCCAATAACGGCCGGATCGCCCAAAAGGCAACATAGCGTCCTGAATAGGCGATATTAGTATTTGCCGGTTTGGACAAAAATGAGGAACCGTTAGGCGGTTCCACGTATTGGCCCCACGCCTCCATTAGCTGGCGGCGCTTTTCGAGTGAATCAGAACGCCAATACGCTTCCTCGGTATCGTCCGCGACCTTATGTGATGGAGACATTTCGGCAAGTTCACGCGGAAGTTGGTTTTGTCGGCCGTCGAGTCTCGAAAGCTGGCGCGAAATCCGCGAACGGTCGCATCCTGATGCCCAACCGTTTAAGCAGCAAGTACATCGTACCACTGGAAATGGGCCGGCTGGGCTGGCTGTACCCAGCCATCCTCTCGTTCCACGAAATATTGTCACTCGACGGCTGGGGGTCGGACCGGTGGATTGACTTCAATCACTGTTCTGAACGTACGCTTTGATCACATAAACTTGGATCCAAACAATGTCCGCAGAGGGGGCAGAGGTTGAAATCTGCAAATGTCCGGAAAGGGCCTTGGCCGCCAGGAGCCAGCTTCCGAAAAACCCCGCTGATTAGACGTATTCACCGTACTTTTGGTCGAGTCGAAGATTAATAGGCCGAGCCACTCAGGGCTCGGCCCGCGGCTGACTCAATGACTGTCAACCTAGGAGGCTCCGCGCGGGTTCGCCGCCATCGCTGCCACCGCACTCGCTCCATACCCGACAACCTACCGGGCGGCTTCTCCTGCGGTCCCGGCGTTTACGGGTCCCGGTCCCCTACTGCTTAGGCAACCTGCTGAGGGCTAACCGTGGTGAGGTCAGCGATCTGCTGAAACTGTTTTAAAATCTCGGGCTCGTTCGTCGTAAGATAGCGCACGACCCGACTATTCCCGAGCAAAGTGCTTAAATACCCTTTTGCTAAAGTCAGATTTAGAACATCCCGTCGTAAAGTTTCCTCAATCAAGCGATATTCACGCTGTAGGCTCTCCATCTCCACTTCCATTCGCGACATTTGAGTTTCGTCAAGTCCTTTGATCCGGCGAGGTTGCTCTGGACTTACAAGTTGAGATTTCGGGGTCGCTGCTAACAGCGCCTGGACATATGGTCGCGTGTAAACTCGAGCGTCATTCATCAGCGTTGCGACCTCGATTTGCCTTAAAGGTTTCATTTTCCGGAGTATCGGAAAAGTCCCGGGCGCGATCATCTGATCACTTAACAACTCCACCGCCTCAGGGCATATACCGTTCAACAAGTTGCGTTTTTGCATCACTGCATCGACATCAATATTGAGTGCGGCTGCAAGCTTTTCGACAGAAACACCGCGGTCTATGGCGCGGCAAATCATCTTATGCTCTTGAACGGTAGCGATGCGGTTGACGTGCTTGTTGTAGGTAAAGGCTTCATCATCCCTTGCCATTAAACAGATTACCTCTTCGCCACCTAAACTTTTCAACGCGGCGATTCTTAAGTGTCCGTCCAACAGAAAATAACGCCCCTGTTCATCCGGATTTTGGTTTACAACAGGAGGCTCGATAATGCCAACTTCTCGAACAGAAGACAAAATTTGCTGATATTTTTTTGTCTGAAAAATTTGATCTCCAATTGCCTTAAGCATCAATAGACGTTCAACGGGAATGACGATCAACTCGTCATTGAACGCGGCTGGGACATTCTTCAGGATTTCGGAGGACAGCTTAGGCGTGAACATCCGGATCTATTCCATTGATAATTGCAGCTATCGGTCTTGGCAAAGTAAGAAAACCTTCCGCGCGCAACAGGGTGTTAAAATTTTCATTTTGCAATAACCGTCTAAGAGCTTCCGTTACAAACAGAAGATTGCTGTTAACACGATCGGCTTTCCTCACAAGCAAGCGTTTACGATCCATCTCCATTTGGAAGGCTTTCATAACATCCTGAACTAGAATTTTTTTTTCAGTTCTAACGTGTTTTCTTTTACCAGGAGAAACAAACGACTTACCGTGCCGGTGCCGGCGTTCGACTAATTTTTTTACAAATAATAATCGATTTCCACGAAGTAGATTGGATTCGTACGCTTCTTGAAGCACACCCTGTTCATCTTGCGGATTTTCGGCAATTCGAATCGCCAAGTATACGGGAATTTTACCGGCTTCAACTGCTGACAACAGGCGCTCTTCACCATTTTTTAGCAACCTTACGACGTCCCCGATGTACCACTTATTTAAGCCGGTCTTCTTTTCTATTTCTGAATTGCTATAACCCTTCCGACTTAAAATCTCGATGGCCTGTAAATGCTCAATTGGTCGAGCGTTTCGTCGCGCGAGATTTTCGACCAGACTCATAATCAGCGCCTGCTCCTCGGTGGCATCAATGACGATTGCTGGAATTTGTGCCTGGCCACACGCCTGGAAAGCCTCTAACCGACCCTGGCCACAAACGAGATCGTAGGCCTTTCCAGGCGTGCCGGAACGGCAGGGGGTGACCGTTATGGGCCGCTTAAGTCCAACTTGTGAAATATTGGTCGTAATATCTAGAAAAGTCTTTTGGTTCCTAGCACGAGGATTCAGAATGTGAATTTTAGCAATATCAATGAGTTGCACCTTTGAACTTTCCATAATCATGCCACCTCCTGCAAACTTGCGCGTTCAGTCAGTAGGAAAAACGGCTCCAACTCGTCAAAGCGATAAGCATCCAAAGTCAACGAGTTTCGGTCGCGGAACCGGATATTCGGATTTTCCACGTCCATGGCGGGGATTAAGTAATAATCCAGAATATTTCGATTGGTGGTATCGAGGCGGATAGCAATTGTAATGTCGGGCATCAGACCGGCTTCGAGTTGGATTTTCCATCGATTTTTTCCCGCCGGCGTCTGCGTGCAGCGGCAGATGACCACCGAAACATCGATCTCGTCGTTGACGATTAAAAAATCGGTCGCTTCGTCTTGCCGAACGGTGCCTCCTAGCGCTTGAATTTCCGCCATTACTTCGGTGACAATGTCCGGATGCATTTTCCGAATGTGACGGTTATCTGCGATAAAAGTAAGATCACGACCCGGATCGTAGCCGATCAGCTTGTAGGCTTCAGCCAAACCGCCAAATCGGTGCGCATAAACGCTGCTTGACGGCATATCTTCATTTTCGTCGATAAGGATGCCCGACAACCATCCCTGGCGAACATGTAGCGCCTTTAGCTTGTCCAGCATTTCAGCATCAGAAAAACGGCGGTTGCGCTCCCGGATAATTCCTTGGGCGGTATAAAAGAATTTTGGTTCCACAATGGTTTCAAAAACGCCGTTAGCGCGCACCCACATATCGGGTGTATTCACGATCCGCCGTTTTTTCAATTTGAAGGAACGGCGATTGAAGACATTGTTGCCGATGTATTTTTCGTTCGTCAGAATCCCATGCACAACACCGCGAGTCCACGGCCGTCCGAGATCGGTTTTGATTCCTTGGAAGTTTAACCTATTGGCTATCTCAGACTCGCGCAGGCCCTCCTCCGTAAAGGCCTTGTAGATCCATTGAACCGTTTTGACCTCATCTTCAGGACCTCTGGCCAAGATAACTCGGTCGGTTTGAAGGGACTTATGCTCGCCGATCTTTAATGTAGCTTTGCGATTTCGGTGCTCGTCCAATAGGACACGGCGCAGCCCAAAACCTGCCAACCCACCCTGGCGAAAACCAAGTTCAATCAGGCGACATTGCCCGGTAAACACTTTGCTGGATAGTTCCCGGCTATACTCACCAGCCATGGCGCGCTTGACGCCTTTGACGATTGTCGAGACTGGACTCCCATCATTTTCAAACTGTTCGGCCACATATTGGACATCGATGCCGGCTTCTCGGCATTGATATTCATAATACGCACTTTCGTCAGCATCCTGGAAACGGCCCCATCGGGTGACATCAAGCACGAGTATGATCGAAAAATCGGCCGCTCTCGACTGAACGTCGTGAATCAAACTTTGCAGTGCATCTCTGCCGTCAAGACTCAACCCGCTTTTGCCAGCATCGGTATAGGTTCGGACGATGTCGATGTGGTGTCTGGCGGCATACTCCCGGATCACGTCGGCTTGGTTTTCGGTTGAATACTTCTGATGGTCTGTCGACATGCGGACATACATTGCCGCGCGTCTGCCAGCAGCGCCCTCCGGAGTGCGTTTCGCCTGCCACTCTTTCATCGTCCTAACCCCGATACGAAAGCTTTCTGCCACGCGCCCCTTCGACAGATTACCGTGGGAAGACATACTTTGTCCCCATCAAAGACAAGGCGAAGATTCGGAAGTAGAAAGTCGGGCTATCGATATGCCGACTTGGCGAAAATTATGTCCGAAGCCTTGCGTTCCGATTTTGGCGGGAGGAGATCGGCGATCAAGCATATTGCGCAAATTACGGGTGCCCATCCCGATACCGTCAGCAATTGGTACCAAGGCAAAAACATACCAAATTTTGAGTACTTAATCCTTTTGGCTCGTTCTTCACCTTCCCTTGCCAGAGCCATTATTGAGCTGACGGGTGAGACAAAAACCGAATCCAATTATTTCCCCCTAAAAGGGAGACCTCGAAAGCCGAGTTTGTCTCTTGAACGGCAACATGGCACCAAAACTACTGGATCGGATGTCACCAAAAATGTCACCATAAATGTCAATTCACGACAAAATTGGTTCGTGGAACAGCTATCTCAGGGCCGGGAAGTTCGACCCATTCACATTGTCGAACATTGGTGTGTTTCGCTCCGCACAGCGAAGCGTGATATCCGCGATTTGAAGTCCAAGGGCTTGGTGACCTACCACGGCCATCCACGTCGAGGCCAATACCTCCGAGAGTAAAATTACCTTCAATTGAAATTCAACCTGCTCTGGCTGGCAGCCTGAATGGTGCCTGATCTAGAAAAAAGAAAAATCCAAATATAAAGGTTTTCTTGAACCAAAAGCAGAAGCTGGAAATTTATCCCAACTTGGCGTTTGTGTCACGACGGTCGCGACAACCACTTTTCGTTGCCCAGTTCCCTGAAAAAGCATTCCTGGCCTCGTTCGTACCCTTCGTGGACAAGGAATCATGCCCTCGACCAAACCCACCTATGCCGGTAAAGTGCAAATCCGCCGCGCGGTTGAAGCCGTTCGCAGCTTGGGCATGAACGTGGCAGGCATCGAGATAAAGCCCGATGGTACTATTAAAATCATCGACAAGACAGCAATAGAGCTATCGCCAAAAGACGAGTTTGAGGCATGGGACCGAAACGGAAAACTGGGGTAGCGGGAGTATATATCGTCCGCGCCCAACGGGCCGGAAAGCCGCTACGCTGGTATATCTACGCGTGGCGGAATGGCCCCGCAATCCGTTGTCACGAAGGTCCGACGCGCCCAAAGCTGACCGTGGACGACATCGCCGCCATCTCGGCCGCGTATCAGGACGCCAAGCCCAATAACCAGGACACACTTACCGGACTGATTACCGCCTATCGTAGCGATTCCAATCCAGGTTGGCGTGACTTGGCCAAAAGCACGAAAAAGCTTTGGGGCGATTGCCTTGATGCTATCTTAAAAAAATGGGGAACTGTACCCCTGCGTCTTTGGAGCGACCCGCGCATGGTCACGAAGGTAATGACGTGGCGCGACGATATGTCCGAAAAGCCCAGGGCCGCCGACAACCATGTGTCAACCCTATACCGGCTGCTGGAATACGGCCGACTGCGCGGCAAAGTAACGGTCAACGTCGCGGCCGGGATCCCGACCCTTTACAAGGGCGGCCAACGCGCCGAAATCATCTGGACAGAAAACGACTTCGAAAAAGTCTTAAAAAGTGACAAGTGCACATCGGCACTTTTGGATGTGATCGACACTGCCGCGATGACAGGTCTGCGGCGCTCCGATCTGGTCGCGGTAGACTTGATAGAAGTTGGCGAATTCGCGATCCGGCGCACAGCCGTTAAACGCAGTGCGGGGCGCAGGCGCAAAATCATCGTTCCGGTGCTGCCTGGCCTAGCAGAACTGGTCGAGCGGCTGAAATCGCGCTACCGCAAACCCGGCGTGACCACGTTGCTAGTCAATAGCTTCGGCGATTCCTGGACGCCGACGGGTTTAAATTCGTCGTTTTACACTCTTACCCGCGACGCAGATATCACCTATATCAACGAAGACGGGAAGAAAAAGCACAAGCACCTACATGACCTCCGCGGCACATTCGCAACTAAGCTGATGACGCTACCCGGCGAACGGCTAACAGATCGGGAGATTGCTGACGTCATGGGATGGAGCGAAAAGCAGGTGGCCGAAATCCGCCGCGTCTATGTTGACGATGCAGCCATCGTCGTGGCATTGGGGAAACGTCTGGCGAACGTAATTGCAAAACCACTTGCAAAACGTTCAGACTGAGGGCAACGCAAACCCTTATAGATGCGGGTGTAGCTCAATGGTAGAGCAGCAGCTTCCCAAGCTGAATACGAGGGTTCGATTCCCTTCACCCGCTCCACTTTTGTCGGCCGATGCGTAAGGCTGGACTCCGGCGCAAATAATTGGACTCGTCACCCCTATTTATTGTCAACAATTTAGGTCGCCTTAAGTTAGGTTTTCGCTAGCGCAACAGCAAAATTGTAGCGTTTGATATTATTTCCCCTTCCGGGAATAGGCCTAACTCATAGCCGAAACCCTCAAAAGCCGACATTCGAGCTCGGTAGCACGACCTCAAAAGGAGACATTGCGCAGGTCCCTGGCCTCATCACATTGGCCAGCATTTGCCGCTGATCGAAAGCAGACACTTAGGCGTAGAACGACGAAAACGTCATGTGGTAATCCGCACCATCCTTCCGGATGGTCGGATCCGAGTGGATCGCCAGCGATGATCGGATTGAGATAGTGCCGTCGCCGAGGCCGGCCTTGCGGCTGCCTTCAACGCCCCGGCCCCAGCGTGTTCACCTCCGCTGAACCAGGCGCGGCCGTGACCGACAGCGGCGCCAGTGTTGTCCCGCGAGCATCGATGTGAATAGGTTGTGGCGGGTGGGCTTGGGCATGGTCACTCTTTGGAAAGCTGAATCAAAACGATGTCGTTGCTGTGCATCGGCACGGCAATCGTCGCCTCGCCGTCTGTGGCCACGGAGATATCTTTCACCTCAGGGAGGTCGCGCGTCAAATCCTGAAGTTGCCGAAGCTGGCCGTCAGCCAGGACGTCCGGCGCGCCCATCTCGATATAGGCGCTGTAGGCGTCGTTGACCTTGTAGCCGGTGCGACGGACCTGCAGCCGGTATCGGCCCGGTTTCAGGCCGTCGATCTTCAAAGTCAACGGTGCCGACGGCGCGTTGGGCACCAGGCGGCTAAAGAAGGTCCCGTTGCTGCCTTTCTGTTTCGGCAGCTGGAAATCCCAGACGACGACATTAACCGACGTACCATCCCACACGGCCAGGATCTGGCTGTCGGATGATGGTATTTCATTACCTTTTAGCGCATTCAGGTATTTATAGGCGAACCAGGCTGGCTTGCGGATGCCTTCGCGGGTCATCAGGCCGAACCCACCCTGGAACGGTTTGGTCGGCGGGCCGGGTTCTTCGAACAGATCGGAATAGACCCAATAGCTCATGCCCTGGGCGACGCCTTGTGTCCCCTTGAGTTTGCTCAGTATATA
>CAYULN010000277.1:0-30627 GCA_964445605.1 uncultured Caulobacteraceae bacterium | reverse complement strand
CTGCGCCGGACGCGGCGCCGGGCCGGGTGAGGGGCGGGTTTCGGCGGCCGGCGAGGCGATGCGGCGCGCCCGGTCGGCCTCGGCCAGCGGCGTTTGCGGCGCCACCGGACGCGGCATCGGTTGCGGCGGCGTGCGCGGCGCGCGCGGGGCACCATCGGCCATGCCGGGGATCGGCTGGTCGCCGGAAATCACCCCCATCAGCCGCACGGCTTCGGTCAGCATTTCGTAGTTGCGCTTGACGCGGTCCTGGAACGACTTGTCGATCGCCTCGGTTTCCTGCGCCGCCTTGTGGGCGGCGTTGGTCAGGGCCTGCAGGCCGTCCTCGACGGCGCGGCGGATTTCGTGCAGCCGGTCCTGCGCCATCAGTGGCAGTTGGTCGGCATTATTGGTCAGCTCGGTCAGCGCTTCGTTGACCTCTGCGATGGTCCGGCGCGTGTGGGCGAAACTGTCGTCCAGCTTCTGCGCCGTCTGGTCGCCGGCTTCGTTGATCAGGCCGGCCGAATCCTCGATCAGGCGGCGGGCGGCGTTGAAGCGCGAGTCGAACACTTCGTCGGCCTTCTTGCTGGCCTCGAAGATCGATTCGTTGAGCCGGTCGACGCGCGCCTGGGCGGTCTGGGCAGCGGCATCGGCGGCGCGGCGCGCCTCGCCGGCGGCGACGTTGAGCTGCTCCAGCGACCGCTTGGTTTCGCTGATCAGGTCGTCGCGGGCGTCGGCCGCCATGGTCGAGATGTTCGACAGGGTGGCGTGGACGCGCGTCTCGAACGCCGTGCGCTCGTTTTCCGAAGCGGCGGTGACAGCCCGGAAATTCTCCTGCGCCGTCAACACGATATCGCGCAGCACGTCGACCCCCTTGGCCGAGGTTTCGCCCAGGTCGACCGTGGCGACGCGGGTGATGGCCAGGGCTTCGGTGAGCTGGGCGCGCTGGTTTTCGATATGGACGGCGAAATCTTCCTGGTCGGCGCGCAGCGACAAAGCCGCCTGCACCAGGCCGGCGCGTTGCTGCGACAGGCCTTCCTCGACCACCTTGATCTGCTCGACCACGCCGGTGCCGGCCGATTGCAGCTTGTCCGTCTGCTTGTCGAGATCGTCGCTGATGGTGCGCGCGGTCGAGGTGACGTCGGCGGCGGCGGCCATCATGTCGGTGGCGCGGGCGGCCAGGGTCGCTTCGGCTTCCTGCAATTGCGTCTGGGCCAGGTCGGAGGCGTCGGCGACCATGCGCGCCTGGCGGTCGACGGCTTCGATAATGCCGGTCGCCTGGGTGCCGAGTTCGGTGCTCATCCGCGCCACGGCCTCGCGCTCGTGTTCCAGCGACTGAGCGATGCTTTGCGTGGTCGTGCGCGCCAGATTGGCCGATTCCTGCAGGCGTTCGGTCTCAGCCTTCAGCTTGGCCGACAGGTCGGCGATGTCATTGTGCGCCAGGCGTACGGCGCGCACGGCGTGATCGACCTGGTCGCGCAGCGAATCGACCAGGCTCTGGGTCTGCTGGGCGGCGGAGGTAGCGGGCGCCAGCATGGCGTCGGCTAAGGCTGCGGCGCGCGCCGATTGCCGCGACAGGGCGGCGGCGTTGCGCAAGGCGAATGCAGCCGCGAACACCAGGCCGGACGGGAACAGGGCGAGCAGGCCGAGGATGGCCGCCCGCACCGGCGCGATGGCCATGGCGCTGCCGACTTCGGCGCTGAAGACGAACGAGATCAGCCCGGCCGCCCACATCAGGCTGACCAGGGTGGCGCCGCCATAATACAGGACCGGCGACCCGCCGGTGGCCTTCAGCGCGCTCTCGGTATGCACCACGGGCGCCAGGGCGGCGCGCTGCGGCTTAGGCGCCTCGGGCTCGACGCGCGCCTGCGGCTTTTGCGTTTGGCGTTTGGCGGGCGGGGTGAGCAGGCTTTCCGGGATCGGCTCCGGCTCGTCGAAGATGCTGAAGGTCTGCGGCTTCTTCGCCGGCTTGCCGATCTGTTCGGCAGGCGCGATGCCGAGGCCCGTGTCGTCATGCAGCGGCGCTTCGAGGATATCGTCCTCCGGCAGCTTGTCTTCTGGTAGCTTGTCCTCAAGAAGACTTTCTTCCGGCAGGATTTCCTCGGGAAGCTTATCCTCAAGCAGCTGCTCAGCCGCCGCTTCCTGCTCGGGCAACTTGCGCTCGGCAGCCGGCGCCGCTTCGAGCGTGTCCGGTATGTCCAGGCCATCGGATTCGGGCGCTTCCGGCGCGTCCGCCTCGGGCATTTCCGGAGCGGACTCTGTAACTTTGGCGGGCGCCGCCTTTTTCGACTTCGGATCGGTAAGGTTCAGCGGCGGGCGTCTTGGTTTCATCTATCTGTCCTGTGGCCCGGTCGCCCCGGCAACGGCTTGTTCCAAGGGCAAACACGGGTTCCCCCAACGCGGGAAAGCTAGCCCTAACTCGCGATTTAGGCAAAGGAATTTGTCGCGTCAACGTCACAAAGACGGGCGTTTGGGAGCGGAATTCGGTCCGGTGCGGCGCAGGTCCATTTTCAGGGCGCAAAACCGGCTTCGGAACGGCTTGGAAATGGGCCGGAAAGCCTTGCCTGATTCGGGTTGCGCGGCCCTATTCGCTGGCCTCGCCATAGCGGTTCGGGCCGGGCATCCCGCGGGCATTGAGGTTGTACCACAGGAACAGGTTGTACCCGATGAGCAGCGCGGTCGCCCAGAAGCCCAGGCCGTTGAAGAAGTAGATGCGGATGATCGGCTCCATCAGGCCGGGCAGGCTGCCCAGGAAGTCGAACAGTCCGCCTTGGTACATCACCTTGACCAGCAGTAGCGCCGCCGTGCCGATGGCGGCGATGCCGACCAGAGGCACCGGCCAGAACAGCCAGCCGGGCAGGCCGCGGTCATGCAGCCGCCGGATCGACAGCTGCGCGTAGCGGTACTGCAGATAGATGGCATAGAAGGCCACCAGGGAGACCACGCCGTAGGACAGCAGCAGATTGTTACGGGTGTAGTTGAGCAGCACCACAGCGCCGACGATCAGGACGACCAGGCCGAGGAAGCTTAAGCCGCCCTGTGACTTCTTGTAGGCCTGCTTGCTCAGGCGCCCGTTGGTGTCCCACGTCGGTTTGATCATGTCCGATTTGAACATGGCGGCCTCCCAGTTTCATTAACCAAGTGTAATGCGGGATGGCCGGAAGCGCAAACCCTTAGCCCTTGTGCCGGGCGCGCAGCACGTCCAGCACGGCCTCCAGCGAGGTGTCGCGCGCCATCAGCAGCACCGTCAGGTGATAGAACAGGTCGGCTGCTTCATTGTGCAGTTCATCGAGATCGCCCGCCCGGCCGGCCAACGCTGTTTCCAGGCCTTCCTCGCCGACCTTCTGGGCGATCTTGGCAATGCCTTTCTGCATAAGGCGCGCCGTATAGCTGTCGGCCGGATCGGCCTTGGCGCGGTCGGCGACGATCGTCGCCAACTGGCCCAGGAAGCCGATGCCGGGAGCCGTCTCCATGCCGAAGCACGACGTCGTCTTGGTATGACAGGTCGGCCCGTTCGGCCGCGCTGTCACCAGCAGCGCATCCTCGTCGCAATCGGCCAGGACCTGAACCAGTTGCAGCGTATCGCCGGACGTCTCGCCCTTGGTCCACAACCGGCCTTTCGAGCGCGAAAAGAAGGTCACCAGACCGGTGTCGAACGTCTTCTGCAACGCCTCGGCGTTCATGTAGCCGAGCATCAGGATCTGCAGCGTATCGGCGTCCTGCACGACAGCGGGCACGAGACCGCCATCCTTACCGAAATCGATCTGGGCGATATCGGCGGCGGTCAAAGGGTTGGGCAGGGTGTGGGCTTCAGGCATGATTATAACCTCACCGCGATCCCGTCCTGGCGCAATTGCCGCTTCAGGTAGGGAATGTGGATGATCTGCTTGTGAAAGACGCTGGCCGCCAGGGTGCCGGACACGTCGGCTTGCTTGAAGACGTCGCGGAAGTGCTCCGGCGCGCCGGCGCCGCCCGACGCCACCAGCGGAATGTCGACCAGGTCGCGCGCCAGCCGCAGTTGCTTCAGGTCATAGCCCTTGCGCACGCCGTCCTGGTTCATGCAGTTGAGCACGATTTCGCCGGCGCCGCGCTGCTTGGCCTCGACCACCCAGTCGAGCGTCCGCCGCCCCGCCTGGCGAATCTTGTCCGGATCGCCGGAATATTGGTGAACATAATAGTCACCGTCCATCTCTCGCGAGTCGATCCCGACGACCACGCACTGCGACCCGGCCATTTCGGCCAGTTCGTTGATCAGGTCAGGCCGTTCCAGCGCCGGCGAATTGACTGAAATCTTGTCGGCGCCGGAATTGAGGCAGCGCACGGCCTGTTCAGCCGAACGGATGCCGCCGGCGACACAGAACGGGATGTCCAGCGCCCGGGCGATTTCCGACACCCAGTTATAGTCGACCGTCCGGCCTTCCGCCGAAGCGGTGATATCATACAGCACCAGCTCGTCGGCGCCTTCGTCGCGGTAACGCAAGGCCAGGTCGACAGCGTCGCCCAGCACTTCGTGGCCGACGAACTGCACGCCCTTGACCACCTTGCCATCCTTGACGTCGAGACAGGGAATGATGCGTCTAGCCAACATTAAGCGCTGCTTTCAAATCAATCAGGCCTTCATAAATCGCCTTGCCGACGATGACGCCATGCACGCCTAGTGCTTTGAGATCATAGAGATCGTCGATCGATTTGACGCCGCCGGACGCCTGGATTTCCAGGTCCGGGCGCTTTTGGCGTAAGGCGCGCATCAGGTCCATGTTCGGCCCCATCAGCATGCCGTCGCGCGACACGTCGGTGACCAGGATGCGCTGCGCCACACCCGCCGGATAGTAATCAAGCGCGTCCCACAGGCTCAAGCCGGAGCCTTCGACCCAGCCATGCACGGCGACATCGAAGTCGCCATCTACCGGCAGAACATCCAGCGCCAGGGTGATCCGATCCTTCCCGAAGTCGCGAATCCAGCCGCGCACGTCTTCCGGGTTTTTCACCGCCGCCGAGCCGACCACGACCGCGCCGACGCCTTGATCGAGCAGGGTTTGCACGTGTTCACGCGACCGGACGCCACCGCCGGTCTGGATCTT
Organism: uncultured Caulobacteraceae bacterium; assembly: GCA_964445605.1. GTDB lineage: Bacteria > Pseudomonadota > Alphaproteobacteria > Caulobacterales > Caulobacteraceae > Asticcacaulis. Next base: position 25,570 of record CAYULN010000277.1, on the reverse strand, counting down.
CGCCTTCGATGCCGCGGCCAACCGGCCGATCAGTTCATGCTGTTGCGGCGATCCGGCCTTGGCGCCGTCCAGGTCGACGATATGCACCCAGGCAGCGTGTTCCTCGTTGAACAGGTTGAGCCGCTTGAACGGATCGGAATCGTACTTGGTCACGGCGTCGAAGCGCCCCTGCGCCAGCCGCACGCATTCGCCGTTGATCAGATCGATGGCGGGGTACAAAATCATAACTTTACAAAATTCTCCAAGATCTTGGCGCCGGTCGCCGACGAGCGTTCCGGGTGAAACTGGCAACCCCAGACATTGTCCTTGCGCACCATGGCCGCGAACGGCCGGCCATAGGTCGAAGTCGCCAGGGTATATGGGTTGACCGGGCAAACATAGGAATGGACGAAATAGGCGAAATCGCCGTTCGTTACGCCGGCCGTCAGCGGATCATCTTGCGTCACCGTGAGCTGGTTCCAGCCCATGTGCGGCACGACCATATCGCCTTCCGCCACCATCTTGGTCACCTGGCCAGGAATCAGACCGAGACATTCGACATCGCCTTCGGTCGAGCCGTCGAATAGCAGTTGCTGGCCCAGACAGACGCCCAGCAGCGGCACTTTCAACCCACGGATGGTATCGAACAGGCCCAATTCCCGGATGCGCGACATGGCGAAGCCCGCCGCGCCGACACCGGGCAGCACCACTTTTTCCGCCGCCGCGATCTCCGCGGCATCGGACGACAGGCGCGCCTCAGCACCTAGCCGTTCCAGAGCAAACAGAACGGACGCGGTATTCGCACAGCCAATTTCAATAACCGTAATCATTACGCCAACATGCCTTTGGTGGAGGGCAGGGCATCGCCTTCGATGCGTGTCGCCTGACGCAGCGCCCGGCCCAGCGCCTTGAAGCACGCCTCGGTCTTGTGGTGGTCGTTGCCGCCCTCGACCTCGACATGGATCGACGCCCCCAGGGTTTCCGACAGCGAACGGAAGGCGTGCGCCGTCATCTCGGTCTGGTAGTCGCCGATATGCGTCGCTTCGAACGTGCCCTTGAACACGCAGAACGGCCGGCCGCCCAGGTCGATACTGACCTTGGCCTCGGTTTCGTCCATCGGCAGAACGAAGCCAAATCGCGCCATGCCGACGCGGTCGCCCAGGGCCGCCTTGAGCGCGCTGCCGAAGGCCAGCATGCAGTCCTCGACCGTGTGGTGGCCATCGATCTGCAGGTCGCCCTCACAGGCCAGCTGCAGCGAAAATCCACCGTGCGTCGCCACCTGATCGAGCATGTGATCGAAGAAGCCAATGCCCGTCGACACCTTGACCGGCTTGGGATTGTCGAGGTTGACCAGCACCGAGATCTTGGTCTCTTTCGTGTCGCGCAACACTTCGCCGAAGCGCGGCGGCGGCAATTCCGCCGGCACGTCGAGCGCCTTGAGCAGCCGGTTATTGGCGGCGACGTCGCCCAGCGCCAGCAACAGGCCGTTGGTGGTGTTCTGCGCCGATAAGCCGAGTTTTTTCAACGATGTCTGCGCCTTGAGCAGGTTATGCGGCCGCAATAGCAGAAACGGCCCGTCATGCAGGTCGAAGCCGTCAAGCAGGGGCGAGCGCGCCAACGCCTCGCGGACGCGGGCCTGTTCGGTACGGATCATGTCGATACGCGCCGCGACGCTCAAAGCGCGCGACGGCGACAAGGCGGCTTCGGCGGCGCGCACCGACGGCGTCGGCACCGGGTGCGGCTCGCAGAACTTCAGCAAGCCTTGCAAGGTCTTGGTGTTGGCGATCAAGGCGCCGACACGCGCGCCAGCCATGCCGAACAGGTAGGACAGGCTCTTGAGCACCACCACGTTCGGTTCCGCCACCGCCAAAGCCACCAGGCTGTCGGCTTCGCAGACGTCGAAATAGCTTTCGTCGACCATCAGGATGGTCGGGAAGATATCGACCGCCAAGGCGCGCGCCGCCTGGATATCCCAGGCCTTGCCGTCGCGCTGGCTGGGGTTGTGCAGCAGGTAGAAACCCGCACCCTTCGGCAGGGCGCCGGTCGGCGGCGGTACGCGCAGGCTGAGGTTATAAACCCCGCACAAGTCTTCCATGTAATGCAGATCGGCGGCGGCATTGGCCCAGACGAACTCATGGCCATGCACGCGCAGGCGGCGCATGACGATTTCCATGGCGTGCGACGCCCCGCGCGTCACCATCAGCTGGTGCGCTTCGACGCCGTAGAATTGCGCCATGCGCTCGCGCAGCGGCTCCAGGGAGGGCGGTAGCGACTCCAGACCGGACCCGGCGGCATTCAAAGAGGAAAACGGTGAGTTAAACATCTGTCATAACATAAAATTGCGGCAATAGCTCGTGTCAAACGCTTGTCAAACTTGAAGCCGGAAGTCGGCGGCCAAGGCGTGGGCCTCCAGACCTTCCAGGCGGGCGAGGCGGGCGGCGGCGGGCGCGATGGCGGCGGCGCCTTCGCGTGTCGCCTTCTGCACCACGAAGCTGGTCAGAAACGATCGGACCGTGATGCCGTCCCACGCCTTGGCGGCGCCGTCGGTCGGCAGCACGTGGCTTGGGCCGGCGGCATAGTCGCCGAAGGTTTCGGCCGCATAGGTGCCCGCGAAGATGGTGCCGGCGGCGGTCAACTGCGGGATAAGTGCGTCGGCGTCGGCGATCTGCACGGCCAGGTGTTCCGGCCCATAAAGATTAGACACCTCGGCGGCCTCGGCAAGCGACGAGACGACGAACAGGCGCGCCTGTTCCAGCGACGCCTTGGCGATGGTGGCACGGGGGAGGCGTTCGACCTGGGCGGCGACTTCGGCGTCGATGCGGGCGGCGATATCGGCCGACAAAGCCACCAGGATGACCTGGGCGTCGGCGTCGTGTTCGGCCTGGCTGAGCAAATCGGCGGCGACCAATTTCACATTGGCGGTATCGTCGGCGATGACCAGCAATTCCGAAGGTCCGGCCGGCATGTCGATGGCCAGGCCCGACACGCGCTCAGTGGCATATCGCTTGGCTTCGGCGACGTATTTGTTGCCGGGGCCGAAGATCTTGTCGGCTGGTGGCCAAGAACCCTCAGGCCCTTCCAGCACACCTAACGCCAAAGCGGCAATGCCATGTGCCCCGCCGACGCGCCAGATCGCGTCGAGACCCGACGCGGCACCGGCGGCGATCATCATCGGGTGGATCGATCCGTCTCTGGCCGGTGGGGTGATGCAGATGCGGTTCTTAACCCCGGCCACCAAGGCCGGAACGGCTGTCATAATCAATGTTGAGAATAAAGGCGCCGTACCACCCGGTGCGTACAGGCCGGCGGTATTGAGCGGCCGAAACACCCGTTGCAGGCTCAGGCCCGGGCGCGGCGCGATGACCGGCCCGTCGGCGGGCAGCTCGGCGGCCTGGAAAGCGCGCACGTTCTCAACGGCCAACTCCATGGCGGCCAGGTCTTCGGACGTCAATTGCGCCCGCGCCGCATCGACCGTCGCACCGTTCAGGCGCACGGCATCCGGCGCGTGGCCGTCCAGCTTCACCGCCCATTCGGACAGGCCGGCAAAGCCGCGCGCCTCGATATCGTCAAAGATTTCCTTGACCCGCACTTGAACGCGCGGATCGCGGCGGTTTTCCGGCCGGCTCAGGGCCGCCCGGCGTTCTGCCGCCTTCAAATCTTTCCAAACGAACGTTTTCATTTCATCATCTTTTCGATCGGCAGCACCAGGATCGCCGAAGCGCCGGCCGCCTTTAACTGGTCGAGGTTCTCCCAGAAAACGCTTTCCTGACAGACCGCATGCACCGCCACCGTATCGTCGCGTCCGGCCAGCTGCATGATGGTCGGCGCGTCGGCGCCGGGGATCATCTTGATGATCTCATCCAGGTGCGCCTTGGGAGCGTTTAACATGACGTACTTGGCGCCGGTGCTGGCGACCACGCCGTCGAACCGGCGTACCACCATGTCATACGTATGTTCCAACTCGGTCGGCGGGGCATGTGGTGCCTTGACCAGCACGGCTTCCGACTTGAGCACCAGGTCGACGGCTTTCATCCCGTTGGCCTCGAGCGTGGCCCCGGTCGATACCAGGTCGCAGATGGCATGGGCGATCTTCATACGGGGCGCCACTTCGACAGCACCGCGCATTTCAACGATCTCCGCCGTTATGCCACGGTCCTTCAGCCACTTGGCCAGGATGTTCGGGTAGGAGGTGGCGATGCGCTTGCCTTGCAGGAACTGCGGGCCGGTATAGTCGACATCGTTCGGCACAGCGACCTTCAGCGTGCACGAGCCGAAGCCCAGGCGCATGACGATCATCTCCTCCAGATTGACGTCCGGGAAGTGTTCGGCCAGCACGTTGTAACCGACGATGCCGAGCTCGGCGACGCCGTCGGCGACAAAGGTCGGGATATCGTCGTCGCGCACGCGCAGCAGGTCGATCGGCTGGTTCTCGACGCGATACAGCAGCTCGTTGACGCCCTTCATGGCGCGCAGGCCGGCCGCGCTCATCAGCTCCAGCGAGCGATCGGCCAGGCGCCCGGACTTCTGGACGGCAATACGTAAGCGGGGTTCAGTCATTTTTCATCCTATCCAGCACCAGCCGGTAGCCTTGATGGGGCATTTCTCTGAGGAAGCGGGCGACGCGCGTCACCGTGGTGGTCGACGCGCCGGTCCGTTCCGAAATCTCGCGGTAACTCAGCTGACCTTCGTCGAGCAGGCGCGCCACCTTGAACCGTTCGGCGAAGGCGCGCAGTTCGGCGGGCGTGCACAGGTCGTCGAGAAAGGCCCGGACCTCGCCGGGGCTTTGCAGGGTGAGCAAAGCCTTGGCCAAGGTTTCGGCATCGCGGGTATCGTCCTGAAGGGTCCGGTCCGGCATCTGTGTTACCGTGTTAATGTGTTATCGTGCTGATACAGTAACACATGGCCAAACGCAACTGCTAAAATGGCGCAAGCGGCAAAATAAGGGCGGGCGGATTTTATTTGCCTGCCTTGCTCACAAAAACACAGGCATCACGCGCCAGGGCCGGCCAATCGGCGGCGTCGCTTTCCGGCAGAACCACCCATTCCTTGAGCGGTTTGCCCTGGCCGCGATCGAAACGCACAGCGTCATGGCTGTCAATCAGGCCGTCGATCTGCTTGGCGGGCAGTTTCAGGATCAGGCGCCCATCCTTAAGGAAAGCGAACAGCTTGCCGCCGACCATCAGGCCCATATTCTGCAAGGCCTTGCCGGTATGCACATCCGGCAAATCAGCCAGTTGCTTGTGGAGATCGTCCAGGGAAAGCGAGGGCATGGCGCTAGTCCTAAAAGATGCTGTGCGCGTCTTCCCAATGATGGCGGGCGGCGGCGACAAATTGATCGGCCTCTTCCCCAGAAGCGAAGGCCGATTTGGGGATGATCATGGCGGCGTTGCGGCTGGTGAACAGCAGGAGCGTCTTGCGGGTCTCGACTAACGCGGTGACTGTCCGCCAGGTCGTCGTTGTTTCAGCATCCACGAGGGTTTTGGTGAGGCCGGCCGTGGAAAGGCTCACTGTCTGTTCGACTTTCGGGTTAAACAGATAGCGGCCGGTGTGCCAAAGGAATTGCAGCAGGGGACCGAGGATAAAAACAAAGATCGCAGCGTAGATAAACGAAGTGACGACCAGGGTAATGGCGATGATGGCCCAGAAAACCGGTCCCGGGAGGCCACCGACCAGAAGCGGCAAGGCGAGCATTGACATGGCGCCTCCCTGCACCACGCCGAGAATGCCGGCGTAAACCAGCAGCCGGCGCCGACTCACCCTATCGAACAAGCTGCGCTTCAGCCAGGCGCCGAAAAAGGCGACGTAATTCCCGAAACCGACACGATACTGAACGCTTATCTCGCTGTCCGGCGCGCTCATATCTCGATCAGGACGTCGGGCAGTTCGTTGGGATTGTCGCCTTCGGGTGGGTAATGCAGGCTCAGGGTCGCGCCACAGGCCGCCACCGCCGACTCGAATCCGGCCGTCAGATCGCCGCCCTTGATGTGCTTGAGCAGCCCCGCCACGGTTTCGTCCCATATGCCCTTGTCGGCGCGGGTATAGATGCCTTCGTCGGCGATGACCTCGACGAAGCGTTCCTCCAGCGCGCAGAAGATCATCACCCCGGTCCGGCTCTGGGTCAGGTGCAGGCCGCGTGCGTAGAACTGCTCCATGGCCTTTTCGTGGATCTTGCGTTGGCGGGTGCGCTTCGGCGTCAGGGCCAGCTTCAGCCCGGTGAAATTGACCAGCAGGTAGACGGCCACGAACACCACCAATTGCAGGGCCGCGTAGCTCAGGCCGATTTCCCACATGGCATAGTGGCCGTCGGCATCGAGCGCGTACCAGCCCAGCACCTTGTCGAACACCGGCGCCAGCCATTCGTGCGGCAGCATGTTCATGCCGGCCAGCAGCAGCGGCAGGATCAGCGCCGAAGCCGCCGCCCAGCCGAGCGGCGTTCCGCCGTAGTCGAGCGCCTTGGCCTTGATCACGCAGGTGATTTCGCCGCTCGTCGTCTGTTCGGCGCGGGCGATGGCGGCATTGATGCGGCCGTGGTCGATATTGAGGGGCATGTCCGTCTCCTTACCAGCCGCCCGAGGCCCCGCCGCCGCCGAAGCCGCCGCCGCCACCGGAAAAACCGCCACCGCCGCCACCGCTCCAGCCGCCGCCGTCGCTTCCGCCGCCCCAGCCGCCGCCACGTCCGCCACCGCCGAAAATGCTACCCAGCAGGAACCACGGCAGCCAGCCGCGTGAGAATAGGAAGATGAAGATGATGATCAGGATGATGACCGGGAACGGCAGGCGATGACCCGCACCGCTGTCGTCTGTTTGCTGGGCAGCGGCCTGCGCCTTCTGGATGGCGACGCCGCGATCGAGCGACAATTGCTGGATGATGGCGTCGGTGCCGGCCTCGACGCCGCCGTCGAAATCGCCGGCCTTGAACTTCGGCAAGATGGCGTTGCGGATGATGATCGACGACATGGCGTCGGTCATGACCGGCTCGAGGCCGTAGCCGACCTCGATGCGCACCTTATGCTCGTTCGGCGCCACCAGCAGGATGATGCCGTTGTTCTTGTATTTCTGGCCGTTCGGCGCCGTTTCCGTGCCGTCCTGGCCAATGCCCCAGGTCCGCCCCAGGCGGACGCCATAGTCCTCGATCTCGTCGCCCTGCAGGCTGTCGACCGTCACCACCACCACCTGGTCGGTGGTAGCGTCCTCGAGTCCCTTGAGCTTGAGCTCCAGGTCCTGTTCGGTGGTGTCGCTCAGGATATTGGCCTGGTCGACAACGCGGTGGCCGTTCAGGTCGGGGAACTTGAGGTCGATGGCATGGGCGGCCGGCGCCAACGCCAGGACAAGCCCCGCACACGCGGCCGCGATAGGCCGCATCCAGGCACTGAAGGAATGACGGGACATCGGCTTGGGCCTGGACGCGGGCTTACTTGGACGCCGGCGCCGGGGTCGAGAAGTCGACCGTCGGGTTGGCCTGCTGTTCGGCGGTCGCCTTGAAATATTCCATCGGCTTGTGGCCGCTCTGCAGGGTGTTGGCCCAGATCAGCGACGGGAAGGTGACCAGCGACAGGTTATATTCCTTGGCGGCGGCGTTGTAGTCCTGGCGCGCGATGGTGATGCGGTTCTGCGTGCCTTCCAGCTGCGACTGCAGGGTCAGGAAGTTCTCGTTGGCCTTCAGGTTGGGATATTGTTCCTGGATGACCATCAGGCGGCCGAGCGCCGAGGACAGGCCGTCCTGCGACTGCTGGAACTGCTGGAACTTCGACGGATCGGTGATCGTCGAAGCGTCGACCGTCACCGAGGTCGCCTTGGCGCGGGCCTCGACCACTTCGGTCAGCGTGTCCTTTTCATGGGCGGCGGCGCCCTTCACCGTGGCGACCAGCTGCGGCACCAGTTCGGCGCGGCGGGCATATTCGTTCTGCACCTGCGCCCACTTTTCCTGTGCGTTGGCTTCCTTGGTGGGGATGTTGTTAAAGCCGCAGCCCGACAGGCCGAGTGTCAGGGCCACGCCGGCGCCGAGGGCGGCGATGAGACGGACAACACGCTTGGCGATCATGGTGGGAAGCTCCTCTTTAGGTCCCGGATGGAGATCGTGATGCAGAGGCAGCCATGTAACGCGTGCCCCCCTGCGTTAACCCAATGTGGGCGTTCTTAAACCATTTTGAAGAGGGGCAAAAGGGCTAAGCGTCACTTGCGGCGGGAATCGTTTCCTGAAATGGGGGAATATGTGGACAGTGTGGCTTCGGCGATATTATGCTGGACCTCGGGGAAGACCACGGCGGCGTGTCGTGGTGGCTTTTCGAGGGGGAGCGGGGTTTGAAATCCATCCAGTTTTTGGCGGTATTGGCCGCGGCAGTCGTCGTGGCGCAACCGGCTGTGGCGGCGGATTTGGCGCCGTCGGGCTCGGTCGCGGCGGCGGCGCCGGGCGTGACCGCCCAGGCCACGCGGGCTGATTTCGAGGCGTTGAAGAAAAAGGCGGAAGCCGGTGACGTCCATGCCATGGTGGCGCTTGGTCGCGCCTACTATTCCGGTGATTACAAAGGATTGCTGGTCCGGCAGGACGACGAACAGGCGTTCAAATGGCTGAAAAAGGCCGCCGATACCGGCGATGCCGAGGCCCTGGGCTATTTCGGCGACCTTTACCTGACCGGTACCGGCGTCGACAAGGACGATACCCACGCCGTCCTGCTTTATCGCCAGTCCGCCGACAAGGGCGACGCCAACGGCCAGTTTTCGGTGGGCTGGGCCTATGAAAACAGCCGTGGCGGCCTGAACCAGGACTATGCCGAGGCGGCGCGCTGGTACCGCCTGGCGGTGGCGCAGAACTACGCGGCGGCGCAATATAACCTCGGCCTGCTTTATCTCGATGGCCGGGGCGTCGCCGAGGACAAGGAAGAGGGGATGCGCCTGCTGCTCCTGGCGGCCGCGCAGAACGACGGCGCCGCGCTGGAAAGCCTGGCGGAGCTTTACGAAGATGGCGATGGCGTCGACAAGGACCCAGCCAAGGCCAGGGACTACTACATGCGCGCCGCGCGCGCCGGCAACTGCACCGGCCTGTACAATATGGGCAGCGCCAATGAAAACGGCGACGTCGGCGTGACCAAGAACCTTGACCTGGCCCGGCAGTGGTATCAGGCAGCCGCTGATCGCGGCTGCATCTATGGCGAACTGGCCATGGGCCGGCTGTATGCCAACGGCATCGGCATGGAAACCGATACGGGCGAGGCCTTCAAATACAATGCCCTGGCGGCGATGCAGGACAATGCGATCGGCCAGTCACGCCTCGGCAGCATGTATTACAACGGTGATTTCCTGCCCGAAAGCGACGGCGAGGCTTTCAAATGGTGGAAGAAGGCGGCCGATCAGGACGAGTCGAGCGGCCAGTTCTGGATGGGCTACGCCTATCGCCACGGTGTCGGCGTCGCCATTGCCTTCGCCGACGCCATGAAGTGGTACAAGCTGGCCGCCCAACAGGGTGACGGCGACGCGCAGTACGAACTCGGTCAGATGTATGAAAAGGGGGAGGGCGTGGCGCAGAACTATTCCGAGGCCCTGACCTGGTATCTGATCTCGGCGGCGCAGGACAATGACGACGCCAAGAAGGCGGCGGATGCCCTGCGCAAACAGATGTCGTTCATCGACGTCAGCCGGGCGGAAACAGCCGCCAAGGCCTTCAAGCCGACGAAAAAATAGCCGTGCAGAGTCTGGGGCAGCGCCTTTGGCAGGCCTTGCGGACATTGCCCGATGCCAAGGGCTGGCTGGAAAGCGCCGGCGTGTCTGTGGGCGCCGTGGCTCTTATCGCCCTGATCGCCTTTGCTGGCGGCATGGTGCATTGGCTGCCGCGCTTCGATGACTGGCCGTCACGCCTGAGCGTCATCATCGTGGGACCGGCGTTGGCAGAGGAATTCCTGTTCCGGGGCATGCTGATCCCGAGCCGAGGCGAGAGCCGCTATCCAGCCGCCTGGTTCGCGTTCGGGATCACAGCCTTCATCCTGTGGCACGTCCTCGAGGCCAAGAGCTTCCTGCCCGGAGCGCACCTGTTCCTGACCGTGCCGTTTCTGGCGTGCGCGGCCGTTCTCGGCGGGGCCTGTTCGCTCATGCGCTATCGCACCGGCTCAGTGTTCCCGGGGGTATTCCTGCACGGCGGGATCGTGGTGGCGTGGCAGATGCTGCTGGGCGGGCCGGCGATTAAAGACCTTTTCTAATTCCGCAGGTCCTTGTGCATCACATAGTCGGTAAAGCCGTAGCTACCGACCGTGAACGGAACTTCGTGCTGAATGGCGAAGCCGGAGCGCAGGGCGAAGTCGACCGACCGGTCGTGCTCCTTGTGGATGCACAGCGCCAGCTCCTGGGCCGGCGTGAAATAGTCAACGGCTTCTTGGATCAGCAGTTTGCCGAGGCCGAACCCGCGATAGTCCTGTAGGACATACAGCTTGGTCACCCAGATACGGCCACCGTCCATATAGGCGGAGACGAAACCGACATCCTTCTGGCCGACGTGCGCCACCCAATAGAGATGGCCCTTTTCGGCTATGTCCTGTTCGAGCGTATCGAGGTCGAACAGGGCGCTGACCATCGAGTCGATCTGGTCGGGCGCAACGATGCGCCGGTAATCCTTGGGCCAGATCTGCTGGGCCAAGTCGCGGATAATATCAAGCTCGTCGATGCTGATCGGACGGATACGGGGCGTATAGGACATAACGGACCTCGTTCGGTGGCGTTCTGGTCAGATGGCGAATTTAGACACCTTCGGTTGTCGAATTCAGGGCATTTCCATTTCTTTTCGTTTACAGCGGTTCCTTCGGTACCGCCGCCTGTTAACCGGCCGTTAGGCACGTTTTAACAAGTCATTAATTTGTAACACAGAAAAAAGGCGCCAAAAAGTTGTGAAATACTCGGTAACGCGATTGTTTGCGCCCGACATAATCGCGTGAGGCGTGAATAACTTAATGATTTGTTAGGAATTATGAATATATTTCTGAATATTGTAAAAAAGCGGTAAAGTTGTATCCAAATAAATAAGTAAGCCGTAAAGGCCGCCCTCAGACCGCCCTCTGCATCACGTAATCGGTAAAATCGTACGGTCCCATAGTCACCGGCACCTCGGCCTCGACCGTGAAGCCGGAACGCAGATAGTAGTTGATCGCCGGCGTGTTGTCCTTGTTGACGAACAGGGCCAGTTCCGACGCGGTGAAGTGGCTCAATGCCGTATCCATCAGGGCCTTGCCCAGGCCGAGGCCGCGATGGTCGTCGCGGACATACAGCTTCTTCAGCCACAGCCGGTCGCCGTCCTTGTAGGCCGAGGCATAGCCGACATCGAGCGGCCCATAGCGCGCCACCCAGAAGACGTGGCCGTGTTCCAGCATCTCTTCTTCGAGCGCTTCGGTGGCATAGAGGACAGCCAGCATCGCATCGACCCGATCAGGACCGATGATGTTCCGGTAGCATTTCGGCCAGATGAGCAGCGCCAGCTCACGCACGATCTCCAGCTCTTCGAGACCGATGCGGCGGATGCTGGCCTTGCGGGCCTGGGGGGAAAGGGGCATCATTCTGATCCTCCCATTTTTGTGGCGTTTCTTGCCCCCACTATGCGGATAATTTCCAGGTTTTCCAAACAAATAAGTCGCTGCGCCGCAGCAAATGCGGCGCAGCTGACAATGTTTGCGGTACCATGGAAAAGACCCTGAACTTCCCGCTTCGGGAAGGCGTTCTTACTTCTTCGTCTTCAGCCCGACCACGCGGCCCGGCATGCCGGCGGCGTCGAAGTAGACCTCTCCGCCAATCTTCTGGTTTTCCAGAACGGTGGTGAAGCCGTTGGCCGCCGGCGTCGAACGCACGACGTTCGGAGTCGCGGCCGGCGCGGCCGAACCGTCACGCAGCGCTTCGGCGATCACCCGGCCGGTCAGCTTGCCCTTCGCCGTCGCCGCCAGCGGCAGGCCGGTGATGTGTGCCAGGGTCGGCGCGATGTCGGCGTTGGAAATCGGCGCCGTGTCGGCGAAGCCCGCCTTGAAGTCCGGTCCGATGGCGGCCATGAAGTTGCGCGTGTTGGCGCGGGTCAGGGCGCCGTGGCTGCCCTGGCCCTGCTGCAGGCCGGAATCGACCACCAGCACCGAGCACACTTCCGGATTTTGCCACTTCTTCAGACAGGTCGGCGACGCGTAGTCGGCGAACGAAATGTAGATGGCCGGGCGGGTGGTCTGGCTGGTGCCGACCAGGCCGGCTTCCGAGAACGACAGGGCGCCGGGAATCTTGCCCAGGCTGTCGTCGGCGAACAGGCCGCCGGTATAGTCCTCGCCGCTCAGCAGCGCGATGATCTTCGGCGCCAGGTCCTTCGCCTTGGCCGGATCGAGATAGATGATGTCCGAACCGCCGGTCGATACGACGATGACGTCCGGATGCTGGCCGTCCTTGCCGAGCAGGGCCGAACCCGTTGGGTGAAAGCCCTTGGTATAGTCGAGCGGCAGGCCGTACTGGTCATTGAGCGGCAGGCCCAGCGCATGCGCCAGGTCGATGGCGACGAAGCCGACCGGCAGGAAGCCCTTCACCGTGTCGTCCGGGAAGGCCAGCTTGGCCGAATAGGAGGTCTTGGATTGGCGGCTGATGGTCGAGAAGCCATGGTCCGCCGTGACGAAGATGTCGGTGTTGTCGTAGACGCCCAGGGCCTTCAGCGTGTCGATCAGGGCCTGCAGGTTGTCCGACGCGTTGCGCACCGCCGCCAGCGAGGTCGGGCCGTTGATGCCCGGCGTCACCGTGTTCAGGCTGTCGCCCTGGTTATGCTGCGTGCCGTCCGGGTCGCGCGACCAGTAGACCAGGGCGAACGGCTGGCCGCTCTTGACGAAGCGCGGCAGCACCACCTTGGTGGCGACGTCGACGAACCATTGCTGCTGATAGGTGTTGGCCACGATCACGCCCGGCATGTTGTAAGCGCCCGGCCATTGGTTGAGGCCGCGGTCGCGGGCGCGCGTTTCCAAGCCGGCGTCCTTTATCGCCTGGGCGATTTCCGGTGAAACCGGCACGGTCGGCAGGACCTTCGGGCTGTAGCCCGTGCCGTCGTCGATGATGATGGTCGACTTGCCGTCCATGGCGCCGATGTCCTGGATCAGGGTCGGGCCTTCCTTGCCGATCGCCGCGGTTTGATAGCCGTTGTCACGGGCGACGCGCAGCAGGCTCATTTCACTCAGGTAGTTGCCGCCCAGGCGCTGGTTGGCTTCCTCGAGCACCGAGTCGTCTTCCATGTCGGCGATGACGGCGTGGTTGGCGGCGGTGAGCGGTTCCGGCCCCCAGTACATGTTGTTGGCGAATTCGCCGGTATCGCCGACGCCGTGGCCGGTGGCGATGACCGAGGCGTTGACCGTCGTCACGGTCGGGTAGAGCGAGTGCGAATTCTGGAAGTCGACGCCGTTTTTCTGGATGGCGGCGAAGGTCGGGGCCGTGTCCTTGTTGACGATGCCGTAGCGCAGGCCGTCGGCGACGAAGATGATGACATTGCGTTTAGGGGCGGCCGGCGCGGCGGTGGCGGGCGTGGTTTGCGCCTTGACCAGGGCCGGCGAAGCCAGCACGCAGGCGGCGGCCATCAGGAGCGTCTTCAGGGAACGGCGGATCGGGAGGGCCATGGCAAATCTCATGTTGCGGAGCGTATAAAATACCGCTTCTAGCTCTGAACGTTTTTGCTTTTATGACAATCCGTGACAGCCGGGAAATGGAGAAAAAAGGCGCTCAAGGCTAGGGGGGCAGCCTTGAGCGCCTGACGTGGCCCGGGTGTTGAAGCTGGGCCGCGAGGGGAAAATGATCACACTGTGGCGGCCTACGACCGCGCGGCGCGGCTGGATCACTGCCGGTGAAAAATTTTTTACGCCGCCGAAGTCAGATGCAGCGCCTTGGCCACGGCCGGGTGGGTGATCTGGCCGGCCGCCACGTTCAACCCGGCCTTTAGGTGCGGATCGGCGGCCAGCGCGGCCGACACGCCCATCCGCGCCATCTTCATCACGAAGGGCAGGGTGGCATTGGTCAGGGCCAGGGTCGAGGTCCGCGCCACCGCGCCCGGCATATTGGCGACGCAGTAATGCACGATGCCGTCGACGATGAAGATCGGATCCTGGTGGGTGGTCGGATGCGAGGTCTCGAAACAGCCGCCCTGGTCGATGGCGATGTCGACCATGACCGCGCCGGGTTGCATGGTCTTGAGCATATCGCGCGTCACCAGCTTGGGCGCCGCCGCGCCGGGGATCAGCACCGAACCGATAACCAGATCGGCGGTTTTCAACGCTTCGGCGATGGCCGCCGGCGATGAATGGGCGGTCTTGATACGGCCTTGATAGGCGGTATCGATATCGATCAGCTTGCGCGGATCAATGTCGAAGACCGTGACGTCGGCGTGCAGGCCGATGGCCATCTGCGCGGCATTCAACCCGGCGGTGCCAGCACCCAGGATGACCACCTTGCCCGGCGGCACGCCCGGCACGCCGCCGAGCAGAACGCCACGCCCGCCAAATGCCTTATGCAGATAGGTGGCGCCGACATGCACCGAAATCCGCCCGGCCACTTCCGACATCGGCCGCAGCAGGGGCAAAGCGCCCGCCGTGTCGGTCACTGTCTCATAGGCAATGCAGGTGGCGCCCGACGCCATCAGCGCCTCGGCCTGGGGCTTGTCGGCGGCCAGGTGCAGATAGGTGAACAGCGTCTGGCTGGGCTTGAGCCAGGTGCATTCACTGAGTTGTGGCTCCTTGACCTTGACGACCAGGTCGCCGGCCGCGAAGGTTTCCTTCGCTGTGGCCAGGATTGTCGCGCCGGCCGCTTGGTAATCCTCGTCCGAAAAGCCGATGCCGGCGCCGGCCTGGGTCTCGACGAAAACCTGGTGGCCGGCTTTTGTCAGGTCGGCCACGCCATGCGGCACCAGGCCGACCCGGTATTCCTGGGCTTTGATTTCCTTGGGAACGCTGATCTTCATTGCAACCTCCGTTGCGAATGCTCCGAAGCCTCTTCGGCTTCGGCAAGGCCGCCACGCCTTTTTAAAAGAAATGGCCGCCGCGCACGTTTGCGCGTGAAGCCTGCGTGGCGTTTGAACGCCAAAAACAAGATAATTATATTCCGAGGCGAATGGCAAAATTTGGAAATTTTGTGAATTGCCTTGGCGTCCCGTCAGATATATTTTCAATTTGATGGCCAATAGCGATAAATTTTCCGATGTCGACTCTTTCGACCGCGAGCTGATCAAGGTTTTGCGGGCCAACGCACGGGCGACTTCGGCTGAGCTGGGTGATGCTGTCGGCCTGTCGCCGTCCGCCGCCCACCGTCGGGTCAAGATCCTGGAACAGAAGGGCGTGATCACCGGCTATCGCGCCGTCATCGCCGAAAGCGTCCAAGGCAAGCAAGGCACGGTCTTCGTGCACATCACGCTGCAGGATCAGCGCCGCGAGACCTTCGAGAAGTTCGAAAAGGCGGTCATTGCCTGCGCCGCCATCGAGGAATGCCACCTGATGTCAGGTGAGGCGGACTATCTTTTGAAAATCGTCCTGCGCGAAAGCCTGTCCTACGAGGACGTCCACCGCGACGTGCTGTCGACCATGCCGGGCGTGTCGAAACTGGTGTCACAGTTCTCGATCCGCACGGTCAAGATGGCATAGAAAACCCCCGCCGGGTCCTACCCGCGGGGGCTGAATTTCGCTGATTTTAAAGGGCCTTTGAAAGCTCAGGCCCGGCAGTGAACTCTATCACTGCAGGGTGGCTTCGACGACGTCCTGTCGCATCATGGCCCGGATGCGTTCGATTTCTTCCTTCAGCTTAAGCTTCTTCCGCTTGAGTTCCTTTACGTATAGAGAGTCCACGGAGAGGCTTCGTTCTTCGCGGGCAATGATGGCTTTGAGGGATTGATGACGCTGATCGAGTTCACGAACTCTCGCTTCAATTGTCATTGGCATGTATCCTTCGGTATCTCTCTGTCCGGACCCCGTGTCCGGGACAGCCGATGGAACACCCCTATGAGACGAATGTAGAATCACAAACGGTTACAAGCGATCACGGTAACGAGAGTTTTATGCTTGACCGATGATTAACAGGCTAACCCTTTGAATGAACCGGAAATAAGCGTGAAAAATCCGATAAAGACGCCCAAGCTTATCGTTGCCATCAGCGGTGCGTCCGGCGCCGTGTACGGAGTATCGGCGTTGCAGGCGCTAAAACGCGCGGAAGTTGAATCGCACCTGATCGTCTCCAAAGCCGCGAGCCTGTCGCTGAACGCCGAACTGGATATGTCCCTGGCCGACCTGCACAATCTGGCGGACGTGGTCTATAAGCCGGCGGATATCGGCGCCACCATCGCGTCGGGAAGTTTCCGCACGCTCGGCATGCTGATCGCGCCCTGTTCGATCAAGACGCTCGGCGAGATCGCCACCGGTGTGACCACCACCTTGATCTCGCGCGCCGCCGATGTCTGCCTGAAGGAGCGCCGCCGCCTGGTGCTGATGGTGCGCGAAAGCCCGCTGCACCTCGGCCATCTCCGCTCCATGGCGGCGGTGACCGAAATGGGCGCGATTGTTGCCCCGCCGATGCCGGCCTTCTATACCCGCCCGCAAAGCCTCGAGGAAATGGTCGATCAGAGCGTCGGCCGGGCGCTCGACCTGTTCGGCATCGAGACCGATATCAAGCGCTGGGGTGGGCTCGGCGGGGATGAGTGAGTTCTGGGACTGGGCTGTCACGACGTACGCTAAGCCGGGTGTGGCCGAAGCCTCATTGGATTTGCAGGACAAGTACGGTCAGTCCGTTCCTTTGTTGCTATGGGCGGCCTGGGCCGGCGTGCTCGATCCGGTGGTGACTGATGAAGCCGTGACGGCGGCGTGGGCCTGGCTGGCGGTCATTGAACCGTTACGCGGCGTGCGGCGGCGGCTGAAGACCGAGATCAGCGCGGGTGACGAAACCGATCGGCTGGATTTGCGCATCGCGGTCAAGACCCTTGAGCTGGAGGCGGAAAAGGCCCTGATGGGCCGCCTGGAAGCGCTGGTCGTCCACGGCGATCCGACGGCCGGCCGGCAAGCGGTCGCCAAGGTCGTCGCGGCCTGGAGGAACGACTGTCCGCCCGAGGCGCTGGACGTCTGGTTCGCCCTATTGTGAGCGAAAGGCGTCATGATTACCGCGCAAGGTCTTTCAGGCGGCGAATTTTTTTGTTATAATGGCCTGACAAAGGCGGCTTCAGGCCGCTTTTATTGTCCTTTCACTTCAACCCCTTAAAGCCATAGGAGTCGTTCGCTCATGCATGACGACAGCAACATCCGAAGCTTACGCGGCGGCGATGGCCTGCATTTGGTGAAAACCGATTCGGAGGGGGCGAAGGGGGACTTGGAACGACGTGTGGTGGCGCGACGGGACGGGGAACCGCTCCTGGAACTGGTGCCCGAAGAGGTGGCGCAGCCGGACGATCTGGAACCGCGCGTCCGCGAACTGCCTATCAGCGCCGAAATCGTCGGCCTGCGCAACCAGGCGGCGCTGCTCCGCCAGGAGCACAAGGACCTCGACGAATCGATCATCGCGCTCGAGGCCGTACCGCAGCCCGATCAGATCCTGATCGCCCGCCTGAAGCGCAAGAAACTGGCCGTCCGCGACCGCCTGAGCACGATCGAAGACAAGATCCGCCCGGATATCATCGCTTAGCTCCAAATCGCTTGCGATTTGGCAAGGCCGCCAATTCTTAAAAGAAGTATGGCCGTCGCGCACGTTTGCGCGAGCCCAGCGGCGCTTAAGCGGCAAAAATTTTAATTAATCTGGAACCTTCGACGCGCCGCCAGTGCGAACAGGAAGGCCAGCAGCAAGGTCAGCATCGACTGGAACGTCGCCACGATCTTGGCCGTGATGGCGAAGGCTTCGTTCCCCGATATCACCGCGTCCAGCCACGCATCCTCATTGCCGCTTCGGCCGGCGTTCAGGGCGCTGAACGGCGCGAAGGCGTTGTGCCAGGTGAAATTGAACGCCGACAGGGCGTGACCGATCTGGCCGCCGCCCACCGACGCCACCACACCCTGGCTTTCCGCCGCCTGGAAATAGATCCAGGTGAACAGCAGCAAACTCACCAGCAGGGCCATCAGCGGCCGGAAGATCGAGTTGCCGTAATCGGCGAAGGTCGAATACAGCCACGAGAAGCTGCGCTCCCACCACGGTACGTCCTTGCGTTTGCGCCGCGCCAGTAGTTCCAGCGTGAAGAATTCGCCCTCGCGGATCCGGTCGCGACGGTCCTCCATCATCTGCTTAAGCGTCCGGTAGCTGGCTTCCAACGCGTCGAAGAAGCCGTTGGCGGAGAACTGGCTTTTCAGCGTCTCGCTGCGTCGGGCCAGATACGCCTTCCGCCACGCCTTGTAGTCGCTTTCGTTCGAGGCGCAGAAACGCAGCCGCAGCAGTTCCTCCGGCAAAGGCGGCAACTTGCCCGGCGTCTGCTCCAGCGCATCCTTGAAGCTGGCATTGTGGAAGCTGACATTGGCGTGGATCTGGCTGCCGTGGAAGCGCGCCGTGTTGTGGAATTGAGCCCCTTCGAAGGTCGACGGCGACAGCAGGTCGCGATTGGAGAAGTTGGCGTCCTGGTAGAACACCGCGTCCCGGGCCAGCAGTTTCGGCAGGGCTAGGAAACTGCGCGGTGACGGCCCTGTGCCGGGCGACAGCTCGCCGGCCAGCACGGTGTCTTCGCCCGGCAGCGCCTCCAGGCGGATGGCCTGCGGCGACAGGGCGATCGGGTCGCCGTCGGTGACGCCTTCGAAATTGGCCTTGCCGTAGAAGCGGGCGTTGTTGATCGTCAGCCGCCGCACAAAGGCCGACTTGTAGAAGTGGATGTTTTCCAGGCAGGCGATATCGTCGAACAGGGCGCGATCCTCGAACCGCGCGCCGTAGAAATTGGTCCGTCCGGCGAACTGCGCGCCGTTGAACACGGCTTCGGATTCGAAGTCGGCTTCGGAAAAATCGAGCTCGCCGCAGAACCAGGCGCCGCTGAAATCGGCCGGATCGCCCGGCGGCGAAGGACGGCCGAGGAAATGCGCGTTATGGAAATAGCCCCAGTCGCAGAACACGGCGCGGCTGAACTGCGTCGCGCCGACAAACACCGCGTCGGTGAAGTGCGCCGGTTCACGGAACGTCGCCTGGGTGAAATCGGCCTTTTGCAGTCGCGTGCCGGCAAACACGGCCTCGCCGCCGAACCAGGCGGCATTGAACGCCACGCCGGCAAAGCCGCCACAGGTAAAATCGCAGCCGTCGCGCAAGTAAGCGCCCGACGCCACCAGCCAGAAATCGCCGTCGCGGTCGTTGCGGCACACCTCCTCCGGCTCGGCCAGGCGATCGAGCACGACGCCGGTCAGCAGGCAGGGCTCAGTCTCGGAGCCGCGCGCCAGGCGGGTCTTGACCGCCATCTGCACCGCCTGCCATTGCGTCTCGCTCCAGTTGGCCTTGGGGGAAGGCGTGCCATCGGCGAACACCAGCGGACAATGGAAGCGCGTCCAGCGCCGGTTCGTGCCGGGTTCGGCGATCAGATCGTCGGCTTCGCCGCGCCAGTAGTCCTGAAGGCTGTGACCGTCGTGACCGGGCTGCGCGGCCAGTCCGTCCCAGGAAAAATCCTGTTTCCGCCAGGCCTGCCACCAGGCGGCTTCGAACGCCTGGACTTCCGGATTTGCCTGGACTTTCGAGATTGTCTGACTGTCTGACATTCGTTCCCCGGCCTCATGTCTGGCATCACCCCGTGACACTAGCATGAAGGTTAAGGCCTAAGGTTTCCTAAAACACGCGGAAACGCTTTTTTGGCAAGGAGCGCGGCAAAAAATCTACAGGCTGTAGCCGAGGCTTTCGACGACCGACGCAATGCGCTCGAAATAGGGGCTCAAGCCGCGCGCATAGGCCCGCCAGCGCCCGGCCGAGCGGTCGTGCAGCGGCTTCAATATCCGGCCGTCGCGGCGCGTGTCGTGGAAGTTCACGCAGTGCGGCTCGAAATCGAGCCCGAGATAGCCGAGCACGCGCCGCACGCCGCCTTCCGGATCGGCGACCAGGTCCTCGTAACGCACCACCAGGGCGGGTTGTTCGAGCGTCATGTCATAGGCCTGGTCAAGCTCGTGCCGGGCGATCAGATGTTCGATAATCGTCTCGATGGCGTAGCCACAGTTGTACGGATCATGCGCCGCGCTGGACAACAGGGACACCGCGACATCAAGCGGGTGGCGCACCATGCGGATCATTGCCGCCTGCGGGAAAGCAAAGCGGATCAGCGGCAGATCGATGGCATTGCGCGGCGACCGATCGGTGAACAGCGGCCGATGCTCGCGCGTCACGCCCGAGGTTTCCGCCCGGCCCAGATAGTGGTCACGCAAGGCGCCGGTGACGTGATGCAGGTCCGCCATCTGCATCTGCGCCAGCCGGCGCGGATAGGGTTGCACATTCGGCAGCAGGCGTTCGAGCAGGCCGTGCCATTCGTCGACATAGGGCATCTCACCGCCGGCGCTGACATCGTCGTGGTTGGACAGCATGCATTCGATCAGGCCGGTGCCGCTGCGTGGGAAACCGAGGATAAACACCGGTTGCGCCACGTCGCGCCGCGTCGGTGCCTGCGGCAGGCGGGCCAGCATGTCTGGCTCGAAAAAGGCTTTCAAGGCCGCGAATTCCACCTGTACCCGCTCGGCGTCATAGGCGCGGCCGCCTTCGCGGGCCATGCGGGCCTTGGCGGCGCGGAATTCATTCCACGCCTCGTCCGGACGGCCCAGCCGGTCGAGCAGCCGCGCCCGCTGCAACTGGCTTTCGGCGCCCAGCGGCGTACGCATCTTGTCGATCAGGTCGAGGGCGTCCTTGAACTTGTCGCCATTGGCCATGAACTGCGCGCGCACCGGCGTGAAATCCTCACCGGCCTTGCGTCCGGCGTGTTCGGCGCGATCGAGCCACAGCCAGGCATTGGCCATGTCACGCCGCGCCTCGTACAGTCGCGCCAGCAGGAGCAGCGCCGCCGCCCCTTCGGGTTGCAGCTTGGTCGCCTGCACCAGCATCGGCTCGGCTTCGTCCAGCCGGTTCTGCTCGAACAGGCCGGAGGCCAGGCTGACCAGGATCTGCGGATGCGGCCCGGCCAGCGCCAGGGCTTGGCGGTAATGGAATTCGGCCGCCGGCAGGTCGCCTTTTTCACTCAGCAGGTCGGCCAGTTGCATATGCGCCTGCGGTGCGTCGGGCCGGGCGAGCAGGGCGTGACGCGCCGCCGTTTCCGCGGCCTTGGTCTGGCCCGACCGGCGCAGCAGCTCGGTCAGCTCATGCAGGGCCCATTCGCAGGCCGGATCGTATTGCAGCGCCTGGCGCATCGCCCCTTCGGCGCCGCGCGCGTCGCCGCGCGCCTGCAGGATGCTGGATTTGAGTTCGAGGGCGTCGAGATCGTCGGGGCTGGTTTTGAGTTGCATCTCGCACAGACTCAAGGCCGCAAAATAGTCGCGGGCCTGATAGGCCTGCCGTCCACGCTGAACGAGCGGATGCGAATGTTGAGACAAAGGACGCGCCTCGGTTTTAAAACCTTTGTCAGCGTAGGGAGATTCTCTGTTTCACTCAAGATGGGGTTGTAGAGGCGCAAAAAACGGCCGGCCGTAGGTAACGGCCGACCGCACAGGTCAGGTTTCGGAGAGGGAGTAAATTCTCCTCCCCATTCTTCATGGGGAGGAGAAAGAGGCTTACTTCTTCGTGATCTGGTCGAAGACACCGCCGTAATCGAACTGTTCCTTCTGCACCTTGGTCCAGCCGCCGAAGTCGCGGATGGTCACCAGCGTGCCGATTTTCGGGAACTGACTGGCATATTTCGCCGCGATCGCCGGGTTGCTGGGCCGGTAATAGTTCTGGGCGATGATGTTCTGGCCTTCGTCGCTGTAGAGATAGTTCAGATATTCCTTTGCGACGGCGCTGTTGCCCTTCTTGAGAGCGACCTTGTCGACCACGGCGACCGGCGGTTCGGCGGCGATCGACACCGACGGCACGATGATTTCGAAGTCGCCCTTGCCGAGCTTGTTGGTCGCCAGGAAGGCCTCGTTTTCCCAGGCGATCAGCACGTCGCCGACGCCGCGCTCGACGAAGGTGACGGTCGAGCCGCGCGCGCCCGTATCGAGCACCGGCACGTGGGCGTAGAGGTTCCTAAGATATTCCTTGGCCTTGTCGTCCGTGCCCCAGTGCTTCTTGGCGTAGGCGTAGCCAGCCAAGTAGTTCCAGCGCGCCCCGCCGGAAGTCTTCGGGTTCGGCGTGATCACCTGGACGCCCGGCTTGATCAGGTCGTCCCAGTCGTGGATGCCCTTGGGATTGCCCTTCTTGACCAGGAAAACGATGGTCGAGGTGTAGGGGGACGAATTGTTCGGGAGGCGCGATTGCCAGTTTGGCGGCAGCAAGCCGGTCTTCTGCGAGATCGAGTCGATGTCGGCGGCAAGCGCCAACGTCACCACGTCGGCATCGATGCCGTCGATCACCGCCCGAGCCTGGGCGCCGGAGCCGCCGTGGCTTTGCTGGATGGTGACGTCCTGGCCGGTCTTGGCCTTCCAGTACTTGGCGAAGGCGGCGTTGTACTGCACGTACAGTTCGCGCGTCGGGTCATAGGAGACGTTGAGCAGGGTCGCGGGCTTGGGGGCGGCGAAGGTCGGGGCGACCGTCAGCAGGCTGAGGCCTGCGGCGAAGCCGGCCAGAAGGCTGCGGCGTTTGATGGCGTTAAGCATGGTTTTCGTCCTTGGCTTGCGAGGGGGGCTTGCGGGCAGGGCGGAACGCGTACTTGCGGCCGACCATGCCCGTTTGTGGATAAAGAGTCGATCAATAACGGAACTGGACGCGGCCCGAGGCGAAGTCCTCGGCCGGGCGGTTGCCGGTGGCGGCGCCGCGCACGAACTTGGTGTGGTCCCAGTCGGCGATCAGCTTGAGGTTTTCGCTCAGGTACCAGGCCAGGCCGACACCGGTCGAGGTCGCCTTGCTGGCCGACGACGACAGCGACGCGAACCCCCCGGTAAAGGTGGCGTCATCGACGTCGGTGTAGCCGTAGCGTGCCGTCAGCTCGAGCGCACCCCAGCCGGAGCCGTCGATATTGAAATCATGGTTCGGCTTGACGCCGCCCTTGTAGGACACGCTTTCGCCGGTGATGACCCACGATCCCGACACGTCCAGTGCGCGGTGCTTCAGACGGGCGGTGGCGGCGGCCAGTTTCACATCCTGCTGGACCTCGACATAGTCGGCCAGCAGGCCGAAATTGTTGAGGTAGAAATAGGCCTGTGGGTTGGAACGCGTTTCCTTGCCGTTGGCGAATACGCCGGTGCCGTAGGCGAAGAAGTTCTGCTGACCCGGCGTCTTGTAGGTGCCGAGCTGCGTTGCGGCGGTGGTGCCGAGATGCTTGCCGTCCGAACCGGCATAACCGATGCCGAAGCCTTGTAGCCAGGCGATGTCCGACTCGCCGAACGGCGTGGCGAAGACGCGGTAGGCGATGTCCTTGTGGTTATCCAGGTCGTTGTTGAAGTTGACGCCGTCGGTGGCGCCGTCGAACAAACCGACCTGGTATTCGATCAGGCCCGGCACCGTGCCGAACAGCTGATAACCGACGTCGCGGTTGGGGACCAGGTTGGTCGAATGGCCGCGCTCGGTCCAGATGACGTCGGCGTCGGCCTGCAGGCGTTCCAGGCCGAGCGGCGACTTGAACTTGCCGGCGCGGAACTGGATAGCGTCGGAGACCTTGTATTCGGCATAGGCATCGACGATCGACGACGCGGCTACCGACGTACCGCCCAGTTCCGGCGTGATCTTGATCGTGGCATTGCCGGCGCGGACCGTGAAGGTCGGGCGGATCAGGCGGTTCTGCACTTCGTCGCGCAGCGTGCCGCCGTCATTACCGAAGCTGTGGGCGTCGATATTGACCTGGGCGTTGAGGTCGAATTCGTACTTGCCGTCGGCCGAGACGAACTTGGCGCCCTTCTTGTCGACGGTGGCGACCGGGGTCTTGGCGGCGGCGTTGGCGGCCAGTTCCTGGTCGAGGTCGCGCTGGCGCTTCAGGGTGTCGAGTTCGGCCTGGAGCCGGTCGATTTTCTGATCGGTGGTGAGCGGCGTGCCGTCAGGATTGGCATCCTGGGCGTGCGCCAGAGCGGGGAAGCTCAGAGCGGTGGCCAGGACGGCCAGGCTGAGCGTGGATTTGAGCAGTCGCATGGAAGGATTCCTTTGATTGAGGTCATCACTTCCAGGGTGTCTGGTCAGTAACGTGTTGTATGTGCGTTAGTTTTTTACTTACCAGCGTCCGACCGGACGCCGGCGACATTTCGCCGCCCTGGCGGAGGCGCACCTTCGCGCCGTGAGCGGAAACTAGGAAAGGCTTTCCTGGAGGGGCTTGCCTTTGATGTCGAAGCGGACCTTTTCGCTTTTCTCGATCTGGACGACGCGCGAGTCGTGGATGACGACTTCGAGCGTGCCGAAACGGATCTGCTGAAGGCTTTGCAGGATATGGCGCTCGACTTCGGTCAGGCCGGAGTCGGGGCGCACGTCAGGGTTTGACGGTACACTCATGTGATCCTCGTCTGGAAAATTACAGGAAAATGAAAAGCTTACGCTAACTTCAGGCGGACTTGAGCAGGTCCGGATCGCCGACCAGGTCCTGCAAACATCGGCCGTCGAGAATGGCCGACATGGCGTTGCGCACGTCGAGCATCAGGCGGCGGAGGTGACAGGCGGCCTCATCGGCGCAGTCGTCGCACTTCTGGTAGGCGGTCAGGGACGCGCAGCGGATCGGCGCCAGCGGCCCGTCGATGATGCGGATGATGTCGCCGAGGAAGATATCCTTGGGCGACCGGGCGAGAAAATAGCCGCCGAAGATGCCGCGCTTGGAATCGACGATGCCGTTCTGGCGCAGCTCCTGGAGGATGTTATCCAGGAACTTCTGCGGGATGTTTTCCGCCTCCGCGATCTGCTTGGACGGCAGCGAGGGGGCTTCACTCTGAGCCATGTGAATAAGCGCCTTCAACGCGTATTTGGCCTTCATGGATAGCATGTGTTGCCTCTCCGCCGCCGGGTTTAAAATCTACACTGATTTGATAGTGTTTATAGAAAAGCGTGTCAATGGAGTTTAAACTGCACTAAAATGGTTTATTTTAAGGTGAAGGTTTAGAATGGCTAATTTGCGGCCATCAATCGAACACATAAACCTTGCTCGGCAACACGAACACCGCGTCGCCGACGCGCAGTTGGCTGGCTTCCGAGTCGTGCGCATGTTGCGTCTCGTACACCGTGCCGTCGTTGAGCCGCACTTCCAGACGCAGATTGGCGCCCGCCGGCAGCACCGACAATACCTTGCCGGCAAAGCCCGGGCCGGTCTTCGACACATGGCTGTCGAACGGACGGAAGCGCGCCGTCACCTGGCCATCCTGGGCCGTCGTCGCCGCCGGCACGGAGAAGCCGTCGAACTGCACCTGGCTGCCGGACAGGTTGCCTTGCGCCTGGTTGGCATGGCCGAGGAAATCGAACACGAAGGCCGTCTTCGGCTGGCGATAGAGTTCCAGCGGTTCGCCGATCTGTTCGATCTCGCCGCCTTTCAACACCACCACCCGGTCGGCCAGGTCGAGCGCTTCTTCCTGGTCGTGGGTAACGAAGACGGTGGTGACGCCGGTTTCGTCATGGA
>CAYULN010000276.1:0-4385 GCA_964445605.1 uncultured Caulobacteraceae bacterium | reverse complement strand
AGGGCAATCGCTACCTGGTCGGCCAGATCGGCGAAGGCGAGTCCCTGATCGCGCGATATTCAGTCAACGACTATTGGGACGCCTGCTTTAACGGCCAGACCTATCATTTCTACATAAAGCGCGGCACCTACAACTTCATCGGCCGCCTGGACGACCGGCCCACCCGCGCGGCCCTGAACGAAGCCATATCCAGCGGCCGGATGCAGCTCGGGGAAAACCACTACGTCCCGCCGTTGGTCAACCAGCGCGTCGGCAGCCTGGCACCGCTCGACGGCGACCTGGCGCGAGTGCAACAAATGGCCGCCAAGGCGCTGGGCCATCCGGTGGAGATCGTGACCCCGGAACTGCATGAGACGACTTACAACCTGGCGAAAAACCCGTTCGGCCAACAGCTGTGCGGCTGGTGGGCCGGCAGCGGCGACCGGCCGGACCGGACCACGCCGGCCCCCGCCGACGCGCCGGTGGACCGCGCCGCCATGGACGTTCCGCCCGCCGTGCCGGACGACAAGAATCCGTTCAAGGTCAAGCCGGACAAGTTCAATCGCGGCACGGTCATCGTCGCCATCGATGACGCACCGGAAGACTGGGACCCCGCCACGTCGAAGCTCGATTTCCAGCTCGAGGTTGACTGGTTCGACCGGGTCAAGAAGAAGCCGCACGTCGAGTTGCATCTCACCGGCAACACGCCGTTCACCGCCCTGTTCACGCCGGTGACGGACGCCCAGGGCCACCGTTACCTGGTCGGATCGATCGGCGAAGGCGAGGCCCTGATCGTGTCCTACTACGCCCGCTTCTCCTGGGGTATGTGCTATAACGCCGAGACCTATCATTTCTACGTCAAGCGCGGCACGTACAACTTCATCGGCCGGTTCGACGACAAGCCGTCCTTCGACGTGATCGACCACTACATCAAGGACGGCGTGATGCCGGCGGAGATGGCGCCGAACGCCCGGACCCGCCCGATCATCGGCCGGCGCCTCGAAGGCTTCACCACGGGCGACGTCCTGCCGGACGACAAGGCACGCGTCGAAGCCCTGGCCGCCAGGTGGCTCGGCCATCCGGTGGACATACTGACGCCGGTCATGACCAAGACGGACTACAACGTCTCCAGCAATCCGCTCGGCGACACCGAATGCGCCTATTGGTCCGGCGGCGGCGACCGCCCGGACCAGTCGCAGCCGATGGCGCCGGAACCGCCGGTGGCGGACAGCGCCGCCAAGCCGGCGGCGGCCGTCACCTGGATCCCGCGTCAGCCGTAGGCGCTTTACTTGCCGAGCGGTCGGCGCAATTATAGCAGGACAGATTTGCTCTGGGGGGAACCATGCGCATACTCATCGCCGCCGTATTCACGGCCATCGCTCTGACGGGATGCGCGACCGCGCCCCAGCAAGATCCGTTCGAGATCAAGCCCGATGCGTTCAATCGCGGCGTGGTGATCATCGCGCTCGACAACCCGCCCGACAGCCGTCCCTCTAACACGCTCGGTATCTTCTGGTTCGACGTAGCGCAGAAGAAGCAGGTTGTGCTGGACTCCCCCGCGGCCAAGATCGCCCCCATTCCGCAGTACGCCTACCTCGACCTTGTCACTGACGACAGCGGGCACAACTTCCTGGTCGGAACCATGGGCGAAGGCGAGGCGGCAATCATGACCCACTGCAGCCAGGACTATTGGTGCATGCACTACAATGCCGGTACCTATCATTTCTTCGTCAAGGGCGGCGCCTACAATTTCATCGGCCGATTCAATGATGGACCTTCCTACAAGATCCTGAACGACGCCATCGCGGCCGGCAAGTTACCCGCCAACGTCCTGGAGGACGGCCCGGTCAGCATGCTTGACGACCAGACCCTCTCCGGTTTCACGCCGGGGGAAGAACGTCCGGGCGACAGGGAACTGGTGGCGGCGATGGTGACCAAGCGCCTGGGCCATCCCGTCGACATCGTGACGCCGACACTGACGCGAACCGAAATCATTATGCCCGGGCGGCCAACGGGCGCCGCACCGCCTGCCGGACAAACACTGCCGCCGCTGACCGCGCCGGTTCCTCCGGCAGCGAACGGCGATGCCAAGCCGGCGTCGGAAACCGTTACCTGGGCGCCCCGGCCCTAATAGATCTGCAACGGCTGCGCGAAACGGTATTCCGCCGGCAGTTGGATGGATTTCAGCGTCTTCCACGGCGTCGCCGCCTGTTCGCCGGCCTTCAGGCGCAGCGACAGGCTGCACGTGCCGGCGCCGACCGAGATCAGCTTGCCCTTCAGGATCGACAGCTCGACGCCTTCGAAGGCGCCGCCGAGCGTCACCGCCATGTCGAGCGCGAAGCTCTTGGCCGCGCCGGCTTCGACGGTGATCACCGGGCGGATGTCGCGTTCGATGCTATGGCCGCCCAGTTTCAGCACGACGGGTTTGGTGTTGGCCCCGACCGCGTCGCGATAGGTGCGGATGTCGTCGGCCGTGCACCAGGCGTCGGCCAGGATGCTGAGCGGATCGACATGCAGGCAAGCCGACACCGCGCGGGCAACGATATCACGCAACAGAGGCAGGCCCGCGGTCAGGCGGCGCAGGGCATAATCCTTGTCGGCGGCTTCGGCGGCGCGCTTTTCGACGTCGGTTTTGGTGTCATCGTCGAGCAGGGTGTCGAGCCAGATATGTTCGGTCATTATTCCCTTCCCTTTTCGCCGAGGACCAGCGCTCCGCGCCGCACCAGCCGGCCGGGGCCGAACTCGGCCTTGCAGGTGACGCGCGGCAGGGTTTTGGACGGTTTGCCACGGCCGGTCATCCGGCCAATAGCCAGGATTGCCGCCAGGACACAGACGGCCATCAGAACCCACACGATATTCCCAGGAATAGTAAGCCGGTGGATTTCAACCGGCACAACCTTCATCTCAACGCTACCATCCGTAAGCAGAGGCGGAGTCGCAGGGACTGGCGGTTGGACGGGAGCGGCTTCGGACGAAGGCGCGACAGCACTTTCCGGGGGTGGAGCGACGGAGCTGACCGGTGGTGTTTCTGCCGGTTTTTCCGGTCCCGCCGAGGTCGCCGGGGCTTCGGTGCGTGCCGGGGTTTCCTGCGCCGGCGCCTTGCCGTTCGACACTTGCAAAGCCAAGCGGGCGCCGCGTTTCAGCGCTTCGCCCGCCGCCGGTTTTTGCGCCAGGATGGTGCCGAGGGCCTGGGTGCTGTTGCTGTCGCTCGGCGCCGGAATAATGCCGGTCCGCAGCAGCGGCGCGGTGACGTCCTTGATATTGCAGCCGACCACATCCGGGGCGGCGTGACGTTCGACCGCCGCCTCGACCTGGCTTATCGAGCAGCGCGCCGTGTCAGTTCGGGTCTGCGCCGCCGCCGGCGTTTGCGTCGCCACACTGCGGGTCAGGGGCGCAACCTTGGCCGGCGCCGTCTGGGCAAAAACCGGCGCGGCCACAGACAGGGCCGCGATCGCTACGGACAGGCGCAGGCAGGCAACAAAATCAAGGCGGATGGTCATCGGATCGCCCCCCGGATAGCACCGTTAACCTTTCTTAACACGGCCCTTACCGGGCGGCCAGCCTACCTTTCGCTTGCATGGCGAAAAGTCGGATCGAGCCCCGCCCCATCAAGAAATTTCAGAATCGGGTTGCACTGCACCGCAACAGCCTCTAAAGCAGCCGCTTAGCCTAAAACTCAACGCCCTGCGCCGGACCGTGTCGCCACGGCCGCGTTTTCGTGCAGCCTGTGTTTATTGAAAGACCGCGATGCCCAAACGTACAGACCTGAAGTCCATCCTGATCATCGGCGCCGGGCCGATCGTTATCGGCCAGGCCTGCGAGTTCGACTATTCCGGCGTCCAGGCGTGCAAGGCGCTGCGCCAGGAAGGCTATCGCATCATCCTGGTCAATTCGAACCCGGCCACGATCATGACCGACCCGGACGTCGCGGACGCCACCTATGTCGAGCCGATCACGCCGGAATTCGTCGAGAAGATCATCGCCAAGGAGCGCCCCGACGCGCTGCTGCCGACCATGGGCGGCCAGACGGCGCTCAACACGGCGCTGGCGCTCGAAAACGCCGGCATCCTGAAGAAGTACAATGTCGAGATGATCGGCGCCAAGGCCGAGGTCATCGACAAGGCCGAGGACCGCCAGAAATTCCGCGACGCCATGGACAAGCTGGGCCTCGAATCGGCCCGTTCTGCCGTCGCCCACACCTGGGACGAAGCCGTGGCCGGACTGGAAGCCATTGGCGGCCTGCCAGCGGTTATCCGTCCGTCCTTTACGCTGGCCGGTACCGGCGGCGGAATCGCCTACAATCAGGAAGAGTTCAAGGACATCGTCACCAACGGTCTCGACCTCAGCCCCACCACCGAAGTGCTGATCGAGGAATCGATCGTCGGCTGGAAGGAATACGAGATGGA
>CAYULN010000275.1:0-16573 GCA_964445605.1 uncultured Caulobacteraceae bacterium | reverse complement strand
CGCAGAAATTATGACTGAGCGGCGTAATCAGGCCCAGCTTGCCGCCGGTTTCCGCCACCCGGTAGTAGCGCGCCGGCCCGCCCGTCGTGTCAGCCACCGGCATCACCTGCCAGAAGCTTTGCAACTCACCGAGCAGTTCGGTCAGCGAGACAAACTGCGCCTCGCGATCCTCCGCCTCCCCCATCGGCATGGTCTCGATCAACGACACATCCATACTACGCGCATGGGCAAGGCTGATGATTTCGGGAATCTCGCGCCGGTTATCCTGTTCCAGCGCAACAACATTGAGCTTGACCCTGATCCCCGCCGCCTGCGCCGCCTCGATGCCGGTCAGCACCCGGCCCAGATCGCCGCCGCGCGTGATCCGCTTGAACACATCAGGCTTCAGCGTATCGCACGACACATTGATCCGCTTGATGCCTGCCTCGACGAGGCTCGGCACCGCCCCTTGCAACAGGGTGCCGTTGGTCGTCAGCGTCAGTTCCTTCAGCCGCCCGGCATGCACTTCCTCGCCGATGCGCTTGAGGAAATCGAGCACGCCCCGCCGGACCAGGGGCTCGCCGCCGGTGATGCGCAGCCGTTCGACACCGCGCGCGATCAGGAACCGGCTCAGCCGTTCCATCTCTTCCCAGGTTAGCAATTCCGGGCGCGGCAGGAAGGTCTGGCGCTCGCTCATGCAATAGACGCAGCGCAGGTCGCAGCGGTCGGTCACCGACAGGCGGACATAGGACACGCGCCGGCCGAAGGCATCGGTCAGCAGGGACGGATCAGGCGTACTCATGTGTTTAAATCTAATGCCTTATTGGCATAGCGGCAAGCGCCTCCGGCTCTTTACTTTGCGACGGTTCGCGGCCAAAGTTAACGGACAAGCGTTTCACGGGACAAACGCCGTTTCAAAAACGAAGATGCCCCAAGAAAATATAAAGGGGCAGGGAGCACCACATGAACCGCCGCGACGCCCTGATGGGCCTGACCGCCACGGCCGCCACCAGCGCACTTTCCGCACAAGCCGCAGCACCGAAGGGGCCCAAACCGCCCGTGGTCGTCACTCAGGCCGGCCCAGTCGAAGGCCAGGTGAAAAACGGCGTCTCGGTCTTTCTCGGCCTGCGTTACGGCGCCGACACCGGCAAGGCGCGCTTCCAGCCGCCCGTCAAACCGGAGCCTTGGAAAACGGTCTACAAGGCCGACCACTACGGCGCCGCCTCGCCGCAATCCGGCAGCCCCGACGATTATGGCCAGAGCGAGGACTGCCTGTTCCTCAACGTCTGGACGCCCGACCCGACGGCGAAAAAGAAGCGCCCGGTTATGTTTTACATCCATGGCGGCGCCTACAGCGGCGGCTCCGGCGGCAGTCCGCTCTATGACGGCACCAATCTCTGCCTGCGCGGCGACGTGGTGGTGGTGACGGTCAACCATCGCCTCAACGCCTTCGGCTATCTCTACCTGGCCCGCTTCGAGCGCCTGTTGAACGGCGGCAAGCCGGGCGCGCTGAAATATTCTGGCAATACCGGCCAGATGGACCTGCACCTGGCGCTGGAATGGGTGCGCGACAACATCGCCCAGTTCGGCGGCGATCCCGGCTGCGTCATGGTCTACGGCCAGTCCGGCGGCGGCGCCAAAATCGCCACCATGATGGCCACCCCGGCCGCCAAGGGCCTGTTCCACCGCGCCGCCACGATGAGCGGCCAGCAGGTCACCGCGTCCGGCCCGGGCAATGCCAGCGCCCGCGCCGAAGCCTTCCTCGCCGCGATGAACCTGAAGCCCGACGCCGACGGCCTGGCCAAGATCCAGACCCTGCCCATGCAGGACGTTATCGGCGGGCTTAAGGCGCGCGACCCGATCATTTCCGGCGGCGTCTATATGGGCCCGGTGCTGGACGAGACCATCCTGTTCCGCCATCCGTTCTGGCCCGACGCCCCAGCCCAGTCGCTGGATATCCCGATGATGATCGGCAATACCCACGACGAAACCTACGCCTTCCTAGGCGGCGATCCGCACAATTTTGAGCTGACCTGGGACGAACTGCCGGCCAAGCTGCCGGCGCAGTACCGCGTCGACATCGACCCCTATCTGGTCATCGACACCTATCGCAAACTCTACCCCAATTACACGGCCTCGGAAGTCTTTTTCGCCGCCACCACCGCCGGACGCTCCTGGCGCGGCGCCATCGAGGAGGACGAGGCTCGCGCCAAATCAGGTGCGCCGGTCTATGCCTACGAAGTCGATTTCAACAAAACCTACAAGGGCTTGAAGTCGCGCGCCCAGCACATGACCGACATCCCGCTGGCCTTCCACACCACCGCTGTGCCGAACAGCATCACCACCGACAGCCCAGAAGCGCGCCAGATGGCCGATATTGTCTCGGACGCCTTCATCGCCTTCGCACGGACCGGTTCGCCCCAGACCCCGGCCCTGCCGGAATGGAAGCGCTACACCATGGAAAACCGCGAAACCATGCTGATCGATCTGCCGCCCAAGCTGGTCAACGACCCGCGCGGCGAGGAGCGCAAGCTTTTTGCAAAAGTGCCGTTCGTCCAGGCAGGAACCTGATCACGTTACGGTTGCGGATTACCTGAAGGCAATTTCTTAATCTAACCCCGTTAGGCTTAGGGGCCTATCCAGTTGAGTGGCTTAAGTTTTTCTCATGATCCGCCCTCGTATCGCCTTCCGCGTCGATCCGGTTCGCCGTCTGATCATCCTTCGCTATATCGGCGATCTCAATGGCGACCAGGTGCGCCGTGAATTGATGGACCTGTTTCGCGGCGTCGAAAACGTCTGGGAATATGACTGCATTTTCGATCTGACGCGTCACCAGGGCGTCATCAGCAGCGTCGACAATGAAGAGATCGGCCGGCAATGGTACGACTGGGTCCAGGGGCGCGACGCCGGACGCTGCACGGCCACCATCAGCAATGACCCGCTTCTGCATGCCCGGATGGGCGTTACCCAGTCGTCCTTCTCTACCCGTATCCTGGGTCTGTTCCATACGATCGAGGAAGGCGAAGCCTGGATTGCCGACCACCGAGCTGAGGAAAGTCGTAAGACGGCCTAAACGCGCGCCTTTACGCAATCCTTACGAATTCGCTCCGGAAACCCGCAATATCATTATCCGGGTTGGGCTATGACTATCGCGCCGCAGCAAGCGGCTCCAGCCCTATTATTTCAATCGATTTCCTCTGCCCTCCCCTCGAGCTCCGTTCGCGGCGCCTTGGCGCGCGAACCTCTGACAAAGGATCAAGACCATGGCCGACCCGAAACTTCAGGACACACCCCGCACCGTTGAACGTACCGCCAATGATGCCGGTAATGCCGCCCGCGACACCATGCAGCGCACCACCGACTCCGCCCGCGAAGGTTTCCAGCGCGCCGGCGCCGAAGTCCATCGCATGGCCAATCGCGGTCTTGAGATGGGCTCGCAAACCGTTGACGCCTATGTCGAGGCCGGCAAGCGCGCCTCGGCGGCGATCAGCGACGTCAACAAGGCGGTCAGCGACACCTATAACCGCTCGCTGGCCGATTTCGACGAGCTGTCCAAGCAGGCCGTCACCTGCAAGACCATGCAGGACTATCTCGACCTGCAAGGCAATATGCTGCAGAAAATGCAGGAGAATTTCAGTAATATGACGCGGATCTATGGCCTGTATTTCACAGCCGTGACCAAGTCGATCGAGCCTCTGGCCGCCCGCATCGGCTACAGCACCGAACAGATGGCCGCAGCCGCTGAATAAATTATAATTTCCGCGTCAGCCAACGCGCGGCCAAATCCGGCCAGGCATCATGCGTGCCTTCGGTTTCACGAAGGGAAAATCCGTGCGGCGCCTGGCCGAAGATATGCGCATCGACATCCAGGCCCTGGTCGCGTCCGGTCTTGATCAGGTTGAGCGCATGTTCGACCGGCACGATCTGGTCGCCTAACGCGTAGGCCAGGAACACCGGCACCTTCGGCACGCCGCACCCTTCGGCGGCGATGCCGATCGGCCAGGCATTGTAAAAGGCCTGCTTTTCCGGCGGCGGAAAGTCGGGCTTGTCGGCCGGATACTTGTAGTCCTTGTGATTGGCGTTGATCGGCGCATAGGTGATGATCACGCCTTTCGCCGCCAACCGATGATCCTGACACGCCAGGACTCCGGCCAGATGCCCGCCCGACGATAGCCCGACCAGAACCGACGGCAGGTCGCCATTTTTCGCCAGCCAGTCCATGGCCATCACGCCGTCACGCAGGGCGATATCAGCCGGCCACACGTCACCGGCGCTGTCGTCGGCGCCCGGCAGACGATGCACCAGCACATAGGCGTCGTAACCCAGGCTGTTCAGCCAGACGGCGATGTCGGTGCCTTCCGTGTCGTACATCAGCCGCAGATAACCGCCGCCGGCGCAGATCAGCGCCCGCCCTTTCGGCCTGGGAATCTCGTAGGCATGCAGCTCTGGCCGGATAATGCGCGCAATGGTCCGGTTCGGCCACTCGCCGTCGAGCAGATCCTCGTCGAGGGCATTTTCCGGATCGTCGAGCAACGCGATCAGCCGCGACGGCTGGGGGGCATGGGATGGTTTGGCGGCGGCTGACGGACTCATGCGCATATCCTCCGGTCGAAGTGGGGCGACCTATGCGACTTTGCGGCGGTCAGGGCAAGGCCAAACCGGCCTGTTTAGAGGGGGCCGTCGACATGCCGCCAACGCCGCATCTTGACCACGCGTCCATCCCGGATAAACAGGGCTATGGCTTCATAGCTGGCATTGCCGTTGAAGTATTCGTCGACCTCAATACCGCCAGGGCAGCCTGCGCTTGGCGGCGTCGGATACCAACTGCGTCCCGCCATGTCGCCGCATATCAGGGTATGGCTGGTCCGCCATGGCGGCGTCCTGAGAATAGCGTCACGCGCCTCCCAGCGATCCATACCCATTGTAACCCCTAAAGCGTCATCCTGTTGGAACTCACTGAACGGCGAGTTATAGGCGCATCCTTGCAGCCCGAGGGCCAAACCAAGGAGTGGCAACCATATCCGAAATGGTCCCATGCTTCTCCCCTTTTTGAACGTTGTTCAAATTCCTTATAGGCCGATTTTAGCCATTTGCAATCGGAAACAAAAAGGCCCGGACCTGCGGTTCGGGCCTTTAGGTCGGAAAGTGAGAGCGTTTAAGCCACTTCCTTCGGACTTTCCGCTGCCAACAGCTTGGCATAGGCCGCTTCGATGCCGGCGATGACCTTGGCGTCACTGGCCAGAGTCTCCGGGAACACCGCGCGCAGGGCCAGGAAGGTCTTCACATCGCTCAGGTCATCCTTGAGGCTTGCACCCAGGGCCAGCAGCTCGGTGTTCAGCGGATCGGTAATGGCTTCGGTCTTCAACGCCTTGCTGCGCACGAACCGCATCCACGCCGCCAGCGGCACGCACAAGCGCGAAATATCGTTGCCACGCGCCAGCGCTTCCGAGAGCGAACTGAGAATCCGGATCGGCAGCTTCTGCGACCCATCCCAGGCGATCTGGGACAACAGGTGCTTGATCGCCGGATTGCGGAAGCGCTTCAGGATCGCCTCGCAGTAGTCGACCAGGTTCATCCCCTTCGGGGCCTCGAGCAGCGGCACCACGTCCTTGATCATGATATCGCGAACGAGCTGATAAAGTTCCGGGTCGGCCACAGCCTGCGACACGCTTTCATACCCCTTGTGCAGGCCGGCATAGGCGAGCGTCGAATGCGGCCCGTTGAGCAGGCGCAGCTTGGCGCGCTCGAAAGCCGGGACATTATCGGTGATGTCGACGCCGACGCTGGCCCAGTCCGGGCCGCCGTCGTGGACGTGCTCCTCGATCACCCATTGGGTGAACGACTCGCGCTGGATCGGCCAGGCATCCTCGGCGCCGATGGCGTCCTTGACCCGGGCGCGCAGGGCGTCGTCGGTCGCCGGCGTGATCGAGTCGACCATGGTGCACGGGCACGCCAGGTTGGCGACGATCCAGTCGGCCAGGCCCTGGTTCAACTTGGCGGCATAGGCGACCACCGCGTCCTTCAACCGGTTGCCATTCTTCGGCAGGTTGTCGCACGGGATCAGCACGAACGGCGCGACACCGGCCGCTTTCCGGCGGCGCAGGCCTTCGGCGACATAGCCGATGAACGACTTCGGCGTCTGCGGATTGGCCAGGTCGTGGACAATATCGGCGTGGCCGAAATCGAGCGTCCAGTCCGGCCCCAGGCAATAGCCCTTTTCGGTGACCGTCGAGGTCACCAGGCCGACGCTCGGCCGCACCAGGCGCTCGAACACCGCCTCGATATCGTCGGTCGCCACCAACACTTCGCGCATCGAGCCGATGACCTGGTAGCTGATCTCCTCGTCGAGGATGGCCAGGGTGTACAGCCCGTCCTGCGGCTTCAGCGCGTCGCGGACACCGGCCGAATGCAGCGACACGCCGCAGATGCCCCAGCGCTTATCCGTCCTGGCGATGGCGTCGAGATAGGCCGCCTGATGCGCCCGGTGGAAGGCGCCCGGCCCGAAATGGACCACGCCGACCTGCACGCTGGCCGGATCGTAGGTCGGCTTGATCGTTGCCGGCGTAAGGGCGGACAGGGTCGACAGGTTGAGGCGGCTCAAAGGGTCACTCCGTTTTTCCAGATGGCGATTTCGCGTTCGTCGTTCTTTTCGTTGCAGGCCGGCTGGCCCGACGCCGTGCGCAGGATCAGGTCCATCAGGTCGTCGGCCGCCTCGTCCATGGTCTTGCCGTCGGCCACGGCGCCCGCATTGAAGTCGATCCAGTGCGGCTTCTTCTCCGCCAGGGCCGAATTGGACGAAATCTTCAGGGTCGGCGCCGGGAAGCCGAGCGGCGTGCCGCGGCCCGTGGTGAACAGCACGATCACCGCCCCCGCTGCCGTCAGGGCTGTACTCGACACCGCGTCATTGCCCGGCGCTTCCAAAAGCGAAAGGCCCTTTTCATGGGCGCGTTCGCCATAGCGCAGCACTTCGTTGAGCTGCGACGTGCCGCCTTTCTGCACCGCGCCCAACGACTTTTCTTCCAGGGTCGTCAGGCCGCCCGCCTTGTTGCCCGGGGACGGATTCTCGAACACCGGCTGGTTGTTGGCGAGGAAGTAGTTCTTGAAGTCGTTGACGACCTCGACCACCTCGCCGAAAACCTGTTCGTCCTTCGACCGCGCCATCAGGATGCGCTCGGCGCCGAAGATTTCCGGAATCTCGGTCATGATCGACTGGCCGCCGGCATGGGCGACGCGGTCGGCGATACGCCCGACCAGCGGGTTGGCGGTCAGGCCCGACAGGCCGTCTGAGCCGCCGCACTTGACGCCGATGGCCAGGTCGCCGACGCCGCACGGGACGCGCTGGTCCTTCTCAACCACCTTGACCAGTTCCTCAAGCGCTTCCATGCCCGCTTCGGTCTCGTCCTCGACCATCTGGGCGGCGAAATATTTCAGCCGGTCGGCCGGGCGATCGACTTCCTTCAGCAAGGCCGACAGCTGGTTGTTCTCGCAGCCCAGGCCGACGATCAGCACGCCGCCGGCATTCGGGTGCATGGCCAGCGAGGCCAGCAATTTCCGCGTATGTTGCAGGTCATCGCCAAGCTGCGAACAACCGAGCGGGTGGGTCAGGGCATGCACGCCGTCGATCCGCCCTTTAAATTTGGCGTCGGCGGCCTGGGCCAGGCGCTGCGCCGTGCGCGCCACGCAACCGACCGTGCACAGGATCCAGATCTCGTTGCGGATGCCGACCTTTCCATCCGAACGGCGGTAGCCCATGAAGGTCGCGTCGAGATCGGCGGCGAATTCCTCGGTTTCCGCCGGAGTCGGTTCGGCCGACGGCGCCGGCTGGTAGGCATAGTCCTCGACCCCGCTCAAAGCGGTGGTCAGATTGTGCGAATGGACGTGCTCGCCGGCGGCGATGTCGACCGACGCCTTGCCGATCGGAAAGCCGTACTTGAATACCGGCTCGCCCGCCTTGATGTCGACGATGGCCGCCTTGTGGCCTTTCGGGATGTCGTTCTTCAGGACGATCTCGTGGCCGTCGATGGAAAGATCGCTGTCGGCCGGCAGGTCCTGGAAGGCGATGGCGACATTGTCGGCGGCATGGACGCGAATATATGGGATCGCCGCGTTATCCCCCGCCCCCAAGGGCGCGCATGAGGCTTGATCCGCCGCCATGGAAGGGTACTCCGGTAAAAACGGTTGTTTCTTATAGGTGGGAAGAGACCGTCGCCGTGACTAGGCCACACCCGGCCAATATGCAATATCCGCCGCCGCAATTAGGCAAAAAAGTGAAACCTCTGTTCCGCTTAGCAAAAAGCTGTTCATATGCGCAAAATCGTTTTACCTAGGCATTGGTGCGTTTCCGTTGGTAATTTGGAAACCATCAGGCCTCAAAAATAACAACCCATATGCCAAACTGTTTGACGTTTTTTCCTCAGCCGCTTTTCACCAATCGCGACGCCGGCGCGCGCGAACTGCCCAACTCTCGCCTGAACGACAACGACCCGGACAATGGCGACGCCGTCGAGGATTTCATCCGCCGCCGCAAGAAGGCGACCATCAATGACGTCGCCCACCTGGCCCGCGTTTCCAAGAAAACGGTGTCGCGCGTCATCAACAATTCGCCGTCGGTGCGCCCCGATACGCGCGACCAGGTCAACGAGATCATCGCCCGCATCGGCTTCCGCCCGGACCCGCAGGCACGCGGCCTGGCTTTCCGCCGCTCCTTCCTGATCGGCCTGATCTACGACAACCCCAACGCCCAGTACATCGTCAACATGCAGACCGGCGCGCTCAACGGCCTGCGCGGCAGCGGCATGGAACTGGTCGTCCACCCGTCCGACCGCCATTCCGACACCTTCGTCGAGGAAATCCGCGAGTTCATCGAGCTGCAGCGCCTGGCCGGCGTCATCCTGCTGCCGCCAGTGGCCGACGACCTGCGTCTGGTCAAGCTGATGGAGGAGCTTGACGTACCATTCGTCCGCGTCACCGCCCGCCCCGGCGCCGCCAACAATCCGCCGATCCACGCCGGCGCCGAGATCGTCAGCCACGACCGCGAAGGCTGCGCCACGGCGGGCGAGCACATCGCCAGGCTCGGCCACACCCGCGTCGGCTTCATCCAGGGCAATCCCGCCTATCCGTCGGCCCATGAACGCCGCGCCGGCTTCCTCGAAGGCCTGCGCCGCCACGGCCTGATCGTGCCGCCGGAACTGGACCTGCCCGGCGACTACAGCTTCGACGCCGGTTACAACGCCGGCAAGGACCTGCTGACGCGGCCGGACCGCCCGACCGCCATTATCTGCTGCAATGACGAGATGGCGGCGGGTGTCTATCATGCCGCCCATGAACTGGGCATCCACATACCGACGGATCTGACCATCATCGGTTTCGACGACGCACCGATCGCGTCGAAGATCGTGCCGCCGATGACCACGGTCGGATTGCCGACGCGCAACATGGCCAAGACGGCGGCGGAAACCCTTATCTCGCCGGACTTCGACGGCAAGGCATCGATCGTCTTCCAGGCCAGCCTGCTGCTGCGCGGCTCGGCCGGTCCGGCACCCGGCCGCTAAGGCTGATTCCCCCCTCCC
The DNA here is from genome assembly GCA_964445605.1 of uncultured Caulobacteraceae bacterium. Lineage (GTDB taxonomy): Bacteria > Pseudomonadota > Alphaproteobacteria > Caulobacterales > Caulobacteraceae > Asticcacaulis. Next base: position 7,025 of record CAYULN010000275.1, on the reverse strand, counting down.
CCTGTTCCAGCGGATGCCACATGCTGGGAAAAGCGCCGGTTTGCCGCAGTTTCGGCAAAAAAATCTGTTGTAAATCGTCATGACACCGGTTACCAGACGCAATAAGCGCGTGCGGCCGTCATCAAGACCGGGCAAAATGCGGTCTCCCGCCCTTTCAGAACTGACGGTAGATTTTAATGCCTAAGCCATTGTCTCTTCATGCGGATCGCCTCTTCCCCAGCGACCCCGGCCAGCGCGCCATTGCCCGCGACCTGTACAATCTGGTCAAGGATTTCCCTATCCTGTCGCCGCACGGTCATACCGACCCGCAATGGTTCGCCGACAATGAGCCCTTCGGCAACGCCACCAACCTGTTCCTGAGCCCGGACCACTACATCTACCGCATGCTCTACAGCCAGGGCATCGACATGGACGATGTCGGCGTCGCTTCCAAGGCCGGCCCCTCGAAGGCCGACCCGCGCGAGGCCTGGCGGATTTTCGCCCGGAACCAGCACCTGTTCCGCGGCACGCCGACCTCGATGTGGATGAGCCACGTCTTCGGCCAGATCATGGGCTTCGAGGTGGCGCTCGATGAATCGACCGCCGACATGTATTTCGACCGTATCGGCGAACTGCTCGCCTCGGACGCCTACCGCCCGCGCGCCCTGTTCGAACGCTTCAACATCGAGCTGCTGGCGACCACCGAAAGCCCGACCGACACGCTCGAGCATCACCAGAAGATGCGCGCTTCCGGCTGGAAGGGCCGCGTCGTCACCGCCTACCGCCCCGACCCGGTCATCGACCCTGAGCACGAGGACTTCCACGCCAAGCTCAAGGTGTTCGCCGAACTGTCCGGCGAGGACGTCCACGACTGGAAGGGCTACCTCAAGGCCCACCGCATCCGCCGCGAATTCTTCAAGACGCTGGGCTGCACCTCGTCCGACCACGGCCACCCGACCGCCAAGACCGCCGACCTGTCGCACAAGCAGGCCGAGAAGCTGTTCGAGCGCATCCTCAAGAAGGACGTCGATCCGGAAGACGCCGAACTGTTCCGCGCCCAGATGCTCACGGAAATGGCGCGCATGAGCCTCGACGACGGCTTCACCATGCAGATCCATCCCGGCTCCTACCGCAACCACAACCAGAAGGTCTTCGACAAATACGGCCGCGACAAGGGTTGCGACATCCCGATGCCGACCAACTACGTCCAGGACCTGAAGCCGCTGCTCGACGCCTATGGCAATGAGAAAAATCTAACGATCATCGTCTTTACCCTGGACGAGACCAACTACGCCCGCGAACTGGCGCCGCTGGCCGGCCACTATCCGGTCCTCAAGCTCGGCCCGTCCTGGTGGTTCCATGACAGCCCAGAGGGCATGATGCGCTTCCGCGAGCAGGTCACCGAAACCGCCGGATTCTACAACACGGTCGGTTTCAATGACGACACCCGCGCCTTCCTGTCGATCCCGGCGCGCCACGACGTCGCCCGCCGCGTCGACGCCCATTTCCTGGCCCGTCTGGTCTGCGAACACCGCATTCCGCTTGACGACGCCGCCGAGGTGATTAAGGACCTCACCTACAGGCTTCCCAAGGAAGCCTACAAACTCTAAAAGCCCGGACGAAGGCCGTCGGGCGTGGATCTGTCCACGCCCGACGGCTGAACCCGCGCCTCACAGAAACCGACCGGAGCCGACGCCCCATGTGCCAGACCTCGCTGTACAAGAAAATCTACCACGCCACCCATCCGGACATGATGGAAGGCGCCGACACTCAGGACCTGCGTGAAAAGTACCTGATGGGCGGCCTGTTCGAGGCCGGTCAGGTCGTGCTCAACTATACCCATTTCGAGCGCTTCGTCGTCGGCGGCGCCGCGCCCACCACCGGTACGCTGAAGCTGCCGGACCAGACCGAGCCAGCTTCGGCCGCCGGTCACCCGTTCCTGGAACGCCGTGAACTGGGCGTCATCAATGTCGGCGCCGGCGCCGGGGTAGTGAAGGTCGACGGCGTCGACTACGACCTGGCGCAAAAGGATGGCCTGTACATCCCGATGGGCACCAAGGAAGTGCTGTTCTCGTCGAAGAACGCCGGCGCTCCCGCCCTGTTCTACCTGACCTCGACCCCGGCCCACGCCCGCTATGAAACGGTCAAGATCTCGATCGACCAGGCGGTGCCGCTGGAACGCGGCGCCCTGGAAACCTCCAACCAGCGCGTTATCTACCAATATATCGTGCCGACCACCGCCAAGTCGTGCCAGCTCCTGCTCGGCCTGACCATCCTGGCCCCGGGCAGCGTGTGGAACACCATGCCGCCGCACCTGCACGACCGCCGCTCGGAAGTCTATTTCTACTTCGACCTGGGCGAAAACGACCGTGTCTTCCACTTCATGGGCGAGCCGGACAAGGCCCGTCACCTCGTCATGAAGAACAACGAAGCCGTCGTTTCGCCGCCGTGGTCGATCCACATGGGCGCCGGCACGTCGAACTACGCCTTTATCTGGGCGATGGGCGGTGAAAATCTCGACTATACCGACATGAAGGTCCTTGACATCTGTCAGTTGGCGTAATCAGTGACCCCGGGCCTCAATGCCCGGGGCGGTTTCCCTATTGCCCCGCTTTTTCGGGACGGCGGTCCTGGGGTCCATAAGAAAAAGGAAAGAAATTCATGGCGGTTAATCCATTCGATCTGTCCGGCAAGGTGGCCCTGGTCACCGGCGCCAATACCGGCCTGGGACAAGGCATTGCGCTGGCTTTGGCCGAAGCCGGCGCCAACATCGCCGCGGCCGGCATCGTTCCGGCCGACGAGACCGGTGAGAAGGTCAAGGCGCTCGGCCGCAAGTTCATCAATATCGACGCCAACCTGATCAGCATCGAACCGGTCGAGCGCATCGTCGCTGAAACGCTGAGCGGTCTGGGTGGCCTCGACATCCTGGTCAACAATGCCGGCCTGATCCGTCGCGCCGACGCCGTCGAGTTCTCCGAGAAGGACTGGGACGACGTCATGAACGTCAACATCAAGGGCGCCTTCTTCATGGCCCAGGCCGCCGGCAAGCACATGATCGGCCAAGGCAAGGGCAAGATCATCAACATCGCCTCGATGCTGAGCTTCCAGGGCGGCATCCGCGTCCCGTCCTACACGGCGTCGAAGTCGGGTATCGCCGGTATCACCCGCCTGCTCGCCAACGAATGGGCCAACCAGGGCATCAACATCAACGCCATCGCGCCGGGCTATATGGCGACCGACAACACGGCCCAGATCCGCGCTGATGAGGTCCGTGAAAAGGCCATCCTCGACCGCATCCCGGCTGCCCGCTGGGGCACGCCGGCCGATCTCGGCGGCACGGCGGTGTTTTTGGCGGCTCCGGCATCGGATTACGTCAATGGTGCCGTTATCCCGGTGGATGGCGGCTGGCTGGCGCGCTAAAAAGCCTTGGGTTAGAAAAGAAAAGCCTCCGGCACTTAAGCCGGAGGCTTTTCTCATGCCCGCAGATGATCGGGCGATTGGCCGTTCTGCACGCGCTCGTACATCGCCGTGTACAGCGACTCCAGGGCGCGTGCCGTGCCCTCGGTATTGAACAACGCTGACTTCGGCTGGGTGTCGGCCAGTTTCCGCTTGATCGCCGCCATGGCCTCGGCATCGGTCGCCAGCTTGACCGCCACCGCCTCGTAGTCCTTCGCCGTTTCGGTGATCAGCTCCGGCAGACCGACACCGTGCAGCAGGCTGGCCCCCATGCGGGCGGCGAACGAGTCCCCGATCCGCGTCAGCACCGGCAGGCCCATGCGCAAGGCATTGCTGGCGGTCGCCCCGGCATTGTAGGGATGCGAATCGAGGAACAGGTCGGCCGCCTGTTGTCGCATCAGATGGTCCTCCAGCGGCACCCGTTCGGCAAAGATCAACCGGCCCGGATCAACACCGCGCTTTTGCGCTTCTGCTTTCAGGTGCTCCGCGACCGAGGCACTTGGCGCGATCAGCCACAGCACGCTGGCCGGCACCTTGGCCACGATCCGCATCCAGCTGTCGAACACCTCCGGCGTCAGCTTGTAGGTCTGGTTGAACGAGCAGAAGACAAAGGCGTCGTCCGGCAGGCCCAGTTCGGCCCGCGCCGGCGCCGGGCCGGAAAGCGATGGCTTGTCATCATTGGGCTGATAGCATGGCAAACAGGCGATTTTCTCCACATGGAAACGCCGCGACGCTTCCGGCACCAGAATGTCGTCGGCGATCAGATAGTCCATGAACGGCGCGCCCATCGTCCCGAGATAGCCGATATAACCGGCCTGCACCGGCGCGACGCGCTCGGCGAACAGCGGGGCGCGATGGCCGTCAGTGAACCCGTTCAGGTCGATGGCGATAGCGATTTCCCGCTCGCGCGCCAGTCGGACGGCGTCGATATCGGAAAGAGCGGAAACGTCGACAAAGGTATCAACGGCCCGCCGGATGCGCGCCCGCCAGAAATCGCTATCGCTTGGCCGCAACGCGAAGGCGAAGACCTCGACCTTCGACCGGTCATGCTGTTCCAGGACTCCGGACAACAGATGGCTGACCGGATGGTCGTTGAAGTCCGAGGAAAAATAGCCGATGCGGATGCGCTCGCGACGTGGCAGTTTTGCTAGCGGCGGCAGGAAATGACGCTTCAGATTGTTGGCCGCGACGTAGATCTCGGCTGCCTTGCGTTGCGTCTCCGGCGCGTCGATCAACGCTTGCACCTGGAACGGCGTCACCGCCGGCTCGCCGCGTTTGACCTGGGCGGCCAGCCGGTCACGGCGCTCGTTGAAACCGTCCCAGCGCGACAGATGCAAGCGTGTCGTCAGGGCCTGGCCGGCCAACCATGGAAACGCCGCCTGCAGTGCCATGGCTTTATCAAGACTGACACTCGCCTCATCGAGACGATGCAATTCGGTCAGGACGATGCCGACATTGTAATGGGCATCGGCCCGATTGGGCGCCGCAGCCGCGGCCGCTTCGAAATCAACCAAAGCCTCTTCCAGGCGCCCCAGATAATGCAGCGCTTCTCCCCGATTGAGCCGCGCCTGCACATCCCCCGGCCGGATAGCCAGCGCCCGGTCGTAGCTCGTCACCGCCGCCTCGGCTTGGCCAAGCTGGCGCAAGGCATCGCCGCGATGCCGCCAGGCCTCGCCGTGCCCGGGTTGCAAGGCGACGACGGCCTCGTAGCTGGTCAGCGCCTGGTCGAAGCGCCGCAAGGTCATCTGGGCATTGCCGAGATAGAAATGGGCGTTGGGCTGGGCCGGATCGACCGCCAGCGACAGGCCGAGATACTGGATGCCGGCCTCGAGCTGCCCCGTCTGGCACTCGGCGATGCCCTTCAAACTCAGCGCCGCCGGATGCTGCGGCGCTACCTCCAATATCTGGTCATATAGCGCCTTGGCTTTGGCGATCTGGCCGTTCTGGTGCAGGCCGACGGCCTGTTGCAGCCAGGTCTGGGCCTGCGGCGGGAGAGGAGACGAAGTCATTAAAGGCTCCAGTATTTCAGACCCTTCCTTATAACGCTCCTCCGCGATCTTCACACCGCTGATTTCCAGCTTGACGGCCGCCATCGATGTCGATAATACGTAACCATATAGTTACCTATTGAGCCACCCATGCCCGCCGCCCTGCGCAAGACCGAACCAGCCGAGGACGACACCGATGCCGTGTTTCGCGCCATCGCCGATCCGACACGCCGCGCCATTCTCGATGTCCTGCGCCTGGCCCCGACGAATGTGAACACCCTCGCCAGCCGCTTCGACCAGACCCGGCCGGGCATTTCCAAACACCTTCGTGTGCTGCGCGAAGCCGGCATCGTCACCGAGACCAAGACCGGCCGCGAACGCCTGTACCGCCTGAAACCCTCACGCCTGGAACCCGTCGACCGCTGGATCCTCACCTATCGCGGCTTCTGGCAGGCCCAGCTCGACGCCCTCAAGCTCTATGTGGAGACCGACCATGACCAGTAAGGCGCGCGCCGTCGCCGACATCCATTCTGGCCTCATCCTGGCCACCATCGACCTCAAGGCGCCTATCGACAAGGTGTTCGCCGCGCTCACCGACCCGGCGCAGCTGCCGAAATGGTGGGGCCAGTCCGGCATGTATCAGACCACGGCCCTGCACGCCGACCTGCGCGAAGGCGGGCAATGGCGCGCCGACGGCCTGAGCGCCGACGGTTCGAGCTTCAGCGTCGGTGGCATCTACAAGGTCGTCCAGCCGCCGCATCGCGTCGACTTCACCTGGCAACCGACCTGGGAGCCGGTCGCCACCCTGGTCAGCTACAATCTCGAAAGCATCGACGGCGGCACGCGCCTGACCCTGCGCCACAGCGGATTCGGCGAGAACACCGCCGCTTGCCGTGATCACGCCAACGGCTGGGAACGCGTCCTCGGCTGGCTCGACGGTTTCCTGGCGCCCGATGCCGACACCCGCCCGGGTTGGTTCGTCAAACTCATGCCGCCGCGTCCCGATTTCGCCCTGACCCTGACGCCCGACGAAATGGCCATGATGAAGGCGCACGGCCAGTATTGGCGGCGGAGAATGGACGCCGGCGACGTCATCGTCTTCGGCCCGGTCAACGACCCGGCTGGTAGCTTTGGTCTCGGCGTCGTCCGGGCGCGCGACGAAGCCGAACTGAAGACGTTCCAGGACAACGACCCGGCCATCCTGGCCAAACGCGGCCTGTCCTATCAATCCTTTCCGATGTTCAGCGTTGTCAGTCGGGATTAAGACCTCCTCCGGGTTGAAAGTGACACCGGTATCCGCTACTCCGGTGTCCGTTTTCGAAGGAGCCTCCCCATGCCGCCCGTCCCACACGATGACATCGCCGAACGTTTCGTAAGCGCGCGCAAGTCCGCCAAGGCGCTGGACGGCTATCCCGGCGAAGTGCCGGCCAAGCTCGAGGACTCCTACGCCATCCAGGAAGCCGCCATCAAGAAGTACGACCGGCCGGTCATCGGCTGGAAGATCGGCCGTCTGGCGCCCGACAAGCAGGCCGAGCACGGCACCGAACGCCTGGCCGGCCCGATCTTCGCGCCGACCCTCAAGCACTACGAAGACAAGGCGAT
>CAYULN010000274.1:0-7011 GCA_964445605.1 uncultured Caulobacteraceae bacterium | reverse complement strand
TATGTTATGGGGTTTGGGGGCCGTGCCCCCAAAAAACCTTCCTATTTCTTTCTATTTTAAGGCCCCCAAACGGCCTTAAAATAGAAAGAATTTAAGTCTTGGGGGCACGGCCCCCAAACCCCATAACCCTTCTTTGCGCGGCACCGGGGGGCGCCACATGACCATCGACTGGAAACGCCTGGGCAAGTCCCTGCTCGCCGCCTTTATCGGCTCCTGGCTGGGCTGTGCCCTGTTCCTCGCCCTCAGCGACCTTTTTGGCGGCGGCCCCGGCCTGGGCTTTGGCGACATCCTTCCCGGCCTGGCCAGCTTCTTCCGCCTGCTGTTTTCGCCATTCGGCCTGTTCGCCTTCCTGCCCATGCTCGTCGTCGGCCTGCCGGTGCAGGCGCTGCTGCAACGCGCCGGCAAGACCGCCTACCTGTGGAATATCATCCCCGCCGTGATTGCCGGCGCCATCACCTTTCCGCTGATCCTGATCAGCTTCGGCGCTACAGCCGGAGGCGATTTTACCGGCGAAAACATGGGCATGGGCGCGTTGGCGGCCTTTCTGGTCGGCTCGATCGCCTGGCTGATCCGCCGGCCGGACAAGGACGCGGCTTTGCCGTCATGACGTTAAACCGGCCGTTTCGCACCTTTTTAGGGCTCGCCACCGGCGCGCTGGTGACCAGCGTCGTCGGTTTTCCGCTGACGATCGGCAACCTTGCGGACGACCCCGGAAACGCCCCGCCCTATTGGCTTATGCTCCTCGCAGCCGCCTTGTATACTTTTATCATCTCCCTGCCGGTGGGATTGGCGGGCCATGTCGTTCTGTACGCCCTGAAACGCCGGCAGCTGCCTTATTACGCCGGTTTGGCCACAGTCGGCGGTGGGGCGTTCGCGCTGGCCATCTGCCTTCGGCACAAAGGCATCGATCCGCTTTTTTCCGCCAGGAACGTGCCCATTTACGCCGTCTGGGCCGGCGCCTGCGCCGCCATTGCCTGGTTTATCCGGCGTCCCGACAAGGATGTGCCGAAAATGCCCGACCTGGCCAGCCATTTTTGAGCCTGTCAAAGCCGGCGGTTTGCGCTATTGAGCCCGCATGACCGACCGCCTTCTGCCTTTCGACGCGCCGCTTGAGCGGCTCAAAGCCCTGCACCCGAAACGGATTGACCTCAATCTCGAGCGGATGTTGCGGGTATGCGAGGCGCTGGGCCAGCCCCAGGACAAGTTGCCGCCGGTCATCCACGTGGCAGGCACCAACGGCAAGGGCTCGACCCTGGCCTTTCTGCGCGCCATGGCCGAGGCGCAGGGCCTGCGCGTGCATGTCTACACCTCGCCGCACCTGGTGCGCTTCGCCGAGCGCATTCGGCTGGCCGGCCATCTGATCACGGACGATTATCTGACCGATGTGCTCAATCGCATTGAGATCGCCAATGCCAGCCAGCCGTTGACCTTCTTCGAGTCGACCACGGCCGCGGCTTTCCTGGCATTTTCAGAGGTTCCCGCCGATCTAGTGCTGCTGGAAACCGGCCTGGGCGGCATTCTGGACGCCACCAATATCGTGCAAAAGCCGGCCCTGACGCTGATTACGCCGATCGATTACGACCATCAGGCCTTCCTGGGCGACACCCTGACCCTGATCGCCGGCGAAAAGGCCGGGATTTTCAAGCGCGGCACCCCGGCCTTGTCGGCGCGCCAGGCCGATGAAGCGCGCGCCGTCCTCGATCGGCAGACGCTGAAACTCGGTATTACTTTGGAAATAATGGGCGAAGGCTTCGACGCATGGTCCGAACACGGACGGCTTATTTTCCAAGATGAAGACGCCTTGTATGACCTGGCTCTACCCGGTCTGACCGGCGCCCATCAGATCGCCAATGCCGGTCTGGCGATCAAGGCGGCGCTGAAGATGGGCTGGACGACGCACGCCATTGAGACCGGCCTGAAAACGGCCGTCTGGCCAGGACGTTTGCAGCCGCTAAAGGCAGGGCCGCTATTCGAAAACCTGCCGAAAGGCTCGGAGCTGTGGCTCGACGGCGGGCACAATCCCCATGCGGCCAAGGCTTTGCGGGCGTTTATTGACAGCCAGATGCACGATCCTAGGCCGTTGCATATGATCTGCGGGCTGATCAATACCAAGGATGCCGGGGAATTCTTCCACGCGTTCGAAGGCGTACAGGCATCCTTCTATTGCGTGCCCTTTTCCAGTGATGCGGTGATTCCGCCGGTCGAGCTGGCCAAGGCCGCCCAAGACAGAGGGCTTAAGGCGGTTATCGCCTCAAGCCCTCTGAATGCCATCAAAGCCCTGCCGTCGGAACCCTGCCGGGTGCTGATCTGCGGCTCGCTGTATTTGGTCGGCGACTGCCTGGCCCTGTCGGAAGCGACTTGGCCGACCTAAGCGATGGAATTTTCGCCAAGCCATTCAAGGAGTTTCGCCTTCGGCATGGCGCCGACCTTCATCGAGGTCATCTGGCCGTTCTTGAACAGCATCATGGTCGGGATGCCGCGCACACCGAAACGGGACGGCGTCATCGGCGAATCTTCGATGTTCAGCTTGGCGATCTTCACCTTGCCGCCCAGGCCATCGGCCACTTCCTCGAGGATCGGGGCGATCTGCTTACACGGGCCGCACCATTCGGCCCAGAAATCGACCAGCACGGGCGTGTCGGATTTCAGCACGTCCATCTCAAAGGATTCGTCGGTGATCTTATGCGTAGCCATTTGCGGCTCCCTTTCACGCCGCCAACACGGGCGGCCCAAATCATTTCGCACTCATATGTAAGCCTGGCGGGTGCGGAAATCAACGCGCCAGCAATTCGGCCAGCCTGAGATTTACTAATGTCTCGCTTAAGGGGGTCAGTTTCGGCCCATCGGTCCACAACAGGGCGGCGTCGATGGCGCGGTCGGGATATATCTGGCGCAGCAGGGCGACATAACCGGCCATCTGGCGCTGATAGGTCAAGCTGGCGTCCTCGGCGCGGTCGGGCGCCGGCCGATTGGACTTGTAGTCGATGATCAGTACACGGTCTTTCGTGACGACGAGCCGATCGATGCGGCCGCTGAGCATGATGGCTTCGCCGCCAGCCGCGGTGCCGATCTGGCCGGCCAAGGCGACCTCGGGACGAGACTCGGGGCCGAAAGCATCGGCAAACCGCGCGTCCGTAAGCACGGCCATCACGGCGCCAGTCATTTCACGGCGTTGATCGTCGCTCAGATCCGACTGGCGCGCCAGGTAGCGGGCGGCCATGTCGGCGCGGTTCGGCGGCGGCACTTCGGGCAGGATTTCGAACAGCTTGTGGATCAGGTTGCCGCGCCGGTAACGGCCCAGCCCGCCGCGCTGATCAAGCGGTGACGTGCCGGGCTCCTCGGCGTCGCGGTCTTCGTCGCCAAGCTGGGAAATGGCCCTCCAACGTTCGGATTCGATATCGGCCTGCGGCACCGGCGCGGTGATAAATGGCGGCAATACAACCGCTTGCGGCCGCGGGCGGGCTTCGGCGGCGACGATGGCGCTGCGACGGCCGAAGACGCGGATCACCGCCTGTTTGCTCATCTCAAAATCATCGAACGGCGCTGTGAGGTCGATGACCTCTTCGGTCACCTCCAAGTTGGCCATGGCGTCGGCGGCCAGGTCGTACCAGGCGGGGTACAGGCCGCGCGGCGCCGCCTTCTTGCCGGCGTAGCCACACACGGTCAGGCGGTCACGCGCCCGGGTGACGGCGACATAGAACAGGCGCAGGCCTTCCTCTTCATCCTTCTGCGTCTTGGCCAGGCGGATATCGGTAATAACTTGCGTTTCGGCCACCCGACCACCGGCACACAGGTAGAGGTCGCCGTCAGCCGACGTCATCAACAGGTCGGCCTTGCTTGCCGAGCGGTGCTGCGGGCCGATGGGCAAGATCACCCACGGCGCCTCCAAGCCCTTCGAGCCGTGGACCGTCATGACGCGGACGCTGTGGCCACCTTCTTCCTGTTCGCGCTTGATTTCCGAGGCGTTGAATTCGAACAGGTCGAGACAAGCGCTCAAACTGATGCGCCCCGCCCCTTCGGCCTTGAGCGCCAGGCCGAGGGTTTCGTCGAGAACGTCCTCGCATTCGTCGCCCAATCGGGTCAGGAAACGTTGCTTGAGACTGCGGCCGCCAGCATCGCGGCGGTTCAGCACACGCGACAGGAAGTCGAAAGCCGTCAGTTGCGCCGCCGCCCGTTGCGCCCACAGCAGAAAAACGCGGGCTTCGGCAAACGCCCCGGTTTCATCGCGGTTATCGAGCAAGGCGCGCCACAGCGAAGACGTCCGACCCTGCGCCAGGATGTACAGGTCCTGTTCAGACAAATCACATAATGGGCTGCGCAGGACACAGGCCAGGGAAAGATCGTCGCGCGGCTGCAAGCAGAAGCGCAGTAGGGTCCGCAAATCCTGGAAGGCGATATGTTCGCCGAGCTTGAGGCGGTCAGCGCCGGATACAGCGACGCCGGAGATCTTCAGTTCACGGATGATATGCTCGAACAGCAGGTCACGCTTTCGCACCAGAATCAGCACGTCACCGGCATGCATGGCGCGGTATTGGCGGGTACCCTTATCGAAAACGCCGCGGCCGGCGTCGATATCGGCGCGGACGCTGGCGGCAATCTGCTGGGCCAGGCGCTTGGCCGGGTGGGCGTGGCCAGGCTCATCAAGCGCGACAGCCTCGTCGTCATCGGCGTCTGGTTCCGGCACATCGATCGATTGCGCCAGAGGCCACAGCTCGACGCAGCCGGCGCCGTCGCTGCGGCGGGCCTTGTGGGTGATGACATTGCCAGTCAGGTTCAGCGCGGCGGCCAGGTCGGCATTGTCGAAGGCGGCGTCGACAAAGCCAAGGATTTCCGGCAACGACCGCCAGCTTTCGATCAGGTCTGGCGCGACGAATTTTTGCCCGGCTTCCTCGACACGCGGCTGAAAATACTGCCCGGCGTCAAGAAACTTAGCCGGATCGGCGCCCTGAAAGCCGTAGATGGACTGCTTTTCGTCACCGACGGCAAAAACGGTACGCGAGACACGAGAAGATTGTCCGTGTCCGGAGAAAAATTCGCCCGACAGCGCCTTGACGATGGCCCACTGGTCTTCGGACGTGTCCTGGGCTTCGTCGACCAGGATGTGTTCCAGACCGCCGTCGAGCTTAAACAGCACCCACAACGACATGAATTCGTCGGACAACAGGGCCTTGGTTTTATTGATCAAATCCTGGAAATCGAGCGCACCCTCCCGCGCCTTGCGATCCTGATAGACAGCGCTGAAAATGGCAAACAGGCGCAGGGCATCGAGCGTGTCCGACGCAATATCGACGGCTTTCAATTGATCAATCAGCGCAGCGACTTCACCGGCCATCTCGTCCATGACCATGGCGTCGGCCGCTCGCGTTTCTTTGGTGTAGAGGTTTTTGCGCGGGCCGCCTTCCTTGGTGAAGAAGATGGTTTTCAGAATATCGATGTCGAGGCCCTGGCCGGCATGGAAGCGGACATGCAAGTCGAAAAAGGCCTGGCCGGCCTGTTGGTTGGTCTTGCTGGTGCCGGCGCTCAAGGCACCCGCCAGCTCCTTGATTGCCTGCCATTCCAGGCGGTTGGCATAGGCCGCAAGACATTCGTGCGATGTGCAAATGCCATCGAGGCCGAGACTGTGGAACAGAGCCGCTTCCCAATCGCCGCGCTTTTGCAGATTTTCAAAGGTCTCTGCGATGGCGTCATGCCGGGCGATGAACTGACCCAATAACCGTTCGAAGCCATTGATCCGCAGACGGAGGATCAACCGGTCGCGCGCCATCCGGACATTCGCCAAGGCATCGGATTCCAGCGTCAGAACGCCGGATTGGGCAGCGTCGGCGATGTCGCGCGCCTTGAAATCGTCCAGCACCTGAAAGGCCGGCGACAATTTCGCTTCAAGCGGAAACCGGCGCAGCAGCTTTTCGCAGAAGGCGTGAATGGTCTGGATCTTCAGACCGCCGGGCGTTTCCAGGGCCTTGGCGAACAAGGCACGGGCAGCAGCCAGATCGCTTGTCGAAGCTTCGATGGCGCGCAGCTTGCCTTCGAGTTCGGCATCTTCGGCAACCGCCCAACTTCCGAGGGTTTCGAACAGGCGGGCCTGCATTTCGGCGGCGGCGGCCTTGGTATAGGTCACGCACAGAATATGCTCCGGCTTAGCGCCGTCGAGCAGCAGCCGGGCGACACGATTGACCAGGGTCGAGGTCTTGCCCGAACCGGCATTGGCGGTCAGGAAACACGACGCCTTGGGATCAGCGGCGATGTTCTGATTATTGGTTTTTACGTTTTCTTGGGCGTTCATTCGGCGTCCTCCGCGATTTCGGAGGGCTCGTCGTCGCCGAGCACGTACCATTCGTAGAGCCGGGCCAACTGGTCGTAATCACCGGCGCGGTTCTTCAGGAACTGCGGCGCGGTCCAGGATTTGTAGCCTTTTGCCGGCTTGGCATAGGCTTCCAGGCGTGATTTCAGCCGGGCCAGAGCCGTGCGGGCCATGTCTTCGGGGGGCTGGCCGGTTTCGCGGTCGCGGATAGACTTCGGTTCGACCTTGTCCGGCGCGACGCGGACATAGATCAGTTCGCCGATAGCCCGGCCGCGCAGATCGATGCCGGGAAAGCCACCGCTCATCACGATCGCGGCGGTCAGAGTGAGCTGCGGGTAGTAACCCGCCAGGACCGATTTCGGTGTCGGCGGCAGGCCGGTCTTGAAATCGAGGATATCGATAGCGGTTTCATCCGCCTCCAGACGATCGGCCTTGGCGACGAGGGTGAAGGGCCGGCCAGCGATGTCGAAGGTCATCTCGCCGCGCTTTTCGACCAGGATCCGGGAACGGACGGCGCGGCGGGCGGCCTCGAAATCGATGTAGCGCCGGGACATGGCGGGCAGCAACGGCCGCTGCAGGGCCATCTGGGCGGGCGACAGATGGGCGGCGGCCAGTTCTTCCTCAAGCAATACGTTGAGCCGTTCGGCGCCGGCTTCGCTGGCCGGAGCCTTTTCGACAATGAAGCGTTCCAGACCCTTATGGATGGCCGT
>CAYULN010000273.1:0-16823 GCA_964445605.1 uncultured Caulobacteraceae bacterium | reverse complement strand
AACCCCTCATCGGATTTGCAGGCCAGGTAGGCTTCGACACGTTCGTCATCCAAGCTGTCGCCACGGAACATGGCGCGGGACAGCTTGTCGCATTCGCGTCGGACAACGGTGAAGAGCCAGCCCGCATAGGCAGTGGGCTTCTTCAGAGCCGTGATGTGCTTCGAGAGGATGAGAAGCGCTTCCTGGACCGCATCGTCGATATCGGCCGACTGACAGTGTTTCCTGGCATAGCGACGGGCATCCGTCTGAGAGACGACGATCAACTGGTTCAACGCCGCCGCACTGCCTTGCTGGGCCGCGTAAATGAACTGCAGTGTTTGACTAGTTGGGTTCACTGCGGCCTCCCTTGCCGGAGCTTCCGGCCAGCCAGAGCGCACATCGGACAAAATCCAATGGTGCCAGTCATCAATGCCATGAAACCCATCAGACCGGCGACAAGCGCCTGCCAGTGGAAGCCAAAAATAGCCAGACCGCCCCCCGTGATCGCCAAACCGATAATTGCCCGCAGCCAGCGTTCCCATGCGGGGACATTCTTGACGTAAACCATCCTGCTTCTCCCAAGCTTCGCGGCGTTCTCAATGACAAAGAGAGAGGAAATCGCCGTTTGGGTTCGCGCGATCAGAAAAATTTTTTGCGTCTCGGCGGGCGGCTCGGAGGCCCAAGAACGCAAAAGGGTGCAATCTTTTGGCACCGTAACTATGGTGGTTCTGATCAATTCTCTTACGTCGCCGCGAGCATTGTCACCGCCATGAATCTTTCCTCCTCACCCTGTAACCTCGCGTTCGATAGCGGCGTAATGCTGATCACGGGGCCATTCACGGTGCCGTGTTCTCACAAGGAAGGATTCCAATGACCAACGCTCAAAAGACCGGTTTCTTGACCGCCGCCGTGCTTGCTCTGACAGCGGGCGCCGCCATCGCTGCTGAACAATCAATGTCGTCCTCGTCAACCGCCGCGCCTACTGAAAAGTGCTACGGCATCGCCAAGGCCGGCCAAAACGACTGCAAGGCGGGCGCAGGTACGACCTGCGCTGGGTCGGCCAAATCCGATTACGACGGCAGGTACTTCAAAGAAGTTCCAAAGGGCACCTGCGTGACCATCAAGACACCGAAGGGCATGGGTTCGCTGTCGCCGAAGGGTATGTAAAATACATGATCCGCGCGCACGCGTTCCCCTCCGCTGGTGTCGGCTTAAAGCCCGAGCATTACGAGGAAGCTGAGGCCGACACCCGGGACGGATTGTGGTTCGAGGTTCACCCCGAGAATTACATGGTCGCCGGCGGGCCTCGCCTGAAATGGCTGGATCGCGTGCGCCAAAATCATCCAATGTCGCTGCACGGGGTCGGCCTTTCAGTCGGCGGCAGAGAGCCTGTTGATGAGGAGCACCTGTCGCGCCTGGCGGAACTGGTTCGGCGCTGCGAGCCGTTCCTTGTATCCGAGCACCTTGCTTGGTCGCGATATGGGCAGGCCCATTTTCCGGACCTGCTACCGTTTCCGCGCACGCAAGACAGTCTAAACGAGGTCTGTGCGAACATTGACAAGGTTCAGACACGACTTGGTCGATCGATCCTGATTGAAAACCCTTCCCATTATGTCGCCTTGCGCCATGATATCGGCGAGATCGACTTTCTGGCCGATATGGTGCGCCGGACCGGCTGTGGTTTGTTGATTGACGTGAACAATATTCACGTCAGTGCGCATAATCTTGGCTTCGATGCTGCGGCCTATATCGACGCCCTGCCCGTCGAGGCCATCGGCGAAATCCACATCGCCGGCTTTTCGGAAGATGAAGCGACCAAAGGCGAGCTTTGGATCGACAGCCATGACACCTCTGTCTCAGAGCCTGTCTGGTCATTACTGCGTCGGTTGCTCGACCGGACGGGGCCGTTGCCGATACTCCTGGAGCGCGACGGTGAGGTGCCAGACTATGAGACTTTGATGTTCGAGCGCGACCGGGCACAGGCCGAAGGCCAGCGGTCAAAAGTGTTGGCTCATGCCTGAGTTTCATGCCGCTTTCACAGCAGCAATCTACGGCGATGACGCCGCCCTCAAGGCTTGGGTGGCGGAAGCTGACATGCACCGTTTGAGCGTCTATCGCAACACCGCGTTCAAGGGATTGAGAGATGCCGTTATGGCTGCGTTTCCCACCCTCGGCAAATGCTTGCCTGATGAGACCTTTGGCGCCTTGGCACTGGCATTCGCGAGAACAGCTGCCCCCTCAACGCCCATGCTGATCAACTATGGCGGCGGTTTTGCCGATTGGTTCGCGGCAACGCAGATTGGGCAGTCCGAACCCCACTTGGTCGATATGGTCCGGCTCGATCGGCTTTGGACGGAGGCGCATTTGGCCGCGGACGGCGACCTATTGCAGCTTGAGGATTTGGCGGCCTGGACACCGGAGGACTATGCCCAACGGACGTTTGGGCTGATCCCTTCCGTGCGACTGGCACATTTTGATACCGGCTTACCATCGCTTTGGGCGGAGTTGCGAAGCAACGACGTGCATGACGAGCTGGTACTTCAGCCTGACAATGAGGCTCTGCTGATTTGGCGCCCTGATGAAGAGGTCACCTGGCGTGTTCTCAAAATAGCTACTTATCGTTTTTTGGCAGCGCTCCAGGCCGGGAATACGATGACCGATGCAGTTGCCGAAGTTTCCGCACACGATCCAAACACCGACGTCGCGAAACTTTTCGCGGAAATATTGGCGCTGCGCGTTCTCCGCGCAGCCTGACCCATAAACAACGAGGACAAGATGGCTGGTAATTCGACCTTTTTTCCAATAAAGCTCTATAATGATGTCGCACAGTTCGCCCAAAACGTCCTCAGCGAGGACCTGCTGACGCTGCTGACACGGCTAGGCGTAGCAGGAATATTTTTCATGTCGGGCCGGACCAAGGTCGACGGCATTTTGCATATTACGGATGGCACCTACACACTGTTTCGGGAGGATTATAAGCTGCCGCTGGTTCCGCCCGATCTCGCCGCGCATCTCGCAACCTATTCGGAGCATCTGTTTTCAATTCTGCTTGTCCTTGGGTTATTAACGAGACTGTCGGCTACCGTATTTTTCATCATGACCGCGACCATCGAGATTTTTGTCTACCCCGACGCATGGCCAACGCATCTCAGCTGGGCGGCACTCCTGATATTCCTTATGGCCCGTGGTGGTGGACGTTGGAGCTTGGACCGGGCGCTGACGATAAGATAAGTTCGCTGTAACCTAGTAGCTCTCGGCCGGATGAATTTTCGGCACCGCGGAGAGACTATTTTGGTGGCAAGGCTTCGACGTATTCGCGGGCCAGAGAATGAAGCAAAGCCGATTTACAGAAGAGCAGATCATATCGATTTTGAAGGAGCACGAGGCCGGTGTTCCGGTGTCGGATCTGTGCCGCAAGCACGGGGTCAGTGACGCCAGCATCTACAAGTGGAAGGCCAAGTACGGCGGCATGGAAGTGTCTGAGGCCAAGCGATTAAGGTCGCTGGAGGACGAGAACGCCAAGCTGAAGCGGACATCATCCGTGCGCTTGCGCAGGGCTTCGATGATGCCGTTCACCCCGTCGCCGGGCAGGCCGAAGATCGTGTCGATCCCCCATTCGGTCAGGGTTTGCACCAGTATGTCGCCGGCTGTCTGTGGCATGGCGGACTCCTATTGTCGGGGGTTGGGTGGGTGTAGGCGTAAGGCTTAAAGGTTTCGATCGGTAAGGCTTTCACGACGGGCGCAAAGGCAGTCGGTCGCGGCGGACCAGGATGTCGCGGTTGAGACGGTCGAGCGACGGCACGCCCATCTGGGCCATCTCGTTCAGGGCTTCGTCATGCAGGATGTCCAGCGCGCGGACGACACCGTCCTCGCCGCTGGCGCACAGGCCGTAAAGCGGGGCACGGCCGGCGATCACCGCGTCGGCGCCAAGCGCCAGCGCCTTGAGGAAATCGGTGCCGTGGCGGGTTGAACCGCCCCGGATTTGCCGGAGGCCCTAACTCAATTGTAGGATGGAGCCTATGACGAACAAAACGACGAATAAATTCTCTCCTGAGATCCGTGAACGCTCTGTTCGGATGGTTCTTGACCACGAAGCCGATTATCCGTCGCGATGGACAGCGATCTTGTCGGTGGCGCAGAAGATCGGTTGTGCGCCTGGCACCCTGAACGACTGGATCAAGACGACTGAGGTCGATAGCGGCAAGCGCGCCGGCGTTCCGACCGATCTGGCCGAGAAGATGAAAGCCCTGGAGCGGGAGAACCGGGAGCTTCGGCAGGCCAACGAGATATTGCGCAAGGCCAGCGCTTATTTCGCCCAGGCGGAGCTCGACCGCCCGTTCAAGCGATGACTGCGTTCATCGATGATCACCGGGAGGCGTACGGGGTCGAGCCGATCTGCAGGGTTTTGCCGATTGCCCCATCTACCTATTTCGAACGCATCGCTCAGCGCAATGACCCGGCTCGACTGTCGGCGCGAGCGAAGCGTGACCTGGAACTCAAGCCGGAGATCGCGCGCGTGTTTGCCGAAAACTATGAGGTCTATGGCGTACGTAAGGTCTGGCGCCAGATGAGACGTGAGGGTTTCGATATTGCCCACTGTACAGTCGAGCGACTGATGCGTGGCCTTGGCCTGCACGGTGTCATCCGTGGAAAGCCCGTTCGCACAACGGTTTCCGATAAGGCGGCGCCTTGTCCGCTGGATCATGTGAACCGGCAATTCCGCGCACCGGCACCCAACCGCCTCTGGGTGTCAGATTTCACCTATGTCGCCACCGGGCAGGGCTTTGACTATGTGGCCTTTGTCGTCGACACCTATGCCAGGCGGATTGTCGGCTGGCGCGCCAGTCGTACGGCACATGCCAGTTTCGTTCTCGATGCGTTGGAGCAGGCGATCTATGATCGCAGACCAGTTCATCGCGGCGGCCTCGTCCACCATTCGGACCGCGGCAGTCAGTATATTTCCATCAAGTACACTGAGCGCCTAGCGGAAGCTGGGATCGAACCCTCGGTCGGAAGTGTTGGCGATTCCTACGATAACGCCTTGGCTGAAACCATCAACGGACTTTACAAGGCGGAGGTCATCCACCGAAAAGGACCATGGCGAAACTTTGAAGCCGTTGAGTTTGCCACCCTTCAGTGGGTCGACTGGTTCAATAACCGAAGGCTTCTTGAGCCTATAGGGAACATACCGCCGGCTGAGGCTGAACAAATGTATTATGCCACTCTCGACACCGAAGGGATGGCCGCGTAACTTTTATAAACCGGCCTCCGGCAAATCCGGGGCGGTTCAGGTGGGGTTCAACATGGTTCTACGTAACTGAGGCCGCAGCTGCGAACGCAGCCTCCGCTTTCGCAAGGTAGGATGCACCTTGCTTACCACCTACGATTTCTCCAAGGCATTGAAACGATTTACCGGTATAGAACTGAAGTTCTGCCCAGTAGGCTGGCATCTCATTTCGTGTGAACACCCGCGAGGCGGCTTCAAGGGCCTCAACCGCCTTGTGAAGACACGCCTCTCCATCAGCGTGCCCAAGTCTTTCCCCTAAGCTTGTCAATGCAAGTGCGAGATTTTTTTGAGCTATCGCCCAATAGGCAGGCATCGATTGTTCGGTAACAATTTGCAGCACGTTATTAAATGCCACTACCGCCTCTTCCAGCCAAAGAATACCTTCTTCTCCGCCAAGCCGCTCTCCTACTGATTGGAGGCCATTGCCCAAGCTGTTCTGAGTCATTGCCCAATCGACCGGCATTGCCTCCTCAGTCCGCACTCGCAGAGCCGCCTTGTATGCAGCAACCGCCTCCTGAAGATGTTGAAGGCCTTGGTTTCCCTCAATCCGTTCTCCAAGTTCTCGAAGAGCATTGCCCATATTAGTTTGAGTTGTAGCCCAATCCGCCGGCATTTCGTCTTCCGTGCGGACACGTAAAGCCTCCCTACAAGCGGAAACCGCTCCTTCTAGCCACACTAAACTATCTGTTCCGTCATGCCGCTCCCCAAGGCACACCAACACCCTACTCAGGTTATTTTGCGTCGCCGCCCACTCAGCCGGCATCGCCTCTTCTGTTCGCACTCGCAATGCTGCCTCAAACACAGCAACCGACGCTTCGAAATAATTCAGACATTTCTGTCCCCCAAAGAGCATCCCGAGGCTTTGCAATGTCACCCCCAAATTGTTCTGAGTTGAAGCCCAGGACGTCGGATTTGCATTTTGGGTAAACACACGTAGGGCTGCCTCGTAGGCTTCCACGGCAGCTTCGAGATACTCTAATCCTTCCTTTCCCCCTAGCCGATCTCCCATGCGCTGATATCCACTAGCCAAGCTGCTCTGGACTGTCGCCCAGTGTATCGGCATAGCCTCTTCACTACAGACGCGCAGGCTAGCCTTATAAGCAGAGATAGCTGCCTCAAGACATTGCACCCCCTCAGCTCCGCCAAGCCGATCACCGAGTATCGCAAGTGTCAATCCCAGGTTATTTTGAGTTTCTACCCATTCCGTAGGCATATTATTTTCGGTTCGCACCCTTAAGGAGGCCTCGAAGGAGGCGACTGCGTCCTTTAGCCTGATTGCACCCTCTTCCCCTCCTAACCTTTGCCCCAAAACTTGCAGCGCGATCCCTAAATTGGACTGGCTCATGGCCCAGTCAGTAGGCGTTTCTTGTTCGGTATAGACCTGCAAGGTCGCCTCAAAGGCCGCAATCGCGGATTCGAGGTAATGCAACCCCTCAGTCCCACCGGAGTGCTCGCCGAGGCTTTGAATCACATTGCCCAGATTGTTCTGAGTGTCGGCCCATTGCATTGGCATCTTTTGCTTAGTTCGTACCCGCAAGGATGCCTTGTAAGCTGCTGAGGCTTCTTCAAGCCGCTTCAGCCCTTCGGAGCCTCCGAGACGATCCCCGAGGCTCTGCAACACGATACCTAGATTATTCTGGATTGCAGCCCAATCGTCGGGCGTTTCACGTTCGTCGCAATCGTAACGCAAAAGACGTTGGTAGCCAAAGATTACCTCATAAAAAATACTTGTCGGTCCGCGCCTACGGGCGACCAAAGTCAGGCCGTCAGCTGCGTCTGCGCGAACTGCTGGCAAAAACTTTGGCTGTTCAGAATATTCCCTTCTTTCAACCAAAATTTGGCTAAGGCGGGCCTGAGCGTTTATTTGTCCCCTCAGCGCAAGCTGGATTAGAGTGGTTACGGCGGTTCGCTGAATTTCGACGGAGCTCGATTGAAGCTGACGATCGATGCGGCCCAAGTCCGCGTCGGCAGCACGGCGCTGAATCACTCTAACGATTCTAAACGCAGCCGCGATTAAAAACAGTTCATATCCAACTCGCAAGGAGAAGGTCGCCCACTTTAAAGCTGCACTATTGTAGCTTACGCCGGTAACAAGATTTCCCGACCGCAGAACACCGGCGGCATCCGAAATAGGTATGCTTTCGGGCAGCTCTCCAAATATCTGCGCCGCCGATCGGAAAAGCGGATTGAAAGGAGTTCCGTTGAGGTCAGCCAGGATACTGGCTTCACGATCTAATCTAGCAAAACCCATTGCCGCGAGTCCCAACAAGGTGGCTACAGAAAACACGACCTCCCACGTCAAATCGACTTCGACGTCGATATGTTTGAGCTTGATTGAACCATTTATGAAGCGGGTGGCGTTGGATCGGCGGGAAGCTGTGCTTGTGCCTTGTTCGTCTTCGTCCTGGTGCCAAACCCAATGCTGGACCGCAAAAAAAGCAAAGAGCAGCGCAGTACCTAGACCCGCGAAAATAGCCCACATATTTCCGAAAGCGACCGCAAAGACCGCCGAACAGGCCCAAAAAATCGCTAGCAGCCAGCGAATCCAGGGACGATATCTAGTTCCCGTAACATATGTCGCATTTTCCGCAAGCCAAACATAACCCTTACCAATCAATCTTGCTGCTTCGCCAACACCTTTGCCAATAGCAGAGACGAAACCCCAAAGTACGAATAACCCGCAAATGAAGATAGCGACAGCTGCTGCGCCGTTGGCCAGAATTGGAAAGTTGGCGGTTAGAGCCCGAACAAATTCATTTAACCCCATCGTCCCCTCCTACGTTGTCTAAAAAGACCCCTACCATCCACAGGCGGCAGACGATATGGCTTGGCCGCCACAACGCATCTAATTAGGTCACGATAAGGAAGGATTATTGGGAGTTAGCCGCCGCCTCGATCGCGGGCCACGACGGATATTGACGGATGCTCGTAAAGCCAAGCCCTCGATGTCTCCAGTGCTCTGTCGGGCAACAGAGTCACCGGCCTTCGCCGCTCCAGGTCGCAGACGATTGTACCGTAGGTCTGCCCCCGTCTGAAGGCAAAGTCATCAATCCCGATGACACGGAGCTTGTCATTGCGCGACACTTTCCTACGGCGCACCACGCGCAGCAAAGTGTCGTTGCTGACAGGCATCATCAGGCGTAAGGCAAAAGCGGCTGCAGGTCTTCCACCCAACGCAAGGCCGAGATGGTGGACGATCGTCTCAAGCCTCTCGGTACGACGTCCATAACGCGCCAGCACCGCCTGGCCAAACTGTTCACTGAAAATCCTGCGCCCGCAAAGAACAGCGTCACACCAGAACCGCCGCACGATAACGCCTGACGAGATCGCAATTGCAGCTGGACAAGGTCTCCATCAACCCGGAGATCATCTACGGCAAAGCCATCGGGAGCAAGGCTTGCGCGTTGAAATCGCTGATACATGAGCTGACCCTCTTCTGGATCCGCCATACTCCGACCAAACAGCAGCAAATGTGAGTCAGAGCCAGTTGCTGGTGATAATCAACAGACATGGGCTTGACGCCGGCTTTTCCCTTACCTTCGCGTCAAGGTTGATAGACCGTCAACAGACGATGTCGCCTGCCCTCTTGACAGCTTATGCACTTTGGGAACAAAAAGAGAACACATTTCCATAATCCCAGAGACGAGATGCTTCAGAAGGAAACATACCCTTGTCCGCCGATCGTAAGCCCTCCATCGCCGAGCTCCGCGATTCCATTCGCCGGATGGAAAACGGGGCCACACGCAATTGGGGGAGCCTGCCTTTTTCGGTCGAAGAAATTGACCGGCGGCTGCCGGGTGGCGGCCTGGCTCTAGGCTGCTTGCATGAGGTGGCCGGTGGCGCCTCCGGCGCCATCGACGGCGCGGCTGCGGCTGCATTTGCCGCCGGGATTGCCGCCCGTACCGGCGGACAGGTCATGTGGTGCCTGACCAAGACCGATCTTTTCCCACCCGGCATTGCCGATGCCGGTTTGACGCCCGATCGGCTGATGCGGGTGACGGCGGATGACGACAAGCTACTCCTGCTGGCCTTTGAAGAAGGCCTGCGCCATGGCGCTCTGTCCGCCGTCGTCGCAGAAGTAAGCCGCATGGACATGACGTCCTCGCGCCGACTGCAGTTGGCGGCCGAAAGCACGGGCACCCTGGGCATTGCCCTACGGCGGTGGCGTCGAGAAGTCGATGCCGCTGATTTTGGCCAGCCGACGGCCTCGCGGACCAAATGGCGGGTGACGGAAATTCCGACGGAGGAACTTCCGGTCAACGGCGTCGCCAGGGCGCGCTGGGCGCTGGAACTGATGCGCGTGCAAGGCGCCGAATGCGCCGATTTTATAGTGGAAGCATGTGATGAGCAGGGTTTTGTCGCTCTATCTGCCCTACTGGCCGACGGAACGGCTGAGACGGGCTTTGGGTTCGGCCGCTCCAGGGCGTGACGTGCCGTTAGTGCTGAAGGGAACCGAACGCGGCAAACGGATCATCACCGCAGCCGATGACCTTGCCCAACAGATTGGCGTGCGGATCGGCCAGCCCGTGGTCAAGGCACAAGCCCTCTTCTTCGATCTGGTCCTGATGGACGCCGAACCCGAAGAGGATAAAGAAGCCTTGGAGCGCCTGGCCCTGTGGGCTTTGCGTTTATCGCCAATCGTGGCCGCCGATCCGCCCGATGGCTTGGTGGTCGACACGACGGGTGCCGATCATTTGCATGGCGGCGAAGACAAGATGGTTGAAACGCTGGTTACCCGACTGGCTGACACCGGCATTACCGCCATACCAGCCTTGGCCGATACCTGGGGCGGCGCCCACGCTCTTGCCCGTTTTGGGCGAACGAACCAAAGCATCATTCCGCCCGGCAAAACGGTAGATGCCCTTTTGGACTTGCCGATAGCTTCTCTTCGTTTACCTGCCACTTTGGTGGAGAGCTTGCTGAAACTGGGCTTCGAGCGCATTGTCGACCTGGCCTCCAAACCTCGGGCGCCGCTGGTCCTACGCTTTGGCCCGGAACTAGGACGCCGCCTGGACCAGGCCTTTGGCCGGGAAGCCGAGCCTATCAAGTCGGCCCGCGAAGTTCAGTTCATCGAAATCCGCAAGGTGTTTGCCGAGCCGATTGGGGCGCCCGAAACCATCGAGCGCTATACCCGTAGGCTCGTGGTAGACCTATGCGATGCTCTGGAAGTGGCAAGCTTAGGTGCCCGCACGCTTGATCTTCTCTTCTACCGCGTCGATAACCGCACCGAGTCGATCCGCGTCGGCACGGCGCGGCCGGTCCGCGACGTCAAGCAACTATCCCGGCTACTGTGCGACCAGATCGAGACGATAGATCCGGGCTTCGGCATCGATGTTATGACCCTGACCGCCACGTTGGCTGAACCGCTCGTACCTGCCCAAGCCATGGCGTCCTTTGCCGACGCCGCAAGACCAGACATCGGCTCGCTCGTCGACATCCTGGCCAATCGCCTGGGACAGCGCGCCATAGATCGTCCCAAGCCAGCGCCAAGTGACCTCCCGGAACGGTCCGTGGAATGGGCGGAGCCGGAAGCGGACGTCAAACAGAGCTGGCCCAAGCACTGGAAGCGACCGACGCGACTGCTGGCGCGACCGGAGCCGATCGAGGTCCTGGCGCTTCTGCCCGACTCCCCGCCCCGTGCCTTTACCTGGCGAGGCCTTCGCCACCGCATTGCCAGCGGCGATGGTCCGGAACGTGTGTTCGGAGAGTGGTGGAAGCGAGACCCGGAACTCGAAACGGTCAGGGACTATTATTACGTCCAAGATGATACCGGTAAGCGCTATTGGGTCTTCCGCGATGGCGATGGCGAATTCGACGATACCGGCAAACAAGGCTGGTACATGCATGGCATCTTTGCCTGATCGAACCGGCTCCGCGATCGCATCGGATTTTTGCACGGACTATCCTACGCTTCGCGCCTTCAAAATGGAGGCTCCGATGCCAAAGACGCTTGAAAAGTGGACCGTCCAGCCGCACGGCCCTTTGACCCAAATTGATGATGGTATTTGGACCGTGACTGGCCAGATCGAGATGCCGCTAACCCATTTCGAACGACGCATGACCGTCGTGCGACTGAACAATGGCAAGTTAGTCATCTATAGCGCCATTGCGCTGGATGAACCCGAAATGCAGGTCCTGGAAGCGGCCGGAACGCCTGGTTATCTCATCATCCCCGGTGACCATCACCGCGCCGACGCCAAGGTCTGGAAAGAGCGCTATCCATCCCTCGTTGTCATTGCCCCTGCCGGCGCCGAGAAGGCCGCCGAAAAAGTCGTGCATGTTGACGCTACCGACGTAGATTTCGATGACGACCAAGTGGCCTTCCTCACGGTCGACGGTCTGGCCGGACATGAAGCCGCGCTTTTGGTACGACGCTCTTCTGGCTCTACATTGGTCGTCAATGACATTATCGGCAACCTGCCAAGTGAGTCCGGTTTCGTCCTGCGCATCATGGGCTTTTCCGGAAACGAACCGCATGTGCCCCTGCCGATCAAGGCCGTGCTCGGCGACCGCAAGGCAAGCCTGCGCCAGCAATTGGACACCTGGGCCCGCGAACCCAATCTGAAGCGCATCATCGTCTCGCACGGCGAACCGCTGGAAACCAATCCTGCTGAAGCGCTCCGTCACCTGGCCGACAGCCTGTCCTAAAGCTGCCCGTGGCACGACGTCCCTCTTACCTCGACTTCGATGCAAAATCGTACGGCTGGAAGCCCGATATCGACTATCGTGCGCATCCGGAGAAATACCAGGTTGGGCGTGGTGAACAGGGCGTCCTGATCGTCGAGCCTTATAAGACCGAACTGGTGCCGCTTTGGCGGTTCAAAACGCCGACCATGGCCAAGCAATCAAGCCAAGCCATTTTTCAGAAATTCCTGGACTATCTGAAGGCCGACGACTTCGTTGGCGCCGACATGGCGCGGAAGTTCTTGCAGATGGGCTACACCCGTGCCCGGCGCTACGCCAACTATAAGGGCGGCAAGAAATACGATGCCGAGCACGACCATGCGGAACTGACACGTGGCACAGGTGATCCGACCAAGGCCGAGAGTGCGCAAATTTTTTTCGATCAGTGGCGCGCAGCCGAAGCCAATGATTCCTATCGGGAAATGAAAGCCGATTGGAAGAAGCGCTTCGGCTGATGGCCTGCTTCCGAAAATGCCGGTCTTGACTCTTTCTAAGCGCAAGAACAAAATAGGAACATAAGTTGCGTCTGGAGCCAGGAATGACCGCTCTTCCATACCCCATTGCCTCTTCCGTCATCGAGCCCGGTGATAATGATCCCGCCACGCGTCTGATGGGCCGTATCACGGCCGGCACCGCATATGCCCGCGGTCTTGGCCATACCGACATGACGGTTTGCCTGACCCGCAGCGACTTTGCCCTATATGAGCACGCCAATGAAGGCTTGCCGAACGCCCTGCCGCTGGATCAAAGCATTTGCGATGGCGCCAAGGTCAGCCGCTTGCACGACGGCGGGGTCAGCTACTTCCAAGGCCGGGATAAGCAAGGCACCCTCGTCACCTTCCCGCTGATGTCGGACGCGCAATATGTCGGTGCCTTGATGCTGGCGCCGGGCATGTCCGTCGTTCGAGAAGGCGATCTGGAACCGCGTGAACTGGTCCGCGATCCGCTGACCCCCGGCGTCCTGCGCGTTGGCTTGCATCGCTACGATACGAAAGGCCATGCGGTGAAGCGTAAGGCGCCAGCTATCCTTTACGCCTGGCACAAAGACATTATTGCCACCAAGATCGAGGCCGGGCTTCTGACCGACATGGAAAAGGCCTTGTTTTCGTCTCTCTTCTCTTCATTGGCCACCTCCCGAACAGACTATTTTCAAAGCCTGGCGAGCGTACAACAATGACCACCCTGACAAACGACTGGCGCCTCGCCTATATCGACGCCGAGCTTGATGGTCTCCTGAACGGACGCATCAGTCGAGGCTATGTTCAGCAAACGCTCCTCGCTTTTCGGCCTGATCCATGCGCGCCCTTGCAGTGGGCGGAATTGCCCGATTGGATCGCGATGATTCTGGATCGCCTGACCTCTGGTAAGGTCCGGCGCGTTGAAGCCACTTCCCTCTTGGTGCAAGCGCTCAACGCAGGCTGACATGCCCGGCGTTGCTGACTACGCCGAGCTTCAGGTCACCACCCACTTCTCTTTCTTGCGCGGGGCGTCGTCTGCTGGCGATCTGTTCGCGCGCGCCAAGGACTTGGGCGTCACCGCCCTCGGTATCGCCGATCGAAACACCTTGGCCGGCATTGTTCGCGCTCATGTCGCCGCCAAGGCACATAGCGTCCGGCTGGTGGTCGGCTGCCGTCTCGACCTGACCTGCGGCACTTCTCTCCTCGTCTATCCGATGGACCGCGACGGCTACGGCCGGCTATGCCGCTTGCTCACGCTGGGCAAAGGGCGGGCGGGCAAGGGCAAGTGCGAGATCGGCTGGAATGACGTCCGGCTCTATTCCGAAGGACTGATCGCAGTCCTGATCCCCGACATGCCCGACGAGGAAACGGGGGCCAATCTGCGCCGGATGCGTGAAGTCTTCCGCGACCGCGCCTACATGGCCTTGACCCTGCGCCGGCGGCAGAACGACCAGATGCGGCTGCTGGCCTTGTCGAACATGGCAACGCAGGCCGATGTGCCGGCGGTCGTCACCAACGACGTGCTGTTCCATGACCGGTCGCGCCGCAAGCTGCAGGACGTTCTGACCTGCATCCGGCACCATAAGACGATCGATGACATCGGCCTTGACCGCGAGCGCTTTGCCGACCGTTACCTGAAAGACCCGGCGGAGATGCGCCGGCTGTTCGGCCGGTACGAACAGGCTCTGGCGCGCACCCTTGAGATCACGGAGCGCTGCGCCTTTTCGCTAGATGAGCTGCACTACCAGTACCCGGAAGAAAAAGTGCTCACGGGTTTGTCGGCCATGGACGCTTTGAAGCGCTATACCTGGGAAGGCGCCAAGCGGCGCTATCCGGAAGGCGTGCCGGACAAGGTGATCGCCCTGCTAAAACACGAGCTTCAGCTCATCGAAAAGTTGGACTATGCGCCCTACTTTCTAACCGTCAACGCCATCGTCCAGTTTGCCCGCTCGCAAGGTATTTTGTGCCAGGGGCGCGGCTCGGCCGCCAATAGCTCGGTCTGCTATTGCCTGGGCGTCACCTCGATCGATCCAGAGCGCAACGACCTGCTTTTCGAGCGGTTCATATCGGAGGAACGTCGGGAACCGCCCGACATCGATATCGACTTCGAGCACGAGCGCCGCGAAGAGGTCATCCAGTGGATCTATGAGACCTATGCCCGTGACCGGGCCGCAATCTGTTGCACCGTCCAGCGCTACCGGACACGGCGGGCTCTGCGGGATGTCGCAAAGGCCTTGGGCCTGCCCGAAGATATCATCAAAACCCTGACCTCGGCCGTGCACGGCTACTGGTCGCAGGAATTGCGCAACGAAGACCTGAAGGCTGCCGGCCTCAACGTCAATGACCGCCGCATCCGATTGACCCTGGAGCTGGCCGAGCAGCTCAGGGATGCCCCACGCCACCTGTCCCAGCATACCGGCGGCTTTGTGCTTACCGAAGACCGGTTGGATGAACTGGTACCGATCGAGCCGGCCCGCATGGAAGACCGGCAGGTCATCGAATGGGACAAAGACGATATCGATGCGCTGAAGTTCATGAAGGTCGACGTCCTTGCACTTGGTATGCTGACCTGCATCCGCAAGGCGATCGAACTGATGCGGGAACATAAGTCTCTGCATTACGACCTGGCGACCATTCCGGCAGAGGATCCGCGCACCTATGCGATGATACGGCGAGCCGACACTCTGGGCACCTTCCAGATCGAGTCGCGCGCGCAGATGAACATGCTGCCGCGGTTAAAGCCGAGATCCTTCTACGACTTGGTCATCGAAGTCGCCATAGTGCGTCCCGGCCCGATCCAGGGCGACATGGTGCACCCCTATCTCAGGCGCCGCGACGGCCGGGAAAAGGTGACCTATCCGAAGCCGGAGCTGGAAAAGGTTCTGGGCAAGACGCTTGGCGTGCCGCTCTTCCAGGAGCAGGCCATGCGGGTGGCGATCGAATGCGCCGGCTTTACCCCCGGCGAAGCCGACCAGTTGCGCCGCTCCATGGCGACTTTCAAGTTCACCGGCGGGGTCTCCAAATTCAAGGACAAGCTGATCAATGGCATGATCGCCAACGGCTATGACCGGGAGTTCGCCGAACGGACCTTCGGCCAGCTTGAAGGCTTCGGCTCTTACGGCTTTCCGGAAAGCCATGCTGCGTCGTTTGGACTGCTGGCCTATGCGTCCTGCTGGATCAAATGCTGGCATCCTGAGGCATTTTGCTGCGCCCTGCTGAATTCCCAACCTATGGGTTTCTATCAGCCGGCCCAGATCGTCCGTGATGTTCGCGACCACGGCATCGAGGTCCGGCCGGTCTGCGTCAACAATTCACGCTGGGACTGCACGCTTGAACCCACCGACAAGGAAGGCCGCTTCGCCCTCCGTCTCGGCTTCCGGATTGTCAAGGGCCTGAAAAATGCCGACATGGCCGGCCTGGTCGCCAATCGCATGGACCAGCCATTCACCAGCATCGACGACATCTGGCGCCGGTCCAAGGTTTCGACCAACGCCCTGTCGCGCCTGGCTGACGCCGATGCCTATGGCGATCTAAACTTGATCCGGCGTGACGCCTTGTGGGCCATCCGCGCGTTGCGTGACATGCCCCTGCCCCTATTCGCTGCAGGCGGCCTTCTGCAGGATGAGATCATCCCCGAGTTCGACGAGCCCGCGGTCGAATTGAAGCGTATGACCCAAGGCGCCGAAGTCATTGCCGATTATAACTATGTCGGCTTAAGCCTACGCGCCCATCCCGCGTCGTTCATTCGGGAGGATCTGGCCGCCCGAGGTATCAAGTCGTGCCAGGAAACCGTGGCGCAAGCGGATGGTCGTTATACGCAATGCGCCGGCATGGTCCTCGTCCGACAAAGACCTGGCTCGGCGTCGGGCGTTGTTTTCATCACCGCCGAAGACGAGACCGGCATCATCAATGTCGTGGTCTGGCCCAAGGTCTTCGAGCAGTACCGGCGGGCCGTCTTGAGTTCCAGCTTCCTGCTCATCACCGGCTATATCCAGAAGGAGGGCGAAGTCGTCCATTTGATCGCCCGAAGTCTCGTCGATCTGTCGCACGAACTGTCAGCCATCGGCGACCGGGAAGATTTCGCGCCGCGCCTCAGCCGCGCCGATGAGTTCGCCCACGGTGGGCCGGGCAATGACAGCCGGACCAAGCCGCCGAACGATCTACCGGCCTCAGCGCTGCAGAAGGCACGGAATTTTCAATGAAGGCTATATGGTTAAACGGGTTGACGCCATACCAGATATGGCAGCGAACAAATCTGAAACGGCAGCACGTCAGTGATTCTTACACCCTTTGTTCGCCAAACTTCCACGAACAATCGGAAACCTGTTAACCACAGAACGTAATGCGGCCGCTCGCGGGGGGATGCGAGCGGCCGACTTGGAGAACGCCAGGTTCCGAGGGGGGCAAGGGACCTG
>CAYULN010000272.1:0-6407 GCA_964445605.1 uncultured Caulobacteraceae bacterium | reverse complement strand
GGGGGGGGGGGGGGGGGGGGGGGGGGGCGCCCCCCCCCCCCCAATACGCCGCGTGTGCTCGACCTAGACCTCATCGCCTACGGTCGCGTGATCCTGAACGGCGGGAGCGGTCTGATATTGCCGCATCCGCGCGCCCAGGATCGCGCCTTTGTGATGGGCCCGATCAGCGAAATCCTGCCGGACTGGGTTCATCCGGTTTTGCAGAAAACGGCCGCAGAGCTTTATAAAAAGGCCGAAATCGGTAAGGACGCCTATCCTTTGGAAGCCGAAGACTGATCCCGGGCGGCGCGCCGATCCAGCCAAGTGTAAAGCCCGACCCCGATCAGCACCAGCATCGTACCCGCCATATCCGCCGCCGTGATGTGCTGGCGCAGAATCAGCCCGCTCAGGATGAGGGTAAAGATGGGATTGATGAAACTGATCACCGCGTTGGCCTGCGAAGAGATTCGGCTCAGCGCGAAGTTGGTCAGGTAGCTGGGCGCCACCGTCGCGCCGATCGCCAGGCCGACACACAGCCAGAATAGCGGCGGCGTCATATGGATATCGCTCAAACGGTGGGCGATCAGGAATTGCGCGAAGGTCGCCAGTGCCGCGCCACTCATGGCCCAGGTGGTGAACAGAGATGCGCCCAGTCGCGCGATCAAAGGCTTGGCCAGTAACAGATAGAGCGCGAACGACAGCGACGAGGCCGTGCACCACAACGCGCCGCGCACTACGCCGGCGCCGCCGGCCTTCAGGTCGGTGACGAAGACGAGGCCCAGGCCGGCATAGGCGATGGCGAAGGTCCACAACGATCCGGCCCGCATCGGCTGCTTGAACAGCAAGGCGCCGAACAGGATGACGAACAGCGGATAGGTGAATAGAATCAGCCGCTCGAACTGCGGCGTCAGGGTTTCCAGGCTGGCGAAGTCGGTATAGCTGGCCACCCAGTAGCCCAAGGCCCCGACGGCCAGGGTCTTCAGATACAACTCCGGCCGCTCGACGACCGACGGCAGGCCGAGCGGTCCCTTTTGCCGGGCCCGCCAGAAGGTGACCAGGCCGCCGATGACGAAGATCGGCAAGGCCAGGCTGAGCCGCAGGGTCATCAGCGCTGAGGCGTCGACCTGGTAGCCATAGGCCAGCTTGATCCAGATCCCCTTGCTGGCGAACAGGAAGGCGCCCAGAGCCGCCAGAATATAGCCACCCCAGGTGTTGAGCCAGGCGGTTTTGAGCCAGGTCGGGTTTTGCCGGAAACTCAGGGGACGCATGATGAGCCTTTTGGAAAAAAGGGCGTCCGAAGGATTTGGATCAGGGCGCCCGGGAGGAAACGGGCGCGGGTATCGTGAAAGATTACCCTGCCCAGGAGGTGCGAATAATGCGCACGGTCTTGCATGCCCAAGCGAGCTTGGACATGATATCGAGCTGAATCAGCACCTGGTGGCGGGCGAAGGACGTGATCATGCCGCGGGCTTTATCCGGTTTCGGTAACAAAGGCAACCGGTTGTGCCGGTCAATTAGAGCGTTTTTCGATCAAGGGGGATCGAAAAACGGCTCTAATTTTTTATTTTTGCCGCACTTTTTATCCGAAAAGTGCGTTACACTTTTCGGAAAGTGCTTGGCGGTTACAGTTTGCGCCGTCGTCTGTCTGTTGGCCGGATCGGCCGAGGCGCGAACGATCGCCGGCCAGGCCCATGCCAGCGACGGCGACAACCTGGTCATCAAGGGCGTGCGCATCCGGTTGTATGGCGTCGACGCCTTCGAATATGACCAGACCTGCGGCCGCTTTGCCTGCGGGCAGACGGCCAGGAGGACCCTGGCCGAACTGGTGCGCGGCCAGGACGTCGCCTGCGTCCAGCACGATATCGACCGCTATGGCCGCATGGTCTCCGTGTGCAAGCTGCGCGACGGCCGTGACCTCGGCGGCGAGATGGTCGGGCGCGGCCTGGCCGTCGCCTATCGCCGTTTTTCTCTGGATTACCTGCCCCAGGAACGGGCGGCGCAAACGGCGCGGGCCGGGGCCTGGGCCTATGGCTTTCAGGCCCCTTTGGATTACCGGAAAAGTCATCCACGCCAATAGGATGGGAGGCTATCTTAAGTACCTACCGCAAGGCCCGGATGGCCCGTCGCCAGATTGTGGCCGGCACCGCCGGCGTGGTCTCGCCCAGCCGAACCAGTTCCTCCAGGATGCCCGTCAGGTCACCGGCGCTGTCGGGCAGGTTCAGGCGCAGGATTTCCAGCTTGCGGCGCAACGACGAATAGGCGTTGGCGGCGTTGTTGTGGCTTTGCGTCCGCTCGCCCCAGCGCTGTACGGCTTGCAGGATCGACACCGCCGACACCAGGCCGCCCAGCACGAACAGGCCGCTGTTCACCGCAAGCGCATGCAGCGTGTACAGTGCTTGGTACATTACCGGGATGGCCGCCAGCAGCGACACCAGGAAACCGCCGATCAAGGTTGTGGCGGTCGCCAGGTCATTGAGCGTGTCGAAGCGGTTGGTCGCCGCCCAATGGGCATGGGCGGAGTGGCGCACACGGGTTTCCGTTTCGCTCAGGATCTTGAGGAAATCGTCTGAAACCTTTGGCTTTTCGGCGTTTTCCGCCATATATCCCGCCCGCCCTTGCTGCATTAACCAATCTACGCCGCAAAGGCATAAGGGGCAAGATGGATCGCCTAAACGGCGTTGGCCGCCGACAGTACGGCCTTGACGCTGGCCGTGGCAATGTCGTCGTCGATGCCGACACCGAAGATGCGGCGATCGTCGTGCGTCCGGCATTCGATATAGGCCACCGCCTGGCTCAAGCTACCCTTGGTCAGAGAATGCTGGGCATAATCAACCACTTCCAGCTCGAGGTTATAGTGATCGTTGAGCGCCTCGATGGCGCTGGAGATCAGGCCGTTGCCGTGGCCGATGACCGACGCTTCGACGCCGTCCTTGACGATGCGGCCGACAAAGGTGCGCTGGGCGCCCGAATGCACCGCCGTCGCCTGCTCATAAGCGACCAGGCCGTAGCGGCCGCCGCCGAGATGGTAGGTCTCGCGGAACGCTTCCCAGATTTCCGCCGCCGACAGTTCGCGCGCCGTCGCATCGGTGATTTCCTGGATCTTGCGTGAGAAATCGATCTGAAAGCGGCGCGGCAGCTTCAGCCCGTAGGTCTGTTCCATCACCCAGGCGATGCCGCCCTTGCCGGACTGGGAGTTGACGCGGATCACCGCCTCATAACTCTCACCCAGATCGGCCGGATCGATCGGCAGATAGGGCATTTCCCAGATACCGTCATTGCGCTGTTCGTGCGCCGCGAAGCCCTTCTTGATGGCGTCCTGGTGCGAGCCCGAGAAAGCCGTGAACACCAGTTCGCCGGCATAGGGGTGGCGCGGATGGACGGGGATGTTGTTGCAGTGTTCGACCGTCTTGACGACTTCGCGCATATTGGAAAAATCGAGCTCCGGCGCCACGCCCTGGGTATAGAGGTTGAGCCCCAGGGCCACCAGGTCGACATTGCCGGTACGTTCGCCATTGCCGAACAGACAGCCTTCGATGCGGTCGGCGCCGGCCAGCAGAGCCAACTCGGCGGCGGCGGTGCCGGTGCCGCGGTCATTGTGCGGGTGCAGGGAGATGACCACGCTGTCGCGCCTCTCGATATGGCGGCAGAACCATTCGATCTGATCGGCATAGGTGTGCGGCCCGGCGACTTCGACCGTCGCCGGCAGGTTGAGGATCAACGGCTTTTGCGGCGTTGGCTGCACCACGTCGATGACGGCATTGCACACCTCCAGCGCGAATTCCGGCTCGGTGGCGGTGAAGGTTTCCGGGCTGTATTCGAAACCCCAGTCGGTGTCCGGCTGCTTGGCGGCCTCGCTGACCAGCAAGCCCATGCCCTTGCGCGCCAGGGCCAGCACCTCGGCCTTATCCATGTCGAAGACGACGCGGCGGAACAGCGGCGAGGTGGCATTGTACAGGTGCACGATCGCCCGCTTGGCGCCGCGTAAGGATTCGAACGACCGCTTGATCAGGTCCTCGCGCGACTGCGTCAGCACCTGGATCGTCACATCGTCGGGGATCAGGTTTTCCTCGATCAGCTTGCGCACGAAGTCGAACTCGGTGGCGCCCGCCGACGGAAAGCCGACTTCGATCTCCTTCAGGCCGACCTTCACCAGCAGCTTGAAGAACATAAGCTTCTTGTCGACGTCCATCGGATCGGCCAGCGCCTGGTTGCCGTCGCGCAGGTCGGTCGACAGCCAGCGCGGCGCCTGGGTCACGACCTTGGACGGCCACGTCCGGTCGGACATGTCCAGGCCCAGCGAGAACGGGCGGTACTTGGTTTCGGGGTGGGTCAGCATCGGCATGAAGCAGGCTCTTACATGGGTTTCACTGTCTTTGGAAGCGCGCCGTCAGCGCAATTCGCCCGCCCGGCGCGGCGCGGTCGCCGGAAGGCTGAAACGAAGTCGCGGATGAGGAAAAGACAGCATGATCGAACCCGTGGACAAAAGGACGCGCGAAATCCTGACCGCCGCTCAGGCGATCAGGCAAAAAAGAAGCGCGCGCTTGGCGTTCCGGGTGATCATGGCGCGGCTTGTGTCACGCGCCACACCGCAAGTCAATGCGCCCCTCGCTCAATAAAAAAAGGAGCGCCGGGTGAGGGCGCTCCTTCGCTTAGTCAGGTTTGCCCGAGCCTTAGAAGCTGTACTTCAGGCCCAGCATGACCGAGTACGGCGAGGCCACCGGGTTGACCGTCGGCGTCGTCATGGTCGTCGACACGCTCGAGATGCGGTAGCTGGCGCACACCGCGCTGGTCACGGCCACGGCGTTGCCGGCGGCGTCGGCGCAGGCCACCTTGTAGACCGGCGTGCCCTGGCGGCCGTCGGAGCCGTATTCGGCGACCACGCCCCACTTCTTGTTCACTAGGTTGCCGAGGTTGAAGATGTCGGCGGTAAACGTGATCTTGTGGCCGTCGAACCAAGGCATCGGCAGGTCCTGGGCGACGTGCAGGTCCCAACGCTGGACGTTCGGATTGTTGTTCGAGCCCTTCTTCAGGATGCCGGTCGGCAGGTTGAAGGTGGACACGATCTTCTGCAGGTTGGTCACGTCGGCCGCGGTGGCGAAGTAGACCGGCACGCTGCCGGTGACGAACTTCAGCGGGTTGCTCGGGTCCGCCGAGGTCAGCTGCGGGATGAAGGCCAACTGGTTGTTGGACACCACACCGAACACCTGGCCGCGGGCGTTGGAACCGGCGTCGGCGACGTAGAAGCTCAATGGACGGCCGTTGTGGAAGTCGCCGAACAGGGTGAAGGTGGTCGGCGCGTCCTTGATCCATTCCGCCGAATAGGTGGCGTTCAGCTTGAGGCCCTTGCGGACTTCGAAGGTCGAGCGGCCCTTGGTCGGGGCGTTCGGGTCTTCCAGCGAGATCTGGTCGCCGTAGTTCGAACCGCCGCAGCAGTCGGTCGTGGCGAATTCCGGGATACCGCCGTACTGGTTGGTCTTCTGGTAGGTGTAGGCGACGGTCACGTCGAGGTGGTCGCTGCTGAACAGCAGCTTGTCGAAGCTGTCCATGGCCGACAGGGCGACGGTCGTGCTGGTCGAATCGACGCCCGGGTTATAGGCCTGGATGTCGTAGCCCGAGCCCGGGTTGGCCAGGTCGAAGTCGTTCGAGCCGTCGGCGTTCTTGGCGACGTCGAGGCCGGCGGTGACGCGGTTGGCGTAGATCGACTGGTTGTTGACGTCGAGCGACGAACCGCCCGGCGCCGTCGAGGCGACGACCAGGCCGTCATAGCGCATGCGGCCGTCCGGTGTGAACTGCTGGACGCCGGCAACCGTCAGCGGACGGGCGCGGACGTCGCGGAAGGCCAGGCCGACATTGCTCTTTACCCACACGCCGTCGACGCCCAGGGTGATGCCGGACGTGGTATGCCAGTGACCGGACAGGTTGAACTTCCAGTCGGACGGCATCTTGAAGCCCGGCGCGATGCTGTTGGTATTGGCGACGCGGACCAGGGCGGGATTGAGCGTCAGCAGCGACAGGGCCGCCGACGGTACGCCTTGCGCAAACGTGGTGTCGGACTTCTTGATGTTCATCAGCGCCGTGGCGGTGGCGTCGTTGGCGGCGAAGATCGTGCCCGAATTGGTTTCCTTGAAGCCCGAGGTCGTGCCGTCGACGTTGAGGACGCGCTGCAGGACGAAGCTGGCCGTCAGGATGCCGGTGTTGCCAAAGCGGTTGGACAGGAACACGTCCGGCAGGCCGCCGGTATACAGGCCGAAGCTGCCCGACAGGTCGTACTTGCCTTCGTCGCTGTGCCACTTGGCGCCGACACGCGGTTCCAGGACGCTCAGGCCGTCATAGGTGACCTGGTTGTCAAAGCCGTTGCGCGCCTTGAAGTTCGGGTTGAGCGCTGGCTTGTCGCTCTGACTCCAGAAGTCGTAGCGCAGGCCATAGTT
>CAYULN010000271.1:0-31225 GCA_964445605.1 uncultured Caulobacteraceae bacterium | reverse complement strand
CCTAGCTTTTTCATACTTTACTCATAAGCGGAAATCGGCGCGCGGAGGCCGGTCCTCAATTGGAGACATTCGCGTCTGGCAGGCAACGTAATCTCGGGACATTCGCTTCCTGCTTAGAAATCTTGAATGTCGACCTAGTATCCTATTGATTTCTGCATAGCCAGTGCGGAAGCGACGCTGCCGAAGCAACATGAGGCAGCCGCCTATTCGGCAGCGACTTTTGGCTCTGGTCCTGAAATGTCGGCGCTGAGCGATTCCATTCGGTAGCCAATACCAGACTCAGAAGTGATAGCCTTTCCGAGTCCGGAAACAGTTTCAAGTTTTTCGCGGACCTGGCCGATATAGACACGCAAATATTGCGTGTCATCAGTATGAGCGGCGCCCCAGACCTCCTTAAGAATATACTTGTGTGTCAGCATTCGGCCCTTGTTTTCGATTAAGACTTGGAGCAAGCGGAACTCCTTCGGCGTGAAATTGACCTTCTCTTCTTGCAAGAAAACTTCGTGACGAAGCATATCCATGCGGATTGGGCCGTTTGAAAGCTTGTCGCTTTTTACGTCGCGCGCCTGCCGCTCGCGCAAGTTCGCTTGGATACGGGCAAGAAGAACATCCGCGCGGAAGGGCTTCGTAACGTAGTCATCTGCGCCGGCATTCAGAGCCTGGACAACTTGTTTGTCATCGTCGCGCGCCGTCAGAACGACAATCGGGACATTTGCGAACTTCCGGATGGAAGTGATGACTTCCTGACCATCTATGTCAGGTAAACCCAGATCGAGCACGACAAGATCCGGCTTCGCGCCCACCACCTGGCGCAGCGCCGACTTACCATTCTCTGCCTCTATCACCTCGAAATCTTCGACGCCGAGAAATATGCCCAACATGCTGCGAATTTCGGCCTCGTCGTCCACGACCAGAATTTTGGATGTGCCATTAGTCATTATCGCCCGCCTAAAAAATCGCCGACCGTTTCGGCCTCTTTCGTTGATGAGAGGAGCGGCACTGACGAGTCGATGCCTTTCCTATTGAATTAAGTAAGGAAACTGCAAATACCCTGGGGTAGGACGGCTCGAACTCGCCGGCTAATGGAGCTAAACCTCGGCTCATGATGAGTCATATTGAGTGTCGCGACATTCGAAAATTAAATCTAATTGCGTCACCGACGAAAATAATCTGACAGCACCGGACTCGCCTTTTGCGCGTATTCAAAGTAACGGTCTGAGTGTTGTCTCACCTAGCTCTCTACGCATCCGGCAGTGCTCGACCGAACTCATCGTATTTCGGTCGGGGACCGGTAAGACCTTCAATTTTAAGATAGAACGGACCGCGCCGGTACTGTCGCCGCGGCCGGCTCATAACCAAGGGCGCAAGCGCTACTCTGGACGCGAATATTTGCTCTAATTCGGGTTTAGGCTCGGCGCCGCCCAATTGATTGATGACCGCATTTCTTGCCGAACGGATTTTCTTCATAGTTTTCGCTCCGGGATAGTCCAGCTCGACCAAAGTCTGCCGGCTAACGTTTTAACTTAAAGTCTGTGAGGCGAGAACAGCGGCCGATTGTGGACGCGTTTATTAAAAAAGAAATGGATTTGGTTGCCAATTCAAAGTGTTCAGGCCGCCTAGAAAGTGGGACGCATAGTTCCGAGCGGCTATGAAAGTCAGGCGGTTCGCCCGACTATTATAGACCTTACGACACTTTACACAGTTTTGAGATCGACCGCAGAGTCCTTGCCGCGCTCGTTTGTGATCTGAAAGGAGATTTTTTGCCCCTCGTTCAAGCTGCGCATGCCCGCTTTTTCAAGAGCAGACGCATGGACAAAAATGTCGTTACCGCCATTTTCAGGCTGAATGAATCCATAGCCCTTGGTTGAATTAAACCACTTAACTGTACCGTTGGCCATCTCGGCCTCCCTAAGACGATCGCACATTCGTGCATTCCGGCGCGCGACATTGCATACCGGTTCCGAAGTAGCGATGCTCGATAAGCTGTGGCGAACAGACAAAGCAAGGTGTGATTTCGAATAGATCACCATTGCATTATTTTAATATAGACGCAAATAAAATTACACATTGGAAGAAATTTGATTCGGTATGTTAAATTTATTTAGCCGTAGCTGTCGCCAAAATTATAAAAACACTCAGCCTTTACAAATATATAACCGCAAAAAGGTCGTTAAATATCAGCAATATAAATATAAATCACTTTCACCTCCGGCACGCAGTGAAGATCAATATTGAACACCCACATAATAATTAAGTCCATTTCAGAGCCAGCCGTATGGTCGTATCTGGCGCATTTGGACGCCCCTATTCAGATCCGTAATCACATCTCAACCCCGCCTCGCGGACATCCTGCATACTTAGCAGCCCGGTCAATCGCGGTGCCGAAAGGTCCGACGACAATGCCCGGGCGTCGATGTCATAGCGATGCCCCCCGACGATGAAGCTACCTGCGAGTTGGCGATCCTTGATCACACGCACGGGATGATCCAAACCTTCGACATGGACCCAAGCACTTTCATACAAACGGAAACTCATAACTTCTATAACCCCTGCCCGGCGATAAACTCAGCGGAACCGCCTGCAGAGAACACTTCCTGTATGGCCTCGTGTACCGCCTCCAGCGCACCGGCTTTGGACACGTAGCCACCGGCAAGCCGCCCGTCACGCAGAACCTCCCACAAATCGTCGCATCGTCGAACGCGAAAACGAACGGGCACATTCTCGTTTTGCAGATTTTTCTCGCCCTCCGTGGGCCAAAGATCATCCCATTTGGCCACAAGACC
The DNA here is from genome assembly GCA_964445605.1 of uncultured Caulobacteraceae bacterium. GTDB lineage: Bacteria > Pseudomonadota > Alphaproteobacteria > Caulobacterales > Caulobacteraceae > Asticcacaulis. The sequence continues at coordinate 28,442 of CAYULN010000271.1, read as the reverse complement.
CGACGTTTCAGCTGCTGAGGGCAGTTCACCCATCCGGACAATTTCCCTTACGAAACGGGCAGCATAAGTCGCCGTATCAACATAGTCGTATTGTTTCGCCCCAAGGCGCACCGGACGATCGAAGGTTTCACTCAATCGTTCGAGAAATCGAGGTTCGGTTTCCACCATATGGGCAATCAATGCCTGCAAAATCTGCTCGTGGGCTAATACCCTGCGTTCCAGATCTGTGTCTTCCGTGCTCATCCGATGACTCGCCTTATCCTCAGTACCGCCTTACGCCGATGGCGTCTCACCGGTGTATCGTCGGCCACGTAGAAATATTGCCCCCCGCATCGTTCCAGCCGCCCAGCTTCCCAACGGATCGGGTCGTCGGCCTTGCTTGGGTGTTCTCGCATGCCGTCGTTTTCGCTGACCTCTTCGCTCATGCGATCAATCAACGCTCTCAGCCTACCGCGGGCGAAGATAAATGAATGGAGTGGCGCCTTGACGATCATGCAGAACCCCTTTCCGGGGTTGGAGGACGCCCCCTGCAAAGCAGGTCGGACGGCGCTCGAGCGCCTGAAAAGGCACAGTATTTATATAGTGATCAAGCCCCCATAGCGCTAGAGTGCCGGAGAAATAAGGTGGCACATTCGAGATGTTGAAAATGACGGGCTGGCGACGCTGCCCCGTGGGTAGACCCAGAAGGTTTTTGATGAACGCATCGGACTAGCTAAAACGGTGTACGTCGCCGAAAACCCACGTTCGAAATCCGTATATTCACCGGTGAACGTCAGCTTTGTCTTTTTGTGGCGCCCCCTTAGTAAGAAAAACCTCAACTGTCATCCTGGGAGGTGTCGCTCCGGCGCCGGCAAAGCTTCCAGCCACTGGCACAAGTTGCCCGATATCGCACGCCACTGCCACGGGCAAGAGATTGAACCCGCCCATCCTATTATTCGTCGGATCGAAAGCAATCCATCCTGCCCCCGGAAGAAAAACTTCGCTCCAGGCGTGGGTCGTTTCGTTTTCAGCGGCGTCGTTTTCGTTATTCAGATAGCCCGAGATGATGCGGGCGCCAAGGCCAAGACTGCGGGCCGCTTCAGCAAACAGAACTGCAAAGTCACGACAGGTACCCTTTTGTCGCGCCAAAGTTATCGCTGGTGATTGCGTGCCTTCGCGGTCGCGAGACTCATACATCATTGCGGACGATATGGCGCTGTTAATGGACTTCAGCAGCGAGAGGGTGTCGGTGGGATGGACTGCAACAAAGTCATGTGCCCACTCGCGTAACTTGCCGTCCGGGTCGGCATGCCGCTGGATAAAAAAAGGGCCTAAGTCGCCGAAGGTTTGGTCATCATAGCGGAATGGATAACTAGTTGCGGCGGGGTCGATTTGGAAAATCGGCCACGACTCACTCAATAAATGAACTTTCGACACCGATTCAATGATGAGCTGCTTAGCGGGGGCAGAAAACGTTGCCACGGCAATTTGATTTCCAAACACATCCTGCATCCAATGTATCTTGGCATCGGACGAGACGCGTAAATCAAAGCTTTCGATAGTGACCTCATGGCCTTGCCGTGGGTAGAGCATCAAATAATGCGGGTTCAATATGACCGGCTGATCGAAATCATATTGCGTGCGGTGCGTAACATGCAGCGCGTCTGTAATTGGATTTGCCTGCACGAGCTACCGCCTTCTGACGACCGGTTTACGGCAAGCCACAACCGAAATATCGCGCATATGAAGGTAGTGTTCAGCCTGCTGATAATGACTTTCCGCCTCGACAAAGTTGCCCACAGCCTCTTCTTGTCTGGCCAAGCCGATATAACGTTCGTATTTTTCCTTTAACGTTGCGGCGTCATTTCGGCGCCCAATTGTCAAAGGCGGAGTGTCGTTAGGGCAAGTCTCGCGATCATTGGAATGCATGGATGAACCTTTCAGCCGAGCATATCGGCAACAAGGGCGCGCAGCTCGCGCCGACTGAAACCGCAGGCGTTTTTGGGTATAGCCTTGGCGTCATTGGCCTTAGTGCGAAGAGAAGACGACTTCTGGCTGGCGTTAGACCCGCCACCATATCTATTGGATAAATTATTCATAAAGACCTTGGCCGCGGCTTTGCTTTGCCGAAGCGCTGAATTGAATGCGGATTAAAGAACGCCCAGTAACTCCATCAGTAATTACCAAGGCGGACCGGCTTCTGCCAATTGCCGGTTAACGTGCGTAGAACCGTGAATTATTGGTACGTATCGCTAACTGTTCCACCGAATGAGTATGTCGCAAATATCAAGTGCTTGACTGCAAGCAAAATACTTGGCGCAATCGCAAAAAAAGACTGAACGCTAGGTCCAGTCTTGATCTGTCTCAAAAACCTAAGTGGTTCAAGCGGCTACAAGTTGCTCGGCCGACATCTTGCCAGACTTGGCGTCGCGCTGCAATTCGTAGGTAACTTGCTGGCCTTCATTTAGACCGCGCATACCGGCGCGTTCGACGGCGCTAATGTGGACGAAAACATCTTGGCCGCCATCAGTCGGCGCGATGAAGCCGAAACCCTTGGTAGCATTAAACCACTTGACTGTACCTGCGCTCATTATGAACCCTTTCATAGCACTATACGTGTCGACGCACGATGCATCGCCACCTCTCGAATAAATTTTGAATGGAAGGTTCGCTTATTGCATCCAAAAGGACACACAACAAAACAGCAGACAATCATAAAGTCGATCATCAACATATGAGCTAAATATTTTTGAAAGTCAATTAAAAATAATCTTATTTAAAAACTATGATATAATTTATCACCCATACCTCTAAAAAAAAATAGACATTTAAAACTTATAATATATTTGCCAATGAATATTGAGACGTGCACCTTTTGCGACGGTCCAGGGCTAGGGTGTGGTTACGCAACCTGAATGCGTCCCGAGCCTATTAGGGTATTTAAAATAGAGTTGCTCCCGCCTTTAAAGAAGATGCTCCGGGCTGTCTCCAATTAGGACGATGCCGGTGTCCCGTAGGACTTTAATGGAAAATGATCTGCATCGTGACGAAATTAATGAGCTCTCCGCGCTGGTGAGGCGGGTACTCACTGAACATCGGGCAGGCGAAATGGAGACGGAGCGTACTCGGGACGCGCTGGAGCAAGTTATAGCGACCGCCGCCGGTCAATTGGGAGAGCACGATAGACGAGCGGTCGGTGTGTTCGCAGAAAGGCTGATTGGTGCTGTTTGGTCCGACACAATAAGTATCGACGACGCCTGTCTAAAAGTCGAGAGAGCGGCCGCGGCTGCGGCCGAAAATTGCTTCGATTTCCATGCCTTGATATCAGACGGATAAATTCGTCACGCCAAACATGATGAAAGTCTCTCCTACGCGGACAACCAGTCTGGAGGCTACGTCTATAAGCCAGGACGATCGATGATGCCCCAAGATGCGAGGCTCACTGAACCTGATCAGCGGCGAAAATCGCTATTTCCGTGTTGCGGAAGAATTTGCTCGGATATTGACAACCGCCTATTGCTGAAAAAGGTCATCCGTGACCAAGCTAATCGTGCGCCACGCTCTAATGGCGAGCGGAGCGATTGGCCCTCACATGGGTGCCGGCTAGATCCGTATCAGGAAATTCCATGATCGGCAGCGAGGCAGGCAAAATGGCCCTTTATCAAGCAACTTTCGACAACAAAGAGCTTCTCCTAGCTGAATGGGTCAAGGAACAAATTGCAGCCATCAGCCGCCAAGGCATTATCAAGGAAGCGGAACTGCGCCAGCAATGCGCAACCTTCCTTAACCTGTTCATTGCTGCGACAAAGGGTGGCGACACAACAAACCTGCGGACCACCGAATGGGACGCGGTTCAAAAGTTTTTGGCAGAGGTTTCTTCAAGTCGCGGCGAGCAAGGGTTCTCGCCATCCGAGACCGCTACCTTTGTTTTTTCCTTCAAGAAGCCGCTCTTTACGGCTTTGGGCAAGGCCTACGAAAATGATGCCAAACTACTGGCGGCGGCGATCTGGGAAGCGACGGCAATTCTCGATAAGCTCGGGCTTTACACGACGGATGTCTATTTGAAGACCCGCGAAGGTATCATTGCGCGCCAACAGGAAGACATGCTTGAGCTTTCGACGCCTGTCGTCAGCTTGGCCGAAGGCATTCTTGCCCTGCCCATTATCGGAACGTTGGACAGTGCCCGTACTCAGGTCGTTATGGAATCGCTGCTGCAACGTATCGTCGACACGGGTTCGACCACGGCCATTATCGATATTACAGGTGTGCCAACCGTAGATACGCTTGTCGCCCAGCACTTGTTGAAGACAATCACCGCGGCTCGCCTAATGGGCGCCGACTGCATGATCAGTGGCATTCGCCCACAAATCGCGCAGACGATTGTGCACCTGGGCGTCGAACTTGGCAATGTGACCACCAAGGCCACCCTTGCCGCGGCTTTTGCGGTCGCACTCCAACGTAAGGGCATGACCATCAGCCGTATCAAAGCCCAGGCCTAGTATCACGATGGAACGTATCCCTATTTTGCGGATGGGCGATTTTCTCCTGGTAACAATCCAGGTGGATATGCACGACCGCCTCGCAATGGCCCTTCAGGACGACCTGACAACGAAAATCGCACAAACGGGGGCGGTCGGCGTGCTGATCGATATCTCCGCCTTGGAAATCGTCGATTCGTTTATCGGCCGGATGATTTCCAACATTTCGGGCATGTCACGGATCCTCGACGCGCAAACCGTAATCGTTGGCATGCAGCCCGCCGTCGCGATCACGCTCGTCGAACTTGGCCTGACCCTACCAGGGGTTAAAACCGCCCTGGATGTCGAAAAAGGTATGGACCTGCTTCGAGGGAGCATTAGTCTCCCGGAAAGCAGTGGCGATGATCACGAAGAGCTCTGAAACGATGGCCATCGCCTCAGAGTCCGATGTTGTTCTCGTGAGGCAAAAGGTTCGAAGCGTGGCGCAACTAGCCACCCTTGGTTTGGTCGATGTAACGAAGATTGTCACTGCCACCAGTGAGTTAGCCCGCAACACCTTCATCTATGGAGGCGGCGGCTCCGCACTGATCGAATCTTTGCAAGACGGCATGCGCAAAGGTGTACGCGTGACCTTTGAGGACCAAGGCCCCGGTATCGCCGATGTGGCGCAGGCATTGACCGACGGATGGACATCAGGCGGCGGCATGGGACTTGGTCTTAGTGGCGCCAAGCGGTTGTCAAACGAATTTGAACTGCATTCCGTACCCGGACAGGGCACGCGTGTGATGATAGCGCGATGGAAGTAGCTCTCACTCGCCAGTCCCTGGTCATTCGCATCAAGCATCTCCACGACGTCGGCGACGCCCGGCGCCAGGCCATTCACGCGGCGCAAACAATCGGGTTTGACGAAACGCAGGTCGGCCGTGTCGGAATCATCGCGACAGAACTCGCCGGCAATCTGGCCAAACACGCCGGCAAAGGCGATCTTATCCTTCGAGCCATTGCACACCCGGCCGGGTGCGGTCTGGAACTCATGTCGCTTGACAACGGCCCAGGTATGAATGTGCCGCTTTGCATTGAAGACGGCTACTCGACCGCAGGCAGCCCAGGTACGGGCTTGGGCGCCATCAACCGTTTGGCCTCAAGCTTCGATAGTTATTCCCTCGCCTCCACGGGAACCGTTATCGTCGCTCGCGTCATGACGCCTGGGATTAAGCCGCAGGTCTATGATATCGGGGCGGTCTGCCTGCCGATCGAGGGCGAAAACTACTGCGGAGATGCCTGGGCGACCAGCGAAGATGACCGCGGGATTTCGTTCATCGTGAGCGATGGTCTGGGTCACGGCATTGGCGCGGCTGAAGCGTCGGAACAAGCTTTGGCGTTGTTTACGAGACGGCCGGATTTGAGTCCGCCCCTTCTCCTTGAGGCACAACACGCAGCGCTTAGGTCTACAAGGGGGGCAGCCGTGCTCGTCGGAAGGCTTGATGACGCGATGAGCAACCTGACATGCGCCGGGATAGGCAATGTTGCCGGCTTTATTCTAGCAAACGCTAAAACGCGCGGTTTGGTTTCCATGAATGGGATTGTCGGTCACCAGGTTCATAAGATCAAATCGTTCGACTATGCATGCGAACCGAATGACACGATCATCTTGCACTCCGATGGACTTACAAACCGATGGAAACTGGAGGAGTTTACCGGTCTGCTCAGTCGTTCGGCAGGGGTTATCGCAGGTATGATTTATAAGACGTACAAACGCGGCAAGGACGATGCCACTGTTTTGGTGGTACGGAGACCTTAGCGATGCTTGTACCCCTTTCAAAAGTTGAGATCCGGTTTGAGCGTGACCTTCTCCTCGCCAGACGCCGTGCACGCCAGATCGCTGAAGCCCTGCATTTTCAGTCTCAGGACCAAGTCCGAATTGCCACCGCCCTATCCGAACTTGTCCGCAATGTCTTCCAATACACTCCGGGCGGTCGTGTGGAGTTTTCGGTGGAAACCGGTGCTCATTCGCAAATGATGATCCGCGTGATCGACCACGGCGCCGGCATCCCAAACCTCGATGAAATCATGTCCGGTCAGTACGTTTCCAAAACGGGAATGGGCGTAGGCCTGGCCGGCGCGCGACGTCTCGTCGATGCGTTTTCCATTGAGTCGGGAGAGGGCGGAACGACAATAGACCTCGTCTGTTTCGTACCGAAACGCGCACCCGTCTTGTCCAAGACCATTGGCGCAGATATTGCCGCAATCCTTGCTGCCGAAGAACCGCAAAATCCCTTCGAAGAAATGCAACGGCAAAATCAGGAATTACTGGCTGCACTGGATCAGGTTCGCCTGCACCAGGAAGACTTATCGCGGTTAAATAGGGAACTTGAAGCTGCCGCTGAACGCGCGCAGGCCGCCAACAATGCAAAAACAGAATTTTTAACCAATATGAGCCACGAGATTCGTACGCCGATGAATGCGATCGTGGGTCTGACGACATTGCTTGGCCGAACCCCCTTGTCCGACCAGCAAGCTAAGTTCGTGAGTACGCTGCAGCAGAGCGCGACGTCGATGGTCGGCCTCGTCAACGATTTGCTCGACATCAGCAAGATCGAAGAGAACATGATTGTTCTGGAGAATGCACCGTTTCAGGTCGCGGAATTGATCGACCGTGTGTTTCAAATCGGGGCCATCGCCATCGGCGATAAGGGTGTGGTTCTGTCGCATGAGATCGACCCAGACGTAAAAGCCGAATACATCGGTGATGCTCAACGCCTTCATCAGATACTTTTGAATCTCGTAAGTAACGCGGTCAAATTTACGGCAAGCGGTAGCATAGTGCTGAAAGTGCAGGCATTTGGCACACCTGATGCCCGCACAAGCCTCCATTTCAGCGTCTCCGACACAGGCATCGGGATGACGAAAGAAGCGGCCGCCAAGATTTTCGAAAAATTCGTGCAGGCCGACAGTTCGACAACGCGGCGCTATGGCGGAACGGGCCTGGGGCTGTCCATTGCACGCAGCCTGGCTGAATTGATGAACGGCACCTTGACCGTGACGACCACGGAGGGCGTTGGATCCGTTTTCCTGCTTGTCGTGCCATTAACTGGCATCGATGGCGAGAAACGGTCGCCTCTCGCAACTCCAGCAGGTAGCAACCGCAAGGTTCTTTTGGTTGATGACAATGAAGCCAATTTGTTGGTTGCGAAGACATTTTTGCAAGATCTTGGATATGTCGTCATCACCGCGACGAGCGGCTTAGAAGCCGTTGATCACGCTAAAGATCGGAAGATCGGCCTGATCCTTATGGACATCCAGATGGAAGGCGTCGACGGATTTGAGGCGGCAGAAAAGATTCGCCAGGATGAGGCCGCCGAAAACCGCCCACGCAGGCCGATTATAGCGTTGTCGGCGTATGACGCGGGTAGCGTCAAAGCAAAATGCCTGGAGGCAGGTATGGACGACTATATTGCCAAACCCATTGATGCGGCAGGGTTCGGGGCAGCCGTTCGTCGCCACCCCTTTTCCAAAGCTAACTGACACATCGCCCGCACATCCGCGTCAGTTTCCAGCACGCAGACGCCGAACAGGTAGAACTAAACCGCGCCGGCGTTCGGTGCGGGCTCTTCCGTGGAAATCGCGTCGGTCGTCCGGTCTGAGGTCGGGGCGAGCCCGTCCAGTCTGTCGATGGTGATATTTACCGCGCCCGGCTCGTAATCACCGTAAGGGGATGAGAACGCGACCTCGGCGGCGTCGCGACCGACGCCGATACGCACCAGGCCATCAAGATGCGCCTGCCTCGTGGCGTCGAACAACCACCACCGGCCGTCCATGTAGGCCTCGAAAACGGCATGAAAATCACATGGCTCCAGTCCGTACGCATAGCAACTGACAAACCGCGCCGGGATGTTCAGAGCACGACAGAAGGCAATTCCCAGGTGCGCGAAATCCCGGCAGACGCCGGCGCGTGAAAGCAAGCTTTCCGTTGCCGTTGTTTGCTCATTTGAGGAGCCGCGACGATAATCGATATTGGCATAAATCCAGTTGCAAATGGCCGTGACGCGGCTGTAACCTGGATAAAGCTGACCAAATTCCCGGACGGCGAACGCCGCCAAACGGTCCGAAGGGATAAACCGCGACGGCAGCAAGAACGGAATTATGTCGAGCGGCAGATCAGCCAGCGGCGTTTCTGAGATTATCGACGGATCACCTCTAAAAACGTCCAGCGTGACCTCGGCGTCGTACCGAACTTCCAATGCCCCCTCAAACACGTCAATTCCGAAGTAGCGATTGTTAATGTCCGGCACGATGTGATGTTTGCGTTTCAAATCGGGGACGACCGTCAGCGTCTCACGCAAGTCATGATGCCGGATCAGCTTGGCCACCTCCACGTTGAAAATGAATACCGTCGGCGCATTGACCGTGTAGGAAAGTTCGCAGCCCAGCCTGTACCGAATGGCACCCATGAAGGTCGTTCCCAAGAGTTGTCGAAATGAAAGGCGTAGCGCGTATTAGCATTCGTGATCTCGACCCGACTACGCCAGGGTCCGCACATTGGGTTCTCGATCGAAATATCGAGTAGTCGCAGCCTCGGCGAGTTTGGCAATGGCGACAACGCCCTCATCGGGAACAACACCCGCCTTCTTCAGCAAAGGCGCAGCCTCCGGCGTATGCCCGATGGCCTTCAGGTGGCCATAAGCATTCATTACGAATTCTACCGCCGCGCTGTCGTTCAACAGTGCCGCTGTGCCTTGTTCAGATAGAAGGAGCGCAATGGCGTCGAAAATCTGCGACGGAGATCCAGCCAGTTGGCCGTCAGCCTTCATCATCTTGCCGTCCGAGAGCTTGGCCCCGCCGACTTTGGGCGCCACCACGACAGCCTTGCCACCGGCAGATACGATCGCCTTTTTAAGCGATGCCAAGGTCGCCGCATCGCTGCCGTCGTTGACAAGTATGCCGACACAGCGCCCCTTGAGCGTTTCAATCATCTTTTGCTGGATGCTCAGGGCCGGCGATGGGTCCATGTCGATGGGAGGGCGAGCGGGCATATTGGCTTTCGGAAGATCGATGCCCAGGCCGTCGGCAACGCGCGTAGCAAGTTCCTCCTCGACATTGCGCAGGTTGGCCACCATGCGGGTCTGGACCGGCGCCACACCCACTTTCGACAATTCAAATACAAAGGCCGAGGCAATGTGCGCGCGCTCGTTGTCTGTCTGCGACAGCCAGAACAGACGGGCCTGGCTGTAGTGATCGGCAAACAATTCAGGGCGGACACGAAGTTTCGGCCCTTGCTCTTCGCGATCGGGACGTCCCTCGAACGACGTGAATCCGGTGACCGGGCATTCTCTCGGCCCTCCGTCTTCGCCATTGTCCGCCAGGGAATTGGGTTCGTAGTTTGCCCGGCCTTTCGGCACGGCCGTCTGCATCATGCCGTCGCGCTGGAAATTGCGCATGGGACACTTGGGCGCGTTGACCGGAATCTGGTGAAAATTGGCGGTGCCAAGCCGGGATTTCTGCGTGTCGAGATAGCTGAACAGGCGTCCCTGAAGCAGAGGATCGTTGGAGAAATCAATGCCGGGAACAATGTTGGCCGGACAATAGGCAACCTGTTCCGTCTCGGCGAAAAAATTGTCCGGATTGCGATCCAATACCATGCGGCCGACGATCCTCAAGGGCAGCACTTCTTCCGGGATGATCTTGGTCGAGTCCAGGACATCATAAGGCTGGGCGTCGGCAAATGCCTGATCGAAGATCTGCAAGCCCAGTTCCCATTCGGGAAAATTGCCGGTGTCGATGGCTTCGTAGAGATCGCGGCGATGATAGTCGTTGTCTGCGGCCTGCAGCTTCAGCGCCTCGTCCCACACGGTGGATTGCAGACCCAGCTTCGGGCGCCAATGGAATTTGACGAAGCTTTCTTTGCCGTCCGAATTAACCATCACGAAGGTATGGATGCCGAAGCCTTCTATCATCCGCAAGGAGCGTGGCAGGGTGCGGTCGGACATGGCCCACATCAACATGTGCGTGGTTTCCGGCATCAAGGAGGCAAAATCCCAGAAGGTGTCGTGGGCGCTCGCCGCTTGCGGATACGCTTTGTCGGCTTCCATCTTGACGGCATGGATCAGGTCCGGAAACTTGATGGCGTCCTGAATGAAGAACACAGGGATATTATTGCCGACCAGATCCCAATTGCCTTCTTTCGTGTAAAATTTGACGGCAAAGCCGCGCACGTCACGTGGCGTGTCGACACTGCCGGCGCCCCCAGCGACCGTGCTGAATCGGGTGAAGACGGGTATCTTCTCGCCGACCCGCTGAAAGAGATCGGCCTTGGTGATGTCGGCAAGCGAGTCGGTGAGTTCAAAATAGCCGTGGGCTCCCGATCCCCGAGCGTGGACGATACGTTCCGGGATGCGTTCGTGATCGAAATGGAAAATCTTTTCGCGAAGAACAAAATCTTCGAGCAACGTCGGGCCGCGAGTGCCGGATTTCAGCGAATTTTGGTTGTCCGATATCCGTATGCCTTGGTTGGTAGTCAGGTGAGCTTTATCGCTGCTTGGCGAATGTTCGCCGCCGCGATGATGAACCTGCTGATGCGTTTCGCCGCCACTGCCTTGCTGAGTTTCGATCTTTTCCATGGGTCCGCCCTTTACTGATTTGATGCGCACATGCGCATTCCAAGGGGTAAGGACTCAAATGGGCTTGGCGCGATATTCGGTAAGCGCACCGTAAGGGAGACAGCTTATCGTCTACGATATCGCTAGTTTTTATGGTCAAGCTTGCGATTCAGAACACTTCGGATTTTCTTGGCCAGCTCATCTGGCATGTAAGGCTTATAGATCGTCTCAAACGCGGCCGAGTTGGTATGACCGTGGACATCATCGGCAAAGCCCGTCGTTACCAGCACTGCCATATCCGGGGTCTTGCTCTTGACCTCCTTGGCCAGAGCCACGCCATTCATGTTGCCTGGCATAATTATGTCGGTGAACAGCATGTCGAACTGTTCCGGATGCCCGTCCAGCACCCGCAAAGCATCATCGGCGTTGGCCGCTTCCACGACCGAATACCCCTCCTGATCCAGGATGGCCACGGCCAGTTCGCGGACCTCCTTGTTGTCTTCGACGATGAGAACCTTTTCACCTTTGCCCTGACGTTTGGCTTGGTCATCCTGCGGCCGTTCGTGACGATTGTCGACCACGCCGTCAGCCACCGGAAAGGTCAGCCGGATAGTCGTCCCGCTACCAACCTTGCTGTCGACGCCAAACCCGCCGTCGGATTGCTTGACGAAACCGTATACCTGAGCCAGCCCCAAACCCGTGCCTCTACCGACTTCCTTTGTGGTAAAGAAAGGTTCGGTAATGTGCGATATGACGTCCTGGGACATGCCTTCGCCGCTATCGCGCACCGATAGTTCGACGTATCGGCCGCTGCCGGCGGCATCGCCGCCCTTAACAACGGTCACGTTGCTTGTCTTGATAATTACCTTGCCACCGTTGGGCATGGCATCCCGCGCGTTCGCCAGGATGTTGATCAAGGCCATTTCAAGCTGGATAATATCGATCTGCGCGTTAGCCAGATCCGGCGACAGGTCGAGGTCTATCTCGATATGGGAGCCCAAAGTCTTGGACAGTAGCTCGCGCAACTCGCTGATGACGCGGTTCAAGTTTACGATACGAGCTTCCAGCGGTTGCTTGCGCGAAAACGCCAGCAATTGCTGGGTCAGGGCTTTGGCTTTTTGCGCCGCGTTCATAACCGAGTCGTGGTAGCGGCTCAGCTTGTCGGGTTGCTCGACCACTGTGCGGGCCATCTGGAGGTTGCCGATGATCACCTGCAGAAGGTTATTGAAATCGTGCGCGATTCCGCCAGTGAGTTGGCCTATGGCCTCCATTTTCTGAGCGCGGCGCAGCGCCGTTTCGGCCTCACGCCGACGGGTTATGTCGAGCTGCGAGCCAAAGAAATAAAGGAGGTTGCCTTCGCGGTCGAAGATCGGGCTGACGAACAAGGCGTTCCAGAACATGGTGCCGTCCTTGCGGTAGTTCTGAACTTCGACGGCGATATCCGTTTTGTCCGCGATAGCCTTACGGATGCCGGCAATGGCCTCGCGGTCGGTGTCGGGACCTTGCAGGAAGCGGCAGTTGTGGCCCACAACTTCATTCATGTCGTAGCCGGTCGTATTCAGAAACGCCTGATTGGCGAAAATGATCGGATTGTCCGGCTGGTTCGGATCGGTCACGATCATCGGCATCCGGGTCATTTCGATAGCGGCGAAGAACAGGTCGTGACGATCTGCGCTGTCGGTGATGACGGGATGGCCATGGGCGCCTTTACTTCTTGATTTAAACGGTTCGGGCGCGACATCACTTTCCGTTTTGAGTTCGCCCGACTTGAGGTAGTCGCGGATTTGATTGACGCTTATCAGGGCGTTGCTGACGACTTGCTGTGTGCGGTTATCATCGCCGTAGCGGCTGGCCAGAAGTTGCAGGCCGCCGATGACCGACGAAAACATGTTGTTCAGGTCGTGCAGCGCACGCGCAGTCAACCCAGCTGATTTTTCGGCTTGTTTATACAGATCGTCCGTCGGCTTATCCACGCTCTCACCCCTCAGATGAAAGCGATATGCTAAAAAAAGCCCGATAAAAAAGTGATTGGTTTCCGGGCCCGTGACAGCAAGTCTTCGCGTAACCGGCTCGCATATGAACTATTTATCCGCATGACTGCCCTTTCAGAAAATGTAGGGCGAACTATGTTGAAATGAGCTAAAGTCACAAAATCTCTAATACTGAATAAATAGAGTGGCATCGGCAGGCACCTGATAATCGCGAAAACCAGTTGCTGTTTCGCGTGCAGTTATACCGATCTCCGTCTGCGCCAAGGTTATCTTTATCTTCGGCAGGGCCCTGCGTCCCTTGTTGATCAGACGAAGGCGTCCGGCGTGCCCGACAGGGCCTTGCAGTTTGACAATCAGCGTGCCTGCGCTTTCCCCAAGAACTTCAGTTGCATAGTCGCAAAACAAGCGAAACGGTGCTTTGCCACAGGCATTGAAAGCACGGGCGGCAAAGATAAAGGCGCCGCCGACGCCGTAGATTTCCTGGCCCACCTGGCCTGCCGACTGGCCATCGCCGTACAGATCTTCCAATGGGAACGACAGGCTGCGGTCGATATAGCCGTTGCGAATGTTATCCTTCGCGATGGCGTCCTCCGGCAGGGCGTCGGGGTAGAAATACCAGGTGAAATCCTGCGCGAAGCGGCGGTATTCACACAGCAGCAGCTTGGCCGCCGGGGGGATGTCGTCATAGCCGATCCGCAAATACTCATCGAAAGCGGCGAAGGCTTCGAAGCACTCATAGGCCGCCATGTAAGGGGCATCGTGCAGGCAGGTCAGACCGAAGAAATTGCTATAGTGGCGGGCGTTCTTGATTTTCGATTGCCACAGTTCGCAGTTGTGCAGGAAACCCGCGACGAAGACCAGGCTTTGATCGAGATATCCCGACTGGCGGTCCATGAGCCAGAGTTTGAGGCAGGCTACCGCCCCCCAGGCGGTCAAGTTTGTCTGATAGGCCAGGTTGAAGCGGTTTCCTTCCAATGCCTTGAGCGCCGCCTTTGCCTCGTCCAGATAGCCGGCGTCGCTGGTAATTTCGAACGCCAGTATCATGACATAGGCATACAGTCCGCCGGCGTCGGTCTGGCCGCGGCCCTGAGGGCTGCGGGACTGCGTGATCACCGAAAAATCTTTCAAATTGAACTGGATGGGCCAGACGTATTCGAAGTGCCGGGCCGATTTGACTGTATAGGCGAGCGAATTCAGGAACAGTTTTTTGGCTTTGGCGTTGCCCGCCTTGGCAAGGCGCGCCAAGTTCATCAACGGATGAAACAGGTACCAGGAATCGACGGCGTCTGGGTTCTTGTCGTCCCCGACATTGGGCAGATAGCGGCGGATCGTGCCCAACTCCTTGTCGAAAAACCGGCCGATACCTGCTGCCAATTCCTCAGATAAGGGCTCGGTCTTGCCCTGGCTCAATTCCCATTCACGCAACGACGCCAATATCGACATCTGAACCATGCTGTCGGGGTACTCGGCGTCGGTGTAGGCGTGCAGATAGGTGTGACCATAGTGCGAGATACGCGCCGATGGCGCCGTCGCAAGATCCTTCAGAGTACGTTCCGACCGCTCTATCCAATCGTGGAATTGGGCCTCCGGCTTGTCGAGGTAAGGATAAAGCTCCGCCAGCATATCAACGAAATGGCGGGCGCTTTCCATCTCGTTGGCTGCGCGGCTGGGATTGAACGTCAAAAGGGCATCGGAGACAACGATCTCCTCGCCTTTTGGCAAGGGTTTCTCCGGCGGCGCGTAGCCCATGGGCGAGGTGGGCGGTTGATAGCCCAGTTCCGGCCAGCGCCCGCCGACGACCCCGTCAGGTTTGGTTTCGGTAGCATTGAAATAGGGGTTCAGCGCCGTCAGGTTCTGAGCATACAAGACGCTGCCGAAGTCCGGCGATCGCACGCTGAAGTAGCACAATCCACCATTGACACCACGTTGCGCGGCTTCGACCTGGCCAATGACGTTCGTCGGGTCGTCATTGTTGTCCAGAATGTACAGGTCGCGCGGCCAGAACGCCAATAGAAGGTCGGTACCGGGTCTGAGCGACAGCTTTATCCGCAGCACGCGGTTGTCGAGAACGCTCAGTTCGACCGTCCAGGTGCCACAACTTGCCCGCACGTCCCACACCGCGCCAGTCTTGGTTTTGCTCTTTCGCGTCAATGTATAAGGACCAGGCCAGGGATTGCTGCGCAAAACGATGGCGCCCTTGTCCGGCCTGCGCACGACGATCCACAACGTATCTCGCCCGGGGCAGGCCTCGACCGACAGGTCTCCAACGTCAAAGGTCTCGATCGCTTTCAGCTTTTCACTGAAATCGGTTTGAACCGCCAGCACTTCAGAGGAAAAGCTAGACGGCTGTTGCTTGTCGTTACGGTCTTTCGCCATGGCTTCTCCTAATATTTGAAACTGCAACAAGGTATTGGCTTCGATCAATCGCCGGCCGCCTTTTTCCGAAGTTTTGATTGCAGTTCGGCCGGATTGAACGGCTTGGCAATGTAATCGTCCATGCCGGCCGCCAGGCACCGTTCGCGGTCTCCGGCCATGGCGTGTGCCGTCATGCCGATAATCCGCAGCCGCGGATGGCCGGACTTCTGTTCGAACGTCCGTATCATCCGCGTCGCATCAAGGCCATTCAGGCCGGGCATCTGCACGTCCATCAACGCAGCGACATAGGACGCGCCCTTAACCTTCTCGAAGGCTTCCAGACCGTTCTCCGCCACCTCCACCCGATAGCCAAATTCTTCAAGAAAAGTCGCCGCGACAAGAACGTTGGGCTGAAAATCCTCGACCAGCAGGACAGCCGGGCGGGTCTTGTCGGAGAGCGTGGTTTCGACGGCTTCCGACAGATGGCCCTGACCAGCGTCGGCATCGACGCCGGCAACTTCAAGCGGCACGCACACCGTAAAGGTCGAACCATTACCGGGCTCACTCTTCACCGAGATCGTCCCACCCATGATTTCGGCCAGCGTCTTGGTGATGGCAAGGCCTAGTCCCGTGCCGCCATACCGCCGGGTGATGCTGCTGTCGCCCTGGACGAATTTATCAAAGATGGTGGCCAGTTTGCCCGGTTCTATGC
This sequence comes from uncultured Caulobacteraceae bacterium, assembly GCA_964445605.1. GTDB lineage: Bacteria > Pseudomonadota > Alphaproteobacteria > Caulobacterales > Caulobacteraceae > Asticcacaulis. Next base: position 12,331 of record CAYULN010000271.1, on the reverse strand, counting down.
CGATGCCGGTATCAGTTACGGCGATACAGACGGTTTCGACGTCGGCCCGTTCCGTGGCATGGCAGGTCACCGAAACATGGACGCCGCCTTCCGATGTGAACTTGATGGCATTGGAACAGAGATTGGTGATGATCTGACGCAGCCGGGTCGGGTCACCATAGAACAAGCGACCATCGGCACAATCGCCTTCCGCGGTGAAGCGCAATCCCTTCTGCTTGACCTGGACGGCCATCATGCTGGTCACTTCCTGGATCAGGCGCGGCAAGCTGAAAGGGATATGCTCCAGATCGACCGTGCGGGCCTCGATCTTGGCGATGTCAAGAAGGTCGTTGATCAGACTGAGCAGGCTGTCGGCGCTCATCTGCAGCGTCTTGATGAATTCGCGCTGCTTTTGCGTCAGTGGCGCCGATTTGGCCAGGATGGTCGAAAGGCCTATGACCGCGTTCATCGGCGTGCGGATTTCATGGCTCATATTGGCCAGGAATTCGCTCTTGGCGACATTGGCTTCCTCCGCCCGGTGGCGGGCATCGACGAGATCCTGAATGTCGGTCGAGGTGCCGTACCACTTGGCAATTTCGCCGTCGGAGTCGCGCACGCACTCGGCGCGCGCCAGGTTCCAGCGGATGGTTCCGTCGGCACGATGCAGGCGATATTCGATTTCAAAGGGTTCGCCGGTTTTGACGGACTGCCGCCAGGCCTGCTCAAGCCTTTCACGGTCTTCGGCGAAGATGGCGTCACCCCACCCCTGCGCCGACGTCTTCAGACCGGTGTAATCGAACCAGCGTCGATTGAAATATTCGACATTGCCGGTGGGCGCCGCCACCCAAACCATCTGGTTGATCGAATTGGCCATGTCGCGAAACTGCTGTTCGCTGTGAGCCACGCGCTGGAAGAGCCGGCCGCTTTCAATCCCGGTCGCTGCCTGCGCCGCCACGGCACGAGCGATGCGCTCGCTGCGGTCAGTGAACATGCCGGTAGTCGAATGACCGAAGAAAAGGCCGCCCAATACCTCTCCGCCCTTGGAAACGACCGGCACAGCGAGATAGCTGCGCACCGGCAAATGGCCTTTCGGCATCCCCTTGCGAGGCGCGTTCTTGCCATAGTCCGGCTGCTTCGTCACGTCATCGTAGCGCACTACGCGCTCGCCGGCGAAGGTCGGGGCAAAAATGGCCGTGTTTCTCGGCATCGGAAACTTGGCAAAATGGGCGGGATCGACGCCGGAAATCGTATAAAGCATATAGCTTTCATGGCCCGGCGCCTCGACATTATAAAAGAAGGCGCCGAACTCCGCTCCGGTCAGTCGGGTCGAGATATCGGTGGCGATCTGAACGGCGGGATGAAGGTCCGCGTTGGCGGCGAAGGCTTCTCCCACTTCGTAAAGGGCTGTCAGAACTTCGCGCTCGGCTTCAAGCTGGCGCTGGTTCTGGATCAGGCTTTCCTCAATCGTTTTGGCCTTGGTGATATCGACCGTGGTGCCAAGGACCCGCACGCACCGGTCATTGTGATCAAAGACGCCTCTGCCGCGTGCAGCGATCCACCGCAGCACACCGTCTTCCTTGCCGATGGTGCGATATTCGACGTCGTAAAGCGACCGCAGCGCAGGGTCCTGCGCCGCCAATAAGGCTTGTGTCGTCGCTTCCGCATCGTCCGGGTGCAGGCCCGCGTAAAAGTCACGGAGCGACACCGGTACGTCCGGCGAGATGCCGAACATGGCCTTGCATCGGGCATCCCAGAACAGTGTATCGGCCAACAGGTCCACGTCCCAAAGCCCGATGCCGCCCGCGTCGGTCGCCATGGAGAGCTGGATTTCGGTTCGTCTCTGCGCCGTGATGTCGCGCGCGATTTTCGAAGCGCCGATAATTTTACCCGACGGATCAACGATAGGGGAAATCGTAACCGAAATATCGACCGGTGCGCCGCTTTTGTGGCGGCGGACGGTCTCAAAATGTTCGATGCGATCGCCGGCCTTGATCCGACTGATAATGAGATCTTCTTCGCTGCGCCGGTTTTCGGGAATGATGAGCGTGATATGCTCCCCGATAGCCTCAGTAGCGGTGTAGCCAAAAATGCGCTCGGCCGATTTGTTCCAAGACGTAATGGTCCCCTCAAGCGTTTTTGCGATAATTGCATCGTCAGACCACGCAACAATGGCGGCTAGGGCCGCATCCGCCGAAAGATACGGCTCTGACGCCTTTTCGTTTTGATGATCGCTCATCAACAGCCCTCGATTCTACTGTGGCAGTGCTTAAAGCTGGGGTTGTGTTTGTTTTTTGCCCAGCCTCCCAGTCCACGCCATGTCCAAAACGTAGAGCGCGACGCAAATAAGGGATCAATGAGGATAATGGCTCAAAGGGCCATGCCCCGACCCGTGCGCCTCCCGCCAGGGAGCTTATCAATCCATTATATTTGATCGTGAAATTCGCATTTCGAGAGAGTGGGAAACGACGCTATTTGCCTGGTTAGTTGTTTCATAAATGGGAGATAAAACCATGGGCAAAGGCATATTATTGTGGCTTCTCGGTGTACCGATACCGGTTATAATTCTTCTCGCCATCCTTTTCCGCTGAGGTGGTCCAATGGCTATTTCAGACACGACTATCGGGCGGCACGACGGCCTTAACCTTGAATCCTCTTCTTCAGGCATTCATTGGGGCGCCATCCTCGGTGGCGCCGCCGCTGCGGCGGCTATGACCTTGATATTGATACCGCTTGGCACAGCTCTGGGATTCTCTTCATTCTCTGTTTTCAAGGCCACGGCTGGCACCGCCGCCGCCGTTGGCGCCGGCGCGGGTATCTGGCTGATCATCGTGCAATGGATCTCGTCCGGCATCGGCGGATATCTGGCGGGGCGGATGCGCGTCAAATGGGCCGACACCCACAGTGACGAGGTCTTTTTTCGCGACACCGCTCATGGCCTGTTGGCCTGGGCGGTCGCCACACTGGTGACTGTCGGGTTGGTAGCAGGGATTGGCATGTCTGCGATCGGTGCCGGGGTCCAGGCCGGCGCCACCGCGGCTGCTGGAGCCGCACAGAATGACAGCCTGGCCTACTATGGTGAAGGCCTCTTCCGAGGCGTGACGACGCCATCGGCCGACGCCAGCGCTGAAGCGACGCGGATCCTGACCAATGATCTGGCAACCGGCGCCGTTACTCCGGACGACAAAGCCTATCTATCGCGTCAGGTCGCAGCGAGAACCGGCCTGTCAACGCCGGAAGCCGATGCCCGTGTCGACAGCATGCTGGCTCAGATAGAGACCGCAAAGCAAAAGACTGCGGCAGCGGCAGAGACGGCGCGAAAGGCGGCGGTGACAGCCTCCATCCTGTTATGCCTGTCCCTGTTTATCGGCGCTTTCATCGCGTCCGTTTCGGCAGCTCTGGGAGGCCGGTTGCGCGACAAATACTAGGATGCTTGGAACATAAAGAAAAAAGGCCGATCCTTGCGGATCGGCCTTTTTCATTCTCAGGCGCTCGTGGATTGCGCCTGACTGCGATAGGCGCGTGGCCATATCAACTTGATCCGGTCGTCCGTTTTGATCAGGCCTTCACGTTCAACCAGGGCGACGACACCGCGACGGCCCATGGCCATCTTAACGAACGTTCCAGCCAGTTCAGGGTGGTTATCCGTCGAAGTCGCGGCGCCCCGCGACAAGGTTTTGAATAACAGACCCCGACGTTCGATTGAACGCCGGGGCGTATTCTACGCTTGCATGAACCTATGCGTAGGCCTTGGAAGCTTCAGCGGGGGAATCCGCGATACCGTGCTCAGCGATCAGTGTCTGCTCGGCAAACGTCGGAACGCCAGAAGCCTTAAGCTCAGTCTTTCTGGCCAGCATTTCGGCGCCGAGAGCGTCATAGTCCAGGTCCAGCTTACGAGCTTCCGAGAACATCTCGGATTCCTCTTCCTTCACGTGGTGGAGAATATTTTCCGACAAGACCGTGAACTTCGCTTCCCAGTGATCGTCAGAAGCCTTCATCGTCTCGAGCTCGGCGATCAAAAGCTTGGCGACGTGGTGTTCCTCATCGGCCTCATCCATCATATCTGTCGTTTCTTCCTTGCCGATGGCCTTTTTCAGCGCCTTGCGAACGGTCGGGTAGAAGATTTCTTCCTCGATCGTGGCGTGGATTTTGAGCTCGGTAATGGCCTGGGCGACCAACTTGGCTTTTTGGCGCTTGTCTTCCGACTTTTTGAATTCGTCGAACAAGCCTTTGACGAGCCGGTGATCCGCCTTGAGCAGCGCGATAGCGTCCTGAGTTTTTTCCATGGGAATGTTCCTGCGTCTACAATATTGAAATGGCTGAATCCTGAGGTTGCACGGGAGGCGCAACACGCCTCCTCCACATCACCTCAGTCTGGCACTACAGATAGCGGATAGGGCGTATATAAGCGGTGGGTCTTGATCGCAGGTATTGTAATGACTCGATATTGTACGGCGGGACGTGCTGAATTGAGAATAATACTCAATTACATGCTCAGTCGGAAGTGAACAATCCGCATACTCGAATAGATACCGGAATAGAGCAGAATAGCGTTGTTAACTGGTACATCGAACCGTGGTAATATCCATCTGCTCAAACGAGCTCGGCGGGGGCGCGGAGAATCCGCCATGCCAGATGGAGATATTAGAACTGTTCTACGGAAGCCCTGGAACAAGGGCGTGTTGGTCGGCCAGAAAAAGCCATTAAAGCCAAGCCAGGTTTGGAGCATTCGCGTTCGGCTTGAGCTCGCAGGCACGATACGTGAACTCGCCATGTTCAACCTGGCTATTGATAGCAAACTGAGGGCCAGCGACCTGGTGAAACTTCGGCTCGAAGACGTCTGCTCAGGTCAGTCGGTTAAAGACCGGGCGACAGTCGTGCAGCAAAAGACCCAGCATCCGGTACATTTCGAAATCACCGAGGGCACAAGGTATTCCATCCAGGCAATACTTCCAGGCCTCCGAGAACAGGGCTCGCAATATCTGTTTCCCAGCCGGTCAAAGTCGAAGGGCCATATGACGACGCGTCAATATGCCCGGATCGTGCGTGACTGGATAAAAAGCATCGGCCTGGACCCAGCGCTGTACGGCACTCACACCATGAGGCGGACCAAAGCGGCGCAAATCTATCGACGAACTGGCAACCTCAGGGCTGTGCAGCTGCTGCTCGGCCACACGAAGCTGGAGAGTACGGTCCGGTATCTCGGTTTCGAAGTTGACGATGCCCTTGCGCTTTCGGAGCAGATCGACCTATGATTCCTTGGGAAATCCTCAAAAGCATGCGTAATCGGGCGGTCTGTGCAGCAGGCCAGCTTCCTTTAATCTGACAGACTGGTTCTGTCATGGAAGGAGATTACGATGACCTATTATGCTGGTCTGGATGTGGCCTTACGAACGGTTGCCATCTGCATCGTCGACGACAAGGGCACTGTCGCACTCGAACGACCGCTTTCATGCTACCTCGATATGATCGCGAGTGTTGAAGGACTTTCCTCACCCTATCGAACGTGTCGGCTTTGAAGCCGGGACCATGAGCCAGCACCTGTTCTATGGCCTGCAGGCCCTCGGCTTCGAGGTGGTCTGCATGGAGGCCCGCCAAGTCAGTGCCGGCCTGTCAGCGATGCGCAACAAGACCGATAAGAACGATGCCCGAGGTATTGCCCATCTGCTGAGGTCTGGGTGGTTCAACCCCGTCCATATGAAGAGCCGGGCATCTCACGCTATGCGGGCTCTGCTATCCAGCCGGAAGACCGTCTTGCGCAAGGTCATCGACATCGAAAACGAGATCCGTGGTCTATTCAAGATCTTCGGCATCCGGCTGCCGGCGCAGCTCGACCATCCCGCCTTCGACGACACCGTCCGGCCGATGATCGAGGGGGAGGATGATTTAAGCTACGCCCTCCTGCCGCTACTGGACGCCAAGCAGGTATTGTATAAGACCTTTGTCGAACTCGATAAGCGGGTCAAGCGCGCAGCCAACACCGATTCCCTATGTCAGCGCTTCATGACCGTACCCGGCGTCGGCCAGATTGTTGCCCTCACCTTCAAAGCTGCTGTCGACTGCCCGGAGCGCTTTGCCAGCTCACGCAATGTCGGTGCCCACTTCGGCCTAACGCCCCGACGATTCCAATCCGGTGAAACAGACAATCCAGGGCGTATATCCCGCGCCGGTGACGTTGATGTCCGAGCCGCGCTTTATGCGGCCGCCAACTCGATGATGATGCGAACGCTGGCCTGGTCGAGCCTGAAGACCTGGGGCATGCGCCTGATGAAAACCAAGGGTCGCCGACGCGCCCTCGTCGCTGTCGCCAGGAAGATCGCCATCATCCTGCATCGCATATGGCTCGACGGTTCAGAGTTCCGCTGGGGACGTACGGAGGCAATGGCATGATCTAACAGCCTCCCTACGAACCCAACGGGATCGTCCCTCACCGGACGAGGTTGGCGGATGAAGCCGAATATGTCTCCTGCGCACTCTAAGCGCGCTCAAAAGCTAGGCTCGCCGCAAACCGATCTACCACATGCATGCAGCGGCCCCCAATCAAGTTCCGACTGTGAAGAGAAGCGTGACCTGGTGAGATTGATCCCATTCAACTACGAGCTACCATCACATGGAGCTTGACCTGTGCGCCCGATTAGAGAAGGAGACATTGGCGCGGCCGCCAGACATCATAACCGGACATTCCCAACCTGGCCCGAGACATCAAATCCGGACATCAGCACAGAAAAGCTGTCGCGGGTCAGGGCCTGTATATATGGCGCAGGCGCGCTACCTGCGCTTCTCAAAGCGCACTGATCTTTTATATGCATGGCTGCGATAATAGCGGCTACCGATTTCAATCCATTTGAAGGAGTTCCATGGGCATCCGATATAAACTGGGCTGCAGTTTGAACTATGAAATCGTGACTCCCACTGTCTTGATCTTCAATTTGCAAGTAGCAAAACTTCATAGACATATTGATCTCGTCGAAAGCCTGACGATAACGCCCGATCAAGACGTCAGCGAACACACAACGCCCATTATCAACAACCGCTACTTCGGCATTCACGCACAGCCGGGTCCACTAACAGTGCATTACAACGCCGAAGTGACCCTCGAGCCGCATAGCGCTCCGGCAGAGACGGTGAATGAAACGCCGGTTCAGCACCTACCGCTGGACATCATGCCATTTCTCCTTCCTTCACGCTTTGTACCGTCGGATCGCCTTGCAGCCTTTGCCCATCGTGAATTCGGCTATATAACTCCAGGTTACAGCCGCGTAGCCTCGATCTGTAACTGGATATACGCGAACATAGACTATCGTCGCGGATCTTCGACCGAACAAACCATCGCCACAGATAGCCTGCTGATCCGTGCAGGTGTCTGTCGCGACTTTGCCCATTTGGGCATAGCCTTTTGCCGCGCGCTGGAGATTCCCGCGCGTTACGTCAGCTGTTATGCATTTGGCTTGGAGCCGGCGGATTTTCATGCGGTATTTGAAGCTTATCTCGACGGTCGCTGGTGGTTATTTGACGCCACACGACAGGCACACCTGGATGGGCTCATTCGTATTGGTGTTGGTCGTGATGCGGCTGAAATTGCCTTTTGTTCGCCGTTTGGCGGGCAGGTTGATTATGGGCCTATAGATATTCGCATTGATCGTCTGGAGCCGGGCAAATCAACGGCTTGGCGAACGACCGACGCGATTTCCACGGAGGAACCGACGCCAAACGCCGGCGCGGCTTAGCAGATTTCTCGAAATAATAATTCGATTTTACAAGCCACCTCAAACTAAAAATGCTCACGTACAGGAAATAAAAATAAAATAAGAAATACATAAATTAGTAATTTCTCCCTAAAAGCATTTCTCATCACGAGAACTTTTCTCACGTATTTAATTTTTAGTGGCCTTTTTTGTAATAATGTGAGATATGTATTTTTGAATATAGGCCATGATTTGCCTGCGCCGTAAGGTTTTCGCCAAGCATCGCTATTTTCGACCCGCCGCGCAGTGTCGCGCGTCGATAATGCACACCTGTGCGAACACAAGGAGGCCTGCATGGCCAACGGAACTGTCAAGTGGTTCAACTCGACTAAAGGATATGGCTTCATTCAGCCCGAACAAGGCGGCACCGACATTTTTGTTCATGCCACTGCGGTTGAAAAAGCCGGCATGCGCAGCCTGAATGAAGGTCAACGGCTTTCATTCCAAATCGCCAATGAACGCGGCAAGGATTCGGCTGTCGACCTTAAGACAGTTTAAGCCCTCCAACGCCTGCTTTATTAGAAACCCGGCGTTTCTGCGCCGGGTTTTATTTTTTGAAAGATATGAACGTGATAAATAGACAGATCGATAGATGGGATGAACTTTGGCCAACAGTCGGAGAACCCGGTCTAGTGCGTGAAATTGTTCCAGTCCGGTTTCGCATTCTGCCCCGCGGCTCCAATTGGGAGGTGCTACGCAATTCTGCCTTCTGGGGTATTTTCCAGTCTCGCACGGAAGCAAACGAAACGGTACATGCTAAAATGATCGAGATTTTTGCGACCGGCGGAGCCGCGCAGGTTCGCTTCACTTAGGATTTTCCTCATTTGCAGACATTCGTGCGCGGGCCGAGACCTCATGTGTGGACGGCACCCCGTTGGCAAGGGTTTTCGGGTTGATCTTCGATATTGGTCGGTAGCGCCCATGTGTCCGGCCTGTATGCACGGCGCGAACACCGTTGGCCTTCATGCTATCCGCGAGACAAGTTTCCTATCAAAACCACGCGCTCAAGGCGCTCTGAGGTCACTGGGTTTCGCCCGTCTCCGGTGATCGACCGTTTATCGCATGATCTACCTTTGTCCTTCCCAACCTAGTGAAGCTTCCCTTCCGGGCAGCCAATCCTTACGCCGCAGTCACCGCCGGTTCCTGATAGATCCCTCCCCGGGTCATCAAGGCCCAGGCGATACGAGCCATTTTGTTGGCCATGGCGACCGCAGCAATTTTCGTTGCTCTCCGTTCCAGAAGCTTCACCAGCCAGGGCCGGCGTGTCCCATGCTGCTGCGCGTATCGGATCACAGCCATGGCGCCGGCAACCAATAGCCAACGCAGGTAATGGTCGCCCCTTTTGGAGATGTGACCCAATCGATCCTTGCCGCCGCTAGAATTCTGTTTAGGTACGAGCCCGAGAAATGCTGCCAGGCTACGGCCGCTCTTGAACGACGATGCGTCGCCGTTGGCCGCGGTAAGCGCACTGGCAAGCAGAGGCCCTACACCTGGTATTGTCTCAAGGCGCCGGCTGACATCCAGCGATCGATGCAGGCTGATCACCTGGCGATCCATCTCAAGAACCTGATCTTGAAGCAGTCTGTACTGCTGCACCAAGAACAAAGCCGAACGGCGTGCGATCTCGCTGATCGAGGTGTTAGCTTCATCTTCGATGATGGCAATCAGTGTCATATGGCTGGATCAGAAGATCGGCCGGAATCTTCCATTCGCGATTAAGCAGATAGATCATTGGCACTGTGAGCCGGCGACGCTTATTCATGATTTCCGAAGCCCGGGAATCTGAGCCGAAGAGCCGGCCCAGGTCCGCTTGCGAGAGATTTTCGTCCCGCATCAACCCCGCTATGATTTCGATAGGATCGATCGGATCGTTATCCGGATTTAGCTTATCTTCCCAGGCAATGATTGCATCGACCAAGGCATTGTGGCGCTCGAATTCAGGCGTGCCAGGCGTCGGACGTTCATTTGCGCCAAGCTCCCGCTTGGCGGAGAGATATGCGTCGTGGCTCTTGATCGATAAACCCATCGTCCTTACTCGCTTTGATCCAGGGTCGCCGCGTCGACGTCGTCATACTCGTCGTGCGTCCCCAGGAACTTGATGTACGCCGTCTGACTCGGAAAATAATACGCACGATCATCCGGTGATTATTGCCGTCCACTTTGAACCGAACCCGCTCGCCGTTGATAGCTTTGGCGGTGCTGAATGCCGCGACAACCTCGGCTGTCGTTTTCCAGCTACCGGCTTTCGTCCGCGCTTCCCAAATCAGCAACGAAGCCCGCGTGGTGGGATGTCGCTGATAGTAAGCGCGGAGACGGTTAGAGGACACAATCCTCATAGCAATCTTCCCATATTGGGAAGAAAAAGTAAAGAGTCTGCGGTAGATTTCAAACGGGCGGTCATGCGAACGCCACCGTCACGTCGATATTTCTGCGGCGACCAGCATGGGTGTCGCGAAGTGCGATCACTTCGCCAACCTTGACCTTGAACCTGGCACCGACCCTCTCGGCCTTGAGCTGCCCACCTGCAATGAGTTTCATGACTGTCGGTCGGCCTACGCGTAGCACCATCGCCGCCTCTTCGGCTGAGAGCAAGGCATCCTCGATATCTTCAGGCGCGCCTCCAAGCTTCGCCGCCAGAATTGGCTTGTTCGCAATCGGGTTAGCCCGGCGATAGGATAGCACATCAGTAACTTCGAGCCGACGCTGCTTTCCAAGGGCGCGGGCCACCAACTCACCTTCTTCAATCAGGCGTTCAACGGTAGGACGGCCGACACCGAGCATTACAGCCGCTTCTTGAAGTGAGACAAGCTGTCCGCCTTGGGTTGCCGCCCACATCATCGCGTCCTGATCGCCGACATCGTCTTCCCGCATCGATTTGGCCGACAGTGCGGTCGCTGTACCCGACAGGTAATTATAGATCGCGCCCGACACCTTGTCCGCTGCCGCGATCAAAACACTATCCAATGAGTGAACATATCCTTCGGTGACCCCCGTTCCGGGTGAATGGCCGATCAGTTCCTTGATCGTTGGAATACCGAAGCCAAGGTCTGAGGCAAGCGAGGCAAAGGAGTGTCGCAAGCCGTGAAGCGTCATATGCGGCATCTTTACTAACGGATCGACGCGAGCCACGACCCGAAGCCAAGCAGAGGCAAGCCCAGTATAGAAGCTGGTCTCATCCCGAGTGCCGTAAAATACGTAAGCGTGGTTGCCTAATCTCGGTCGCAGCACTTTAAGCGCCGCTGCACCCAAGGGGCGAATGCTCTCGCCCGTCTTTGACTCCGCCAATCTGAGCGCGCTGTCATTCACATCCACCTCGGAAGGGTGGAGACAGACGATCTCAGACTTCCGGGCGCCCGTTAGGGCCAAGACCCAAATTGCCTCGATGGCTTGCCAGGCTTCGCCCTCATCCTCGGAACGTCTCAACGCGTCGCCTAATGCAATGTAATGTTCGGGGCTTAGCCGGACCTTTCGACGTTTGGAAGGCGTCCGCTTGATGCCTAGACAAGGGCTGACCTCGATCATTCCCAACGAAATGGCGTAATTCATCATGCTACCAACGAGACCGAGACAACGCGTTGCCACGCCAGCGCCTCCGGTTACCCTGGCCTTTCCGTGTGCCTTGGTCTTCTCGACCCTTGCCGTCTTGCCGACCGTAACGTCATTCATGAATCTCGAAATGTCCTTCCGGTGTAGCTCCTTGATCTTTCGGTTACCCAACAAGGGTTCGATGTGACGCGTGAACATACTGATGTCTGTCGCAAGACTTGATGGGCGCTTCGGTGACCCGCTTCGACCCCGGATGACTGCCTTTTTCGGATCGGCGATCCCCAAGCGCACGGCAGCGCTATAGAGCTCCCATAGATCCTTCACCGTCTCAGCTGCGCGCTCGATAACGCGCTCCTCCGCCGGATCCTCGCCTGCTGCGATACGTCCGAGTAACTTTTGAGCCAACTCACGTGCTTCGTCGGGTGCGAGCGCACCGTGTTGACCTATGGAGAAACGGCGATGACGCCCTTCCCGATTAATATATTGAACCAAATATGTTTTTTTGCCGTTTGGTTTTGTGCGGATGCCAAAACCGGCCAGACGTTTATCGAAATAAACGGCATCTTTTCCTGCCGGAAGCGCATCGATGGCCGATTTGGTAAGATTAAATGTGCTGATCTTAGGCATTTTCTCTGTGTTCTCAGGTTCTTACCCACCAAATTTGGGTAAGATAGGGGTAAGAAAAAACGGGAAATTACCGGTAATTTCCGGAACAACCGCCACTTAGAAAAGTAGGCCTAAGATTCTGCTTTTACAACGTTTTTTGGCTTAGAGTAATTGTGGGTAAGAACGAGAAAACCCGTTCCGGCTGGATTGCCAAGGTGGATGTCGAGAGTTCGATCCTCTTCGCCCGCTCCAATCCTTTCCAGATTACCGATTGTGCGACTTGGTCGCCCACAGCCCGAACAGCAGGCCGGCGGCAATGACACCGGCTCCCGCCAGGACCAGTACGCCGGCGCGCGGGTCGGCGTAGGCCTTCTCGGCATAGACACGCAGATTTGGGGCCAGGAAGCCGCCGAGATTGCCGATCGAGTTGATCAGGGCGATGCCGCCGGCCGCCAGGG
>CAYULN010000270.1:0-4237 GCA_964445605.1 uncultured Caulobacteraceae bacterium | reverse complement strand
TTCTCCGCCAGGGCTCCGAAATTGTGCGGCGTTGTGACGGCGTTGCCGGAACGCGTCTGTGAAAACGCCGATCTGGCGGAAAGCTTTGGCGCGGAGACCATGGGCAAGATCATTGCCGCCACCGGCATCGAGCGCCGGCCGATCAGCGATCGTCATACGGTCAGCGACCTTGGTTGCGCGGCGGCCGAGGTTGTGCTCGAAAAGCTTGGTTGGGCGCGGGAGTCGATCGGACTGCTGATCGTGGTTACTCAGACTCCGGACTATCCCTTGCCATCCACCGCGTGCGTGATGCAGCACAAGCTCGGCCTCGGTACGCACGTCGTCGGTTTTGATCTGGCTTTGGGCTGTTCCGGCTATGTCTATGGGTTATCGGCGGCGACGGCGATGATGCAGACCGGCGGCATTCAGCGCGCGCTTCTGGTCAGTGGCGATATCACCACGCGGATGATTTCCGAGGACAATCGCGCCCTGGCGCCATTGTTCGGAGATGCTGTCGCGGTGACGGCGCTGGAATTGTCCGATAGCGGATCGATTGCTTTCGATCTGGGCTCGGATGGATCGGGTGCTCCCTATCTGATCTCGAAGACCGGTGGCTTGGCCGAGCCCGGCAAAGCCGAGCTGTTTATGGACGGCACCCAGGTCATGGCGTTCTCGCTCAAGCAGGTGGCGCCGTCAATTGAACGGGCTCTGGCGGCGGCGAGCCTGACCATTGCCGATATGGATCACGTTATCCTGCACCAAGCGAATGCTATGATGCTGCGGACGCTGGGCCATAAGATCAAGGCGTCGGACGAACAGATGGTCTATGCCGTGCGCGATTTCGGCAATACCTCCTCGACCTCGATTCCATTGGCCATTTGCGATCATTTGAGCAAAGTGGCTGTGAGCGGTGAAACGACCTTCCTGCTGTGCGGATTCGGAGTCGGCTGGTCGTGGTCGACGGCCATCTGGCGGACGCAGGCTCCGGCCGTGCACGATATTATCCGGGTTGCATAATGCGGCTGTTTATCCGCACCGAAGCGTCCAATGCGGTCGGCATGGGGCATTTTATGCGCTGCTTCGCCATCGCCGAAGAGGCGAGGGGGCAAGGGATCGATGTTACGTTCCTGATGAGCGAACCGGCTGCGGCAGTCGATGACCGGGTCGGTCGGATTGGCGCATTCGTCAAGGTGATGAACGCACCGGTCGGAGCGGATTTGGCTGCTATGCAGGCGTTCGATTTGCGCCAGAGTGACGCGCTGCTGATCGATAGCTATAAGGTGGATGTTAACTACATCAGTGCACTGAATAAATTGGCATGTGTTGCCATTATGGACGATCTCAATGCTCTGGGCCGATACGATTGCGCCCTGATCGTCAATCCAGCGTTGGCGGCTGACGCGGCGCTCTACCGACAAAAATCGCAGGCGCGGTTGTTGCTGGGTGCCGATTATGCCTTGATCCGCCGAGAGTTTACGCAAATCCTTCCGTCCACGGACGAGCCCTTTGTCGCCATCCTGTTCGGTGGCAGTGATCCCAACCGCTTGGCGGGCCGCACCGCCCAAATGCTCAATGACGCTCTGGCAGGCGTGACAGTGAAGGTGATCGCCGGCCCGGCGCATGTCCATACGGACGAATTGCGAACCCTCGAACAAGCTCGGTCGGCCATCAAGCTGTTTATCGATCCGCCGAGCGTTGCCGAGGTTCTTTCAGGCGCGTCTCTGGTCATCACCGCGGCGGGAGGGAGCGTCGGCGAGATGGCGGCCCTGGGCCTTCCGGCCCTGGCCCTGGTGGTCTATGACAATCAGGCGGCCGCGCTTGAGCAATGCCCTTATCCGGTTATCGATATTCGCGACGGCTTGCCGGATGATCTCGGCTGGAAGGCCAAGGCGCTCTACGACAATCCGGATGTACGGGTGGAGATCGCCCGGTCGGCGCATGCGCTGGTCGATGGCAAGGGGGCGGCGCGTGTTTTGGAGGCGATGAAGCATGTTTAAATTCCTGTCCTATCGCCGGCCGGTGACTGACGATGCCAAGCTGCTCCTCGACTGGCGGACGGCGCCACATATCACCAAGTACATGCTGACCGACGTGCCGTACGATATCGAACGCCAGAAGGCCTGGATCGAACGGTCGAACGGGCGCGACGATTATCAGCACGCCATTATCCAAATCGAGGGCCGCGACGTCGGCTATGCTTCGGTTACCGTCACCGACAAGCAGTCGCAGATCGGCGAGTTGGGCGTCTATGTCGGCGAACCGGAGGCGCCGCGCGAACTGACCATCTACAATTTCGTCGGTACGCTCAACCATGCCTTCTTCACCATGGGGCTGCACAAGGTGGTCAATCATGTGGTCGACTGGAACGAGCGGACGATCCGGCTGCAGCAGTTCAACGGCTATCGTCATGTCGGCGTGCTGAAGGACCACACGCTTAAGGACGGCATCCGGCACGACCTGCATATTTTCGAGCAATCGGCGGCGCAATGGGCCGCGTTCCGCAAAAAATTTGACGATACCCGTAACTGGGACGGGGTGGAGACAGTATATATTGGGTAGTAAGAAGCCCCACCACCGTATCTAGACGCCTTTCGCGTCGTCGTGCGGCCCGGTATAGGAGTGTCCCATGACCAAGTCCGCCTTAGGTTTCGACCTCACGCCCCCGTCCGCCGATCAGATCCAGCAACTGGCTTCGCGCCTTGATCCGGAGTCGCGACGCATCCTGCTCGATCATGGCACTGAAGCGCCGTTCTGCGGCAAGTTCGATGAATATGAGGAAGAGGGCACCTATGTGTGCAATCTGTGCGGCCTGCCGCTGTTCGACAGCCGCGCCAAGTTCCATTCCGGATCGGGCTGGCCCAGCTTTTACCAAGGTATAGACAAGGACCACATCCGTTATTTGCGCGACGTGTCGCACGGTATGGTGCGAACGGAAATCCGTTGTGCGCGCTGCGATTCCCATCTCGGCCATGTGTTCGAAGACGGGCCGCGGCCGACCGGCCTGCGTTACTGCATGAACTCGGTGGCCATGGATTTCGTGCCGGAGGGCCAGCCGCTGCCGGATCGGCTGGGCCACGGCGCCCCCGAAGGTCAGACCGTCAAGGTTTAGACACCATCCAACAGACGCTTGAAGGCGTCCGGATCCTGCTTCTTCAAATCGCGCAGGTCGTCGCTCAGGCGGCTCAATCGGTCGGCTGTGGCCTCTTCCTTGGCTTTTTCCACCCGTTTCTTCAGCGCCAACAGTTCCGTAAACGCCTCGTCATCCTTGCCGGAAAGCTTGATCAGCGCCGCCACGGCGTCCGTCAGCTTGCCGAGCTGGCGGCCATAAGACTCCTGTGCCACGATCCGGCGTTCGGTGTCGGGCGCCGAGGAGTTGATCTCGTTCAGGTTGAAGGACCAGTTGGGCAGGATCGGCTGGCTGAATGTCTCGGAAGCGAAGGGAAACCAGGGAAAGAGGGACATGGCGAAATCCTTTTGGGTTACGCGCGGCTTCTACCATGTCCGCGTGACGAATAGTCCTTAAAAAGAACGCTCGTAAGGGAGGATTCACGTTTCTGCGTTACGATCACAGGTTCAAACAATGAAAAGCCGCACCGGCAAAGCGTGCGGCAAATATTGGAAGACCGGAACCAACCGGCTTTCGCCTGTGAGTAGAACGGTGGGTATGCAGATACTTTTGTGGCGGCGTCATATCAGTCCGAAGGCGCGGACCTTGCTGGTCCTGACGTTCGTCGCCGGCGCCAGCCTGCTGGTCGCCCTGATCGCCCTTCTCTATTCCTCGCTGGCGACCATTACCGCCAAGACCAATGAAATCGACGCCCGCCGTTCGACCGAAGCGGTGCAGGCGGCGGTGGATTCCTCACTGAGCACCATTTCGGCGGTTCTTGTCGACAACGGCGTCTGGGATGACGCCGTCAGCAAGACCTACCGGCCAGTGCCGGACAAAAGCTGGCTGTACCTGACCTGGGGCGCGGTATCGAACGACAGCCATGTCTATGACGGCGCTTATGTTGCTGACGAGCATTTCCATGTGCTGTGGGGCTGGTTCCGTGACGAGGAATTCAAGAACGACAGCGCGTCCTTCGGCAATGGCTTTGCTGCCCTGATCAAGGCGCACGCCGCCGACCTCGACAAGGGCGGTGATCCGGTGGTGGGCCTGACACGCACTGCCTATGGCCCGGCGGTGGTCGGTATCAATCTGATCCGCCCGGCGACCGGCGCGTTTCATCCCAAAGGGGCCGAGCGCCGCTACCTGATC
>CAYULN010000269.1:0-21226 GCA_964445605.1 uncultured Caulobacteraceae bacterium | reverse complement strand
GGATGCGAACAGTCGGCTTATCGGCGCTGGCATTGGTGCTGGGCGGGTGCGCGATGGGGCCCGCCTATGATCCTCGTGTCGCTGCCCAGGGGTTCCAGGGCTTTTTCCTGCATGACGAATGCATCGGCGAGAACGTCGCCCAGCCCGATACCTGTCTGCATGCGCGCCGGCACCAACAGTCTTTTGTCTTCGGCGGCAAGACCGGGACGACCTATGACGTGACGCTGCGGGTGCGCGGCTTGTTCGAACCGACCACGATGCAGGGCGGCGCGGCGCCCGACCCGGCGCATCCCTATTTCTACATCGGCGGTCAGACCCGCACCGCCGACTATTCGCAATGGCAGATCGATGTATCGTCGCCGCAGCAGACCTACACGCTGAACAACTACCCGTCGGTGTCCCACACCATCTACAAGGAAGATTTCGAGGCGCCCGTCGTGGTCGCGGCGGGGGCGACCGTCACCATCCAGGCGATCGACGGCAATGACCGGCAGATCGACAACGGCACCCAGGGCCGCCCCGACCGACAGCAGGTGATCGAAGGCGTGGTGGACAAGCCGTTGGCGGGCCAGATGCTGCGGCTCGATGTGGTCCGCGTACGGCCGCGCTAGCTCTGGATGCGTCATGCTGTGCAACATGAACTGAAAATGAACAACGAGTTCATGTTCAATGTATAATTGAATATACTTATGTGTTTCAGCCGTGAAATACGATTATCATATCGCTTTTCGACGGATTTATGTTCAAGGGACGTAAGAGAAATACATTAAAGATGGCTGGAGCGTATAAATATGGATTGCCTTACAATTAAGCGGGCCTCGTTTGACAAGATGTCTAACAATGCCAAAATTTCCGGGCTGGTCAGTTTGACGGCCATTGCACTTTCGATCGCCGCGCCCGCATTCGCCCAGTCCAGCCCGCAGTCGCCGGGGCAATCATCGTCCAGTGCCAGTTCGTCCGCCGCGGCGCCTGCGCCGGCCGCTCAACCTCAGGTCCAACCTCAGACTCAGCCTCAGACTCAGGCAGGCAACGCGGCGGGGAATACCGGTCCAGGTGACAGCACCACGATCACCATCACGGCGACCAAGCCCGAGGTCCAGCACAAGGCCGACCGCGACGTTTACGACACGAAGCAGGACCCGCAGTCCGCCACCGGCACGGCTTCCGACGTACTCAATAATGTGCCCGCCGTTACTGTCGATCCGGACGGCACGGTCGCCCTGCGTGGCAACACCAACGTCCAGGTTTATGTCAACGGCAAGAAGTCGACCGCCATGCAGGGCGACAGCCGCGCCTTCACCCTGCAAAGCCTGTCGGGCGACGACATCGATTCCGTCGAGGTCATGGCCAACCCGTCGGCGGCTTTCGGCGCGGACACGACCGGCGGCATCATCAATATCGTGCTGAAGCGCGGCCGCAGCATCAAGCCGCAGACCAGCCTCAACGTCACGGCCGGTGATCGCGGCCGGGGCAGCTTCGGCTTCCAGACCGGTTTCACCGTCGGCAAGCTGACGCTCAACAATATCGGCCTACGCCTCAATGCCGGGGCCGGCGGCGCCGGCGCGGGTGGTGGCGGCCGGGGCGGCGGCGGTGGCGGCGGTGGCGGCAACGCCAGCAGCAAGAACAAGTCGGTCAGCGATCGCATCACGCTCGATCCGACCACGGGCACGCCGACGCGCGAAGACGTCAGCCACGGCGTCAGCAAGAGCAACAGCCACGGCCTGTCCGCCAATGTCGGCGGCACCTACAACCTGTCGGACAGTGATAGCATCGACGGCGACTTCCGCTATACCAAGACCGAGGGCACGCAGCGTTCGGCATCTGAAAACCAGTCCTATACCGGCAGCCATGTCCTGACCCAGGACTATGCCAACCTGCGTGACTCGTCGCGAGCCAACGAGAACATGAATTTCGGCCTGAACTACGACCATCGCGGCGAGATCGGCTCGACCGAAGATTTCAAGATGGGCTATCAGCACAGCCAGTCGCTGAGCGAGAATTTCAACAACACGCACAACCTCTACCACTTCACGGCGGCGCCGGTGCCGGGCACCGACACCTATAGCGCCTCGCACAGCAAGACCAAGTCGTTCAGCGACGAATTCAGCGGCGATTGGTCGCATCCCGTCGCCACCACCGACGACATGTCGAGCCAAATCCAGATCGGCTGGGACGTCTACAACACCATCAACGACCGGTTCAACTACCGCTCCCAGACCTCGACCTCGCCGGTCATGGCGCCCTTCCTGCCGCGCTCTGGCCAGGTTACGCAGTTCAACACCAATGACCTGACCAGCGCCGCCTACATAACCTGGCAGCAGCAATGGGCGAAGTTCGGCTACAATATTGGCGTGCGCGTCGAGAACTTCGACCGCGAGATCGAGTCGCAGGATCTGGTGCCGACGGCGCATCCCAACACGCCAGATCCGGTCAACAAGGCGGAGATCAACAGCGTTTCATATACGCCGTCGATGTTCCTGCTGTACAACGTGACGGAAAAGGATCACCTCAAGTTCATCTTCAGCCGCAAGATCCAGCGGCCAAGCGCCGACCAGCTCAATCCGGTCATCGTCTACAGCGACGATCTGCTGACGGCCAACTCGGGCAATGCCGGCCTGAAGGACGCGACACGCGACGGCTATGAACTCGACTACTACCACGACGTCACGCGCGGCAATATCAGCGCTCAGCTCTACTACAACCAGATCGACGGCACCATCAACCAGATCCAGAGCTATATCGCCAGCCCGGTCAGCGGCGGCGCGCCGGTCCTGCTGACTTCCTGGGACAATCTGGGTTCGAGCCGTCAGACCGGCGTCAGCCTGAACTATGGCGGCTCGGCGTTCAACCAGAAGGTCCGTTTCAACTTCAACGGCGACCTGTCGAATACCGTCATCGTCGGCTTCGACAATATCACCCACCTGCCGCTGCATACCGACGGGGCCAATTCCCGGGTGTCGGGCATGGTGCGTTATACGGTGGATCCGAAGAACAGCCTGGGCGTGAACCTGCAGTACAGCGGCAAACGGGGCGACAACCTCGGCTATACCACGCCGTCCAGCAGCTTAAACCTGTTCTACATGTACCAGGTGATTCCGAACAAGGCGATCATTACGGTCAACGCCACCAACTTCATCTTCGGACCACTCAGCAAGCGCGTCACCAATACCAGCATCACGCGCAGCTTCGACCAGAGCCTGAACCCGGGGGCCAGCTTCACGGTCAGCTTCCGCTACACCTTCGGCGCCGTTCGCCAGCCGCAGAATGGTGACGGCGGTTTCCGGCGCGGTCAAGGCGGCCCGGGTGGTCAAGGCGGTCAGGGTGGGTATCGCGACGGCCCGGGTGGCGGCTACGGTGGCGGTGGCGGCGGTTTCGGCGGCGGCCCTGGCCCGCGTTAAGCGGGCGACGGTCGTTTACCGATCCATCGGGTCGCCGAGGTCGGCCTCGCTGTCGATTTCCGTGTGGTCGTCCGGCGGTGTCGACCGGTCCTTGCCGGCGGGCGGGCGCTTTTGCGACGCCTCGTCGTTATAGGGCCGGTCCTCGGAGGCGTCGGTTTTCGGGCTATAATCCTTGTTTGCCATTGCTTTCCGCCTGCGTTTCGTGGCTGAAGACGCCGGAATAACCGACGCCGCGTAAGTAATCAGTGCGATAAGGAGTCGCGCATGGATCTTCGCTTGAAAGGCCGCCACGCCATCGTCTGCGCTTCAAGCCAGGGCCTCGGCCTGGCCTGCGCCACCGAGCTGGCCCGGGCGGGCTGCGTCGTGGTCATGAACGGCCGCAACGCCGACACCCTGGCCGCCGCCGCGCAAATGGTGCGAGAGGAAACCGGCGCGACCATCGTCACTGTCGCCGGCGACCTGAACGATCCGCAGGTCCAGGACGCGCTGGTCGCGGCGGTGCCGCAGGTCGACATCCTGGTCAACAACAATGGCGGCCCGCCGCGCCAGGATTTCCGCTCGGTCGATCATGAAGGCTTGATGGCGGGCGTCACCAGCAACATGGCGACGCCGATCGCCCTGGTGCAGAAGGTCATCGACGGCATGGTCGAGCGGCGCTTCGGGCGGATCGTCAACATTACCTCGGCCTCAGTCAAGATGCCGCTGGTCGGGCTCGACGTATCGAGCGCCTCGCGCCTCGGCCTGACCGGTTTCTTGGCCGGCGTAGCGCGCAGCGTCGCTCACGCCAACGTCACCATCAACTTCCTGCTGCCGGGTTCGTTTGAAACGCAGAGACTAAGGTCCGGCCTGATAGCGGCCGCCGATGCCCAGAACCTCGACATCGAAGCGGTACGCGCCGGCAACCAGGCGAAAATCCCCGCAGGACGGTTCGGCGACCCGGCCGAATTCGGCGCCGCCTGCGCTTTTCTGTGTTCGGAACAGGCCGGCTATATCACCGGCCAGAGCCTGCTGATCGACGGCGGCAACTATCCGGGCGTCCTCTAAGAACGCCTATCCATCCTTTACGGAATGGCCCCCCTGCCAGGCATTGTATCTTTGGCGCCAACTGCCGACACTCAGGCATCGGAAATTGCCAGGGTTTTTTGTCATGTCCTCCCTTATCCGTTCGTTCCCACTGCTGGTCGTGCCGGTGGCGATCTACAACGCCGTTATTCTGGCCAGCGCCACGGCTTCGGGCGCCGAAGCCGCCATGGCGCGCCCTTTTGCCCGCATCCTGATGCCGACCACAGGCGCCACTTGGCAGGTGCATACCGGCGACCTGATCCTGCTGGTCGGCCTGTGCGCCCTGTTTTTCGAGGTCGTCGCCTCGAGCGGGTCTTCAAACGACGTCCTGCTGAAGCACGTGCTGAACATGCTTTTGTTCGTCGTCTGCCTGGTCGAGTTCCTGCTGCTCAAGCCCTTCGCCACCTCGACATTTTTCCTGCTCGGCACCCTGTCGCTGATGGCGACGATCGCCGGCTTCGTCATCACCACCGTGGCGGCACGCAAGGACATCGAATTCGCGCATTGATCAGGCTTTTTGCATCCACACCTGCGAGCGGAGGGTGCTGAAGTCCGGCCTCTTGGCCGGGAATTCCGCCGGCGCGACGCCGGTTCGGTTCATCCGGGCATAGTTGGGCACAGCCAGCATCGGTTTACCATCCGCCCAGGCGCCGGTAATCGTCATCACCCCGCCCAGCAGGTCCGGCCGCCACACCGCCTTGAGCGGCGCCTTGCCTAAAGGCTGGCCGATATCGGCCTGGTCGGCGGTTTCGACGTTGTAGATCAGCGGCCCGTAGGCGAGGGCGACACGGCCGGTGTCGGCGACGATCCTGGCGTCGGGCGTGATGCGCTGCGGAGTCAGTGGCACTTCGAAAGCGATCGTGTCGCCGGCTTGCCAATGGTAAGTGATCACTGCGTAGCCCTTTTCGATACGCAGCGGAACCGCCTTGCCGTTGACGGTCAGTTGCCTGATGCCGGCGACTTTGGGGTCGGTGGTGTAAAGCGCGCTTAAGGAACGGTCAGGCACCCGGACATGCACCGAAAAATGGGCGGCGGTTTTCGGGTTGACGGTGATCGCCACCTTGCCGTCCCAGGGATAGTTGGTGGCCTGGACCATCTCGATGTCGGTACCGGCGACCTTTTCGACATTGATCCGGCTGCCGACGAACATATTGACGTAGACCGCGTCCTTGGCCTTCAGGTAGGTCCAGGTCGGCATCATCAGCAAGGTGCGGGTAATGTTGCTTACGCAGCACGGACAATTGTGCCATAGGGCGCGTTCGGTATTCACCAGCGGGTTGGTATAGGTATAGCTCTTGCCGTCGATATCGGTGCCGCCCAGCAGGGCGTTGTACATCGTGCCTTCATACAGGTCGGCATAGCGCGCATCATGATAGGCCAGGTTGAGCTTGTACTGGAAGAAGACCAGGCCGCAGCTCGAGCAGGTTTCGCAATAGGCGGTGTTGCGCAGGGAATAGTTCGATCCGAAGCCTTCCGACGTCTCGCCGCTGCCGATGCCCCCGGTGACATAGTACTTCTTGTTGACCATGTTGTCCCACAGCGACATCACGGCGCTCTGATAGTCGATGTCGCGTGTTTCGGCGGCGATGTCGGCCATGCCGGAATAGAAGTAGGTGGCGCGCACCGCGTGGCCGACGGCTTCGTACTGCATGACCGGCGGCAGGTGGCTCTGGTCGTATTCGCTGCCTCCCCGGCGCGAGTCGAGCAGGAAACGGGCGAGGCGGATGTAATCATCTCCACGTCCGTTCCCCTCCATGTCGTTGACGAAGCGGCCGAAGCGGACCAGGGCCTGCTCCATCTCCTGGTGGCCATCGTACCATGCTCTCTTGCCTGGCCCGATATTGGCCACCCAACAGTCGGCCAGCTTTTTTGCGCCATTATACAAGCGCAGATCCTCGCCGTTGCTCAGGGTGTAGTGATTGATCGCCGACTCGATGAAATAGCCGGCCGTGTAGCCTTCGTGGTTGCCGCGCTGCGCCGGCGACCAGTGCTCCGGCCACTTGGCCCGGTCGGCCAGGGTATAGGCGGTTTGCATGTAGCCGTCCGGTTCCTGGGCCGACAGGATGGTCGGAATCCAGCGATCGAGCGTGGCGCGCATCTTGGCCTGCGCGTTGATTACATCGGGATCGCCTTGCGGATCGACCATCAGCGCGATGCACATGGCTTCGACCGTTTGGTGGACATAGGCGTTGGAGAAGACATAGCCCTTGTGCAGGCCATGCGGTTCGCCGCGCAGCGCCTTGGCCGCCTCAACGAAGTTGTCGATGCCGCCGGCGCCGGCCGTCAGGTCGGTGCGCTCCAGGTAGTCGATGCAATGCGGAATCCAGTTGACGATCAGCGCCTTGGCCCGCGCCTGCCAGAACGGGCTGTCGATACGGTAAGCCTTGGTATAGACGACATCGAGGCGCTCGACCGGTGGCGGTGCCTCGGCGCGCAGGCGGAACCGCGATGTCTGTGGCTGGCCGTCCTTGATCCCGGCCAGTTCGATCACATAGTCGCCAGGCGCGGAGACGGTGGCCGTGGTCTGCAAGGCCGCCGGGTTGGCGAAGCTGACCTGGCCGGGGCCCGACAGCTTTTTCCAGGTCACCGGACCGGCGTCGGCCTTGCCGAGCAGGTAGGTCTTGCCGCCCAGGATAACCACCCGGTCCGGTCCGGCTACGACGCCCGCAGACGGAACCGCTTTGGCCTCGTCGGCAAGCGCGGATGACGTCATCCCGGCCCAGGCCGCCGAGCCGGCCAGCCCGGCCAGGAAACCACGGCGACTGGAACAGGCGCAGGCTTCGCCAGCGCAGGCATGGCCAGTGGAGCCGGCAAACGGGTGGAAGAAAGACTGGGACATGGGCGTTTCTCTTTTTGGCATTGCGGGCGCGACCGTCGTCGTTTTGGTTATTGGCCGGTCAAGGCTATTTGTCAGACAAGTGGTCAGCCGAGTCAATCGGCATATGAAAATACAGCGCAGGGCTATCGCTGCGCCTTGGGTTTCGCTAAACCTGACGGATGAAAGACCTGATCCATACCAACAATCCGGCCCTGATCTCGTTCGTCGAGTCGTTGCTGAAATCGGCGGATATCCGCTATTTCATTGCCGACCAGGCGATGAGCGCCGCCGAAGGCTCGATTGGCATGTTCCCCAAGCGTATCCTGGTCGATCCGGACCAGTTCCGTGCCGCCCGCGCCCTGATGATCGAGGCCGACTTGGAGCATGAGCTGCGCCCGCTGGGCAAGTAATTTCATATTACAAGCAGTTCATGACAAGCTTTTAAGTTGCCGCCGCCGTCGTCCCGGCTCAGGATAGCGCCCAGCCCGTTCAGGGGCGGCAAAACGGGAACGGACCCATGAAAGCTCTCCATCTTGTAGCGGGCGTGAGCGCCCTGGCCTTGATGCCTTTGGCCGCATCGGCCGCCACCGAAGTCGAACTCAGGGACGTCGCCGCGCGCGTCGTGGTGACGCCGCAGGATCGTTCGGACGTCGAACTGACCGTGGCTTATGGCTCGGCGCAGGTGCCGAAGATCATGCTGCATACCGAGGGCGACAAGCTGGTCGCCGACGGCAAGCTGAAGCACGCCGGCTGTAATTCCGACGGTTCGGCGCGCGTTCCCGACATCGGCACGGTGGCCGCGGCCGACCTGCCGGTCATCAATCTCAAGGTGCCGATGGACGCCAAGGTCGATGCCGGCGGGGCAACCGTCGGCCAGGTCGGCGTCAGCCGCACGCTGGAGCTGTCGCAGGGCGGTTGCGGTAAGTGGCAGGTCGGCGACGTGAGCGGCGACGCCGAGATCAATATCGGCGGCTCCGGCGACGTGACGGCGGGCAAGGCCGGCAAGGTCAAGGTCAATATCGGCGGCTCGGGCAACTACCGCGCGACTTCGGCGTCCGGGCTGGAAGGCAATATCGGCGGCAACGGCAATATCGTGCTGGACCGTATCGACGGCGATTCCGAAATCAATATCGGCGGTTCGGGGAATGTCACCACGACGGCCGGCAAGATACCGCACCTGAAGGTCAACATCGCGGGCTCCGGCAACGTGAAGCATGGCGGCGAGGCCGGCGACGTCGAGGTCAACATCGTCGGTTCCGGCGACGTGCGCATCAAGACGGTCACCGGCCGGGTCAGCAAGTCGATCATGGGCTCCGGCCATATCGTGATCGGCCAGTAGTCAGGTCCGGCGTTTGGCGCCGATCTCGCTGAGCTTGCCGGCGATGCCGAGAACACCGAACAGGGCGACGATGCCGAAGGCGCCGAACTGCGCCCAGGTCATGAAGATCTGTCCGATGCCGTGTACGAACGGATAGAGCGCCAGTACCAGGGCCACGATGCCGGCGACGGTCCAGCCGAGCCAGTCGTATCTGTAACGCAGTTCGATCCAGCTCATGCCGCCCAGGACGCCGCACGGCAAGCCCATCACGGCGCTGGTCTGGCCGGCGATCTCGCCGATCTCGTTGCCGCTGAGATGGTGCTGAAAGAGGAGGTTCAGCACCAGCAGGGTGGCGACGTAGTAGATGCCGAACACGACGATGCCCGCGATACCGCCGACGATGGCCGCGAGCGGGGTAAGCAGGGCGGCCTTGATCTTGAGCGGCGGCTTCGGGAGATTGGTCGGCGGCGGAGGCGTCGATTGTACTTGGTCGGCGGCCGGGGCTTGCGAATTGAAAGTTTCCGCTTTTTGTTCGATTGCCGGTGCTTCCGGTTTGGCCGGCTCGGCGGTGGGAGGCGCACTGACTTCGACGCGGAGTGCGTAGGCCCAGGCCTCGACCGATTGCCGGGCCTGGTCAAGACTTACGTGTGTGCTATTGGCCAGCCCATGAGCCAGGCCGGTGACCGTGTCGGGCGTGATGCGCGGCGGCGCGGTGCGCAGCAGCCGCTTTGGTACGCCTTCCTTGACGGCGGCCATCAGGCCGGCGATGTCCTCCGGGCTCAGCTTGGCATCGGCCAGCGCCTGCGCACAGCGATCCGGATCGTCGAGCAGGTTGCGGCCCTGATGTTCGACAATGCCGCGCAAGGCGTCGTTCAAAGCGATATCGATTGCCATAGCCCAACCCCTTTTCGCCGTTATGCTCCGGACCTGTATAACCGCGTTCTTTGACACCTCCAAGTCCCTCCGAACGCTCTTGCGTTCGGCAAGGCCGACCGGCCGCCCGAGTCCCTTAAGCGTGCTAACGCTTCGCTTCTTGAGCACAATGCGAGGAGCCTCGCGGCGCTTAAGCGGCATCTCCGAACGCTTTTGCGTTCGGCAAGACCGCCGAATCTACGTTTCATGGCCGCCCGAGCCGTTGCAAGGAGCCCGGCGGCGCTTGAGCGGCTAAGAGTGTGTCTTATTGGCTCTTTCCGACCTTCTGCCCCTGTGTTAACGATTAGAGTTCTAGGCTCAAAAAGACGCATAGGGTGGGGACGTGTTCGAGGAAGATGTCAGGCGGCGCATTCATTTCGCTCCGGCGCCGGCTTGGGTAAAGGAACTCGAATTCAAGCGCCCGGCCTTCCTCGACCAATCCAAGGCGCCGTGGGGGCTGTATACGTGGCTGGTCGACGACCAGGCGAAGCTGGAGACCCGGCCGGAACGCTACAACCGCACCGTCGAGGAAGTCGTCAACCTGTCGGCGCTCGACTACCTGGCCAACGTCACCCTGCCGTTCAATCCGTACTATGACGACCTGACCATCCACCATATCCGCATCATTCGTGGCGATCAGGTCATCGAGGTCGACGTCGAGAAGCGCTATATCGTCATGCGCCGCGAACGCAGCTTCGAGCGCCTGGTGCTCGACGGCCGCTGGACCATGGCCATTACCCTGCCGGATGTCCGGGTCGGCGACATCATCGACACCGCCGTCACCCTGGTCGGTGATCCGGCGTGCTTCCAGGGCGAGATCACCATGCCGATGCCGCTGCAGAGCGGTATCTACTGGGAACGCCGCCACGTCCGCATGCTGGTGCCGCCGACGCGCAAGATCACGCTGAAGCCGTTCGCCGCCGGCTGGTCGCCGCCGGCCCAGGCCGCCACGCCGGACGGCTATACGGAGCTGGAATGGGACGCCGAACAGGTCCCGCCGTGCGACTATGAATACGACATGCCGGGCTGGGTCACCACCTATCGCGGCTTCTTCACCACCTCCATCGACACCTGGGAACGCGTCGCCGACTTGATGCGCGCCGGTTTCGAGGGTGACAACGACTATCCCAAGGGCCTGCTCGACATCATCGCGAAGATCGAGGCCGACCACGCCGACCCGCGCGACCGCATCGTCGCCACCGTGCGCTGGGTGCAGGAAAACATCCGCTACTTCGCCTTCTCGTTCGGTGAAGGCGGGTTCGTGCCGCGGTCCCTGAAGGAGATCTTCGGCGACCGCATCGGCGACTGCAAAGACGTGTCGAAGATGATCGCGGCCATGCTGACCCGCATGGGCATCGAAAGCTATCCGGCTTTGGTCGACACCCGCCGCGGCCACGACCTGGTCAATCAGCCGCCGCGCCTCGGCGCCTTCAACCACTGCATCTCGATGTGCAATTACGACGGCAAGACCTACTGGTTCGAAGGCACCTCCGACGTCGCCCAGGGCGGCGACCTCGACCACCTGGCGCAATCCGACCTCGGCTATGCCCTGATCCTCAAGCCGAAATCCGACCTGGGCCGGATGATGCAGAAGTCGCCGGGCCTCGACTATGAGGTGCGGGAGGTCATCCACCTGCCCAAGAAGAAGGGCCAGACCACCCATATCGAGATCGAGTACATCTATCGCGGCCGCCGTGCCGACGGCGTGCGCGCCCAGCTGCAATACCAGAGCCTGACCAGCTTCATCGAGGACCGCTGCGCCCTGTTCAGCTACATCTACGGCATGAACATGTGCGCCATCCCGCAGATGGTCGATGACCGCAAGAACAACGAGATCACCATCTCGACGGTGGTGACCACGGAAAACCCGTGGCACCGTACGGGTACGGCGTTCGAAAAGGTGTTCTTCAGCCCGGAATCCGGCTTCGACTACGTGCTGGACGAGCCGGAATACCGCCGCGATTTCCCCTACGACCTGGGCGACGTGCGCGAGGGGCGGATCACCACCTTCATCAAGACCGACTACCAGCTCGACCTGCCCAAGAGCGGCAAGCGCTGGGATTTCGGCGGGCTGTCCTTGAGCTTTACGCCGCATTTCACGGCGGACGGCTATGAGGCGGTGCGCGACTACTGTGTCACCCGCACTTGGCTGACGGCCGAGGAAAAGATGGCGCTCGACCGGTCGAACGCCGAGATCCAGGCCTATGACCGCCTGAGCATCCGTGTCGCCGAAAAGAAGATCCCGTTGTGGCTGCCGAGCTTCCTGGTCCGCCTCGGCATCTGGGGCGCGCTGCCGGTGGCGGCGGGCCTGGCCTGGTGGCTGTCGACGCTGGTGCATTAAGCCGCCGAGGAAATAACAAAAATGGCTGTTGCCCTTTGGCGCGGGCGCTGATACATCGCTCGGCTCGCGACGACGTGCCGCTTGCGGCGCTCAAGCAAAAAGTCAATCCAAAGCGAAGGGTCGCCCCGAGCTTTTGGCCCGAGCTTTTGGCCCGAGCTTTTGGATTGTCGATACTGGGACCGCGGAAAAGTATTTTGCCGCCTTGGCGGCATAAACTTTTTCGCGAGATCAAAATAGGGGTATAGCTCAGCTGGTAGAGCGCCGGTCTCCAAAACCGGAAGTCGTGGGTTCGAGTCCCTCTGCCCCTGCCACGCTTTAAGTTCAAGGCTTGAAAATGCGTTTTCGAGCCTCATTTTTGTTGTTTGAAAGTCCCGGGGCATTTCGCTTTTTGCGGGACGACAAACAGAGATAGGCACTACGGTGAAGAAACCAGAGGCGAAACCGCAAGCCAAGACCGCTATCGGCAAGATCGAGCCCGTCAAGATGGCGGCCGCCGGTGCGACTCCTGCCAAAACGGCCGAGGCGGCCGCGCCGAAGAAGCCGTTCAACCCGGCGAAATTCTACCGCGAAGTCGTGCAGGAGGCCAAGCGCATTACCTGGACGGCGTGGAAGGAAACCTGGCTGACCACGGTGATGGTCCTGCTGATGGTGGTGATCGCCGGCGTCTTCTTCTTTGTCGTCGACAGCGGCCTGGGCTATCTGACGACGTTTCTCACCAAACTTGGCCAAGGTTAAGGACTAGACAAATCATGGCAAACCCGGCTCCCGCTGACGTCACCGCTCCGGTTTCGAACCCCAATCACAAGTGGTACATCGTCCACGCCTATTCCAACTTCGAGAAGAAGGTGGCCGAGGCGCTGCGTGAGCAGGCCAAGCAGCACGGGCTGGAAGACAAGTTCTCCGAAATCCTGGTCCCGACCGAGGAAGTCGTCGAGATCCGCCGCGGCCGCAAGTTCAACTCGGAACGCAAGTTCTTCCCGGGCTACGTGCTGGTGAAGATGGAACTGACCGACGACGCCTACCACCTAGTCAAGAACACGCCGAAGGTGACCGGCTTCCTGGGCAGCGGCTCGAAGCCGATGCCGGTAACCGAAAAGGAAGTGCAGCGCATCGTCGGCAATTCCGAGGCCTCGGTCGAGCGTCCGAAGCCGGTGCTCAGCTTCGACATCGGCGAGAAGGTCAAGATCACCTCCGGCCACTTCGCCTCGTTCGACGGCGTGGTCGAAAGCGTCGATCAGGAACATGCCCGCCTGCGCGTCTCGGTGTCGATCTTCGGTCGCGCCACGCCGGTCGATCTGGAATATGGCCAGGTCGAAAAGGTCGCCTAAGCTTTCGGGACCATTGGTATCAAAAAAAGCGCTCCGGTCACCCGGAGCGCTTTTTGTCATCTCGGTCCCTCTGTCAGGCTTCGCCACCACGACCGGCGCGGCAAGCCGGCAGCGGCGCGTAACGCCTTTGTCGTCTCGCCCATCCCGTCCGGACGCCAGCCGGGCGGCAGCAGCAGGTAGCCGAGCATCTGGCCGATCGACCGTGACGTGCTCAGGTCTGCCAGCAGGCCGATCCACTGGCCGAACTCGATCTCGATCAGATTATCACCCCTGATCGGCTTGACCAGCCCATAGCGGCACGGCACGTCGGAGCGCTCGGCGACATAGGTGCCGAACAGGCGGTCGAAGATGATCAGCACGCCGCCGTAATTGCAGTCGAGATATTCCTGGTTCGACGCGTGGTGGACGCGATGGGCCGACGGCGTGTTAAGGATCCATTCCAGCGGCCCCAGGCGCGGGATCCACGTGGCGTGGATCCAGAACTGATAGAGCAGGTTGAGCGAGAACAGGGTCAGCACGATTTTCGGCGGCAGGCCGAACAACGGCGCTAGATAGAAGAAAACCAACGTCCCCGTCAGCTTGCCCGTCCAGCCGAAGCGATAGGCCGCCGACAGGTTGAGCTGGTTCGGACCGTGGTGGATGGAATGGGTGCACCAGAACCAGCGGATGCGGTGCGCCGACCGGTGGTACCAGTAGTAACAGAACTCCTGGCCGAGGAAGCACAGCGCCCAGCCCCACCACAGGTCCATCGGCACGTTGAACAGCCGGTGGTCATAGATCCAGCCCATGCCGTCCTTCCAGAAGGCCAGCGGCAGTAGGGCCACCACCAGATACTGCCGGACCAGGAAGTCGAAGACCGAAAAGCCGGCCGCCTTCCAATCGTAGAAGCGCCAGCCCTTGACGAACGCCAGCACTACCGCTTCGAGGAGGGAGGCGCTCAGCACCGTCACCACCGCTATTTTCAGGATAAATTCGAGAATTTCCAAAGTGTTCGCTCCCTTATGCAGGATGCGAACAAGCCCGATTGCGGCGTGATTTTCACGCCGAATTCGAAATTCGGCTAGCCGAAAGGTCGGAAGGTTCGGAAACGGCTTCCCGCGCCTGGGCGCGGAACTCTGTCGGCGTCAGGCCGGTTTCGGCCTTGAAGGCGCGATTGAACGGCCCGAGCGAAGCAAAGCCGGCGTCCAGGGCGATGGTGAGGATAGGCACCTGGGCCTGCTGCGGATCGGCCAGTCCCGCCTTGGCGTCGTTGATCCGATAGCTGTTGACGAAGCCGGCGAAGTTGCGATGGCCCAGGCCCTGATTGATCAGCCGCCGCAGCCGGTATTCCGGCAGGTCGAGCTGTGCCGCCAGGGCGCCGATGCTTAAGCTTTCCTGGCGATAGATGCGCTCGACGCTCATCATCTTTTCCAGCCGGGCCAGCAGCGCCTGATCGGCCACCGTCAGCGCGGGCGTGGCCATCACCTTGGCCAGGACCTGGAGGGCCTGCCGGTCCGAGGTGCCGAGCAGCGACCACGCCCCGGACAGCGCAATCGTCAGCAAGCCCACCGCCTCGATCACGCTGAAATCGAGGCGCGCGCCGTCCGATACGCCGTGTCGTTCGGCGATGACCTCCATCACCGTATAGGCGATGCTGTACAGGGCGATGCTGGTAAAGATCGATGCCCGCGCCGCCCGCCGCTTTTCGACCAGGTCGCCGCGCCAGGTCAGCAGGATATGCACGCCGGCCAGCAGGGCGAATGCCGGCGCCTGGAAGGTCAGTACCAGGCTCAGGACCCGCCTGGGCGCCGACCCTTCGGGCATCAGGCCGTGGGCGACACACACCGCCATGACGCCCGCCCACAGCGCGGCGTGCCAAGCCTTCAGGCGGAACCCGTCGTCGAACAGCTTGCGCGCGCTCAGCCACAACACCACGGTGAGGGCCGACGCCGGCGCGCGCAGCGGCAGGCACCACAGGCCGAGCAACGCCCGCATGCCAGCCATCGAGCTGATGGCGAACGCCGCGCCGCTCAGGGCCAGCACGACCGCCAGTCGGGCCAGGATATTGCGTCCGGAGTCGCGGAGAAGTAGCGCGGCCGTCAGGACGAGGACCGCGAAGGCGCCGCCGCGCAGGCTCCAATCCAGGGATTGCAACAGGTATGACGGCATGGGGTCTCCCGGACTCAGGGCCGCGACTATAAGCCATTGCAGCCGAATGTCGATTATGCCCGTCCGATCAGGCCTTTCGGGGCGGCACCACGTCCTTGAAGGCGTCGAAGCCTTTCCAGGCCGGTTCGACCGGCGTCTTGCCGGCTTCCGGGACATAGACCGACGGCGCGACCAGCTGCAAATGCGGGATATTGCGCGGGCAGTTGGGAAAGATGAGCGCCGGCGTCACCTTGACCAGCAGCTGCGCGCCCGGGAATTCCGCCTGCAGCGGGTCGTCGAAGACCATCTCGGCCGTGCCGTTGACCCGCAGGCGCTTCGGCGTGTCGGACACGGCGATGAACAGAAGCCCGACGTGCGGATTGACGCCGACATTGCCCAGGCTCCGGAACATGCCGTTGCCGTCATAATCGGGAAAGATCAACAGGTTCGGCGCCAGGACCCGTACGAAACCGGGCACACCGCCCTTGAACGAGCAATCCGGCTGGCCGTCGCTGTCGGCGGTGGCGAGGAAGAAGAACGGCAGGCTTTCGATGAACGCCTTGTCGGCGTCGGTGAACGCGGTCCGGCCGAGCTTTTCGTCCAGCCGGTCGGCGAGGGCGCGACTGCCGAACCGGTCCTGCAGCGCGCGGCTGCCCGCATGATAGACGGCCATGGCTTGCTCCATAGGGTAATCAAGGGCCAAACTAGCACCAAAACGGCGGAATGCACATTCCGGTGGTCGGCGGCAATTTCTTTTCACCCGCGCGAACCGTTTGGCGCGCACCGCGTCTCCTTATCCTTGTCCGCGCCATTTGCGGCCTATGGAAAGGGAAGAACCGTCATGCTTGCTATCAATTTACCCGCGTTCGAACGGCTGTTGCGCGTTGTCACCGGAAGCGCGATCATGATCTGTGCCTGGTTGCTGATCACGGATTGGCCGAAGTGGCTCGCGGTGGGGACGGGGGCGTTCATCCTCTTGACGGGCGTAATCGGTTTCTGCCCCATGTGCGCCCTGGCCGGTCGCCGGCTGGCCAAGCGTTCGAAGGGCTGCGAATGAAAGCATTGATGGAAGCGGCCGTCGCCGGTGATCCCGACGCCATCCTGGCCGTCATGGCGGCGGCGCAAAGCGATATCCGTCGTTATGCCCGCCGTACCTGCCGCAATGCCAGCGACGTGGAAGATGCTGTCCAGGAAACCTTGTGGATCATCTATCGCCACATTGGCGGATTGCGCCGGCTGGGGGCGTTTTCGGGGTGGTTGTTTCAGGTGGTCCGCCGGACCTGTCTGAAGCTGGCCCGCCAGGGCTGGCCGGTGGCATCGGCGGAAGCGTTGGCGGAGGATGATCGTTTCGCGGCGCGGCCCGAAGCCGAATTGCGGCTGGATATCGCCGCCGCCGTCCAGTCGCTGCCGCTCCATTACAGGGACGTCCTGCTATTGCGCGACGTCGAGGAACTGACCGTCGAGGAAATCGCGACCCGGCTGCAACTGACCCGTGAAAGCGTCAAGGCGCGTCTGCACCGGGCGCGTCTGCTCGTGCGCGAATACCTGCTGGTGTGAAAAATTTTTCAGGCGCCGCGAACCGTTTGGCGCCTGGCCGGTCTCTTTGTCTGCGTAACGACAGGAGAGACATCCATGTTTGCCAGCAAGTCCATAACGGAACACCTTGTCAGAGGGGCGATCGGCATCGGTGCGGCTATAGGCGCGCTATATTCTTTCGCCCTAGGGACCTTGTGGTCCCTGGTCGTTGCCAGCGCGCTTCTTCTTATTGCCCTGGTGGCGTGGCGCGGCTGCCCGATGTGCTGGACGATGGGCTTGTGGCAGACGGTAACGGGCGACGGCGGCAAGCCAGCCAGGAAGTGCGGCTGCGAAAAAGGGGCGGGCTGAATGGAACGCCGGAAACCGTCTCGCCCGATTACGCCTTTTGCGCACATTCCGTTGCCGTCGCTGCGCCGATTGCATAGAAGCATAAGCCGGAACCGCCGAATCTTCCGTCGGCCGGATTTCCGGATAGAAAGCGCGGACAACAGCGCGACGGGGCCATGCAGGAGTGTGAATGTTTCAACGGCTGTCGCTTCGACAGTCTTTGAAACGGCCATCCAATTCACCTTCTACAGAGAGCTGTTGATTATGAAAATGTTTGCAAAGCCGCTGATGGCGGCGACCGTCGCTTTCGCGCTGGCGATGAGCGTCCCTGCATGTGCCGCGCCGGTTACGTACAAGATCGATCCGCGCCACACCTTCGTGATGTTCACCTATTCTCATGCCGGCGGTCTGGCGCACATGAACGGCAAGTTCATGAGCGCGGCGGGCGCGGTGACGCTTGACGAGGCCGCGCCGGCCAACAGTTCGGTCGAGGTTGCCTTTCCCATCGACGCCATCAATACCGGCCTTGCCGAACTCGACACGGAACTGAAGAAGCCCGGCTACTTCGACGCCGCCGCCTATCCGACCGCCACCTTCAAGAGCACCAGGGTGGACGTGACCGGCAAGGATACGGCCAAGGTCACCGGCGATCTGACGATCCGCGGCATCACCAGGCCGGTAGTGCTCGACGTCAAGCTCAACAAGATCAGCGACGATAAGAGCCGGGCCGGCTTTTCGGCCACGGCCTCCGTCAAGCGATCCGACTTCGGCATCACCAAGGTTCCCTTGGTCGGCGATCAGGTCGACCTGACGATCGAGGCGGAAACGGCCGTTCCGCCGCCGGCCAAATAAGGGCTGCCGGGCTCGACGGGCGCCCGGGACCCCTTTTCCGGGCAGTGAAGGCGTGTCTGGCGGCAGACGGGGAGGTCGCCGGGCCACCTGGCCCGGC
The DNA here is from genome assembly GCA_964445605.1 of uncultured Caulobacteraceae bacterium. Classification (GTDB taxonomy): domain Bacteria; phylum Pseudomonadota; class Alphaproteobacteria; order Caulobacterales; family Caulobacteraceae; genus Asticcacaulis. The sequence goes on along the minus strand of CAYULN010000269.1, from coordinate 3,110 downwards.
GATTGTGTCCGGAGGATCACGCCCGCCTCCGACTTTGCCGCCGGCAATTGTTCGCCCATCGGCACCTGTGTATAACCTTGCCTTCGCCTCTTTGGCGCCTTGCGGCCAAAGGGGTCATGAGCAGGGGGACGGGGTGCGCGGTCAGGCGTCGACCACACGGCGGAGCACTTTGGCGCGGTTGGCGGCTACCTTTGCCGCCGCCGGCCTGACCGCCTGTTCCGAACCGCCGCCGCCCCAGGTCCTCGACATGCCGGCCGAGCCGATCCGGCCGCCGGTGACGCCGCCGCCGTTGCAGTCGGCCTGGCCGTCGCTCGACGCCATGGCCGCGCGGATGATCGCCAATGGCCAGACGCCCGGCCTGAGCCTCAGCATCATGCAGGGCAGCAACTGGATGTATTCCAAGGGCTTCGGCTTGGCCGACATCGCCCGCAGGCTACCGGCGACTCCGCAGACGCCGTTTCGCATCGGCTCGGTCAGCAAGCAGTTCACCGCCGCCGCGATCATGCTGCTGGCCGAGGAACGGTTCCTCAAGCTCAGCGATCCGCTGGCCCTCTATCTGCCCGAGTTTCCGCGCGCCGCCGACGTCACCCTGACCCAGTTGCTGAGCCATACCTCGGGCCTGGGCGACTATCTCGCCGACGTCTATCCGATCAATCGCCACCACAGCTACAGCGCCGGGGAAATCATGGCGGCGATCGCTTCCAGCCGCCCGCTGTTCCAGTCGGAACCCGGCACGGCCTGGCACTACAGCAACAGCGGCTTTGCCCTGTTGGGCATCGTCGTCGAAAAGCTGGCCCGGATGCCATACCACGACTTCTGCCGCTGGCGGTTGTTTGCCTCGGCTGGGCTGGGCGACACCAGCATCGGCGCACCGGACGCCGAGCCGGGCGCCTGTGTCGGCTACTATCCCGACTACCGCGCGGCGGGCGGGTTCCAGCCGACGCTGTCGATCCCGCCGAGCCTGATCGGCGGCGCCGGCGCCATCAGCTCGACCACCGAGGACCTGTGCCGCTGGCATGCCGTGCTGATGAACGGCAAGGTGCTGAAGCCGGCCAGTTTCAAGACCATGCAGACACCGGTCCGTTTCCGGAACGGCGGCCTGGTGGCGCCGAATTATGGCCTGGGGCTTGGGCTTGGCCGCTTCGGCAACGACCGCGTCATTTCGCACAGCGGGCTGGTCAATGGCTTCACCGCCCACCTGCGCAGCTTCCCCGACCGTAAGCTGACCGTGGCCATCCTGTGCAACAGCGACGGTGGCGGCTCGGACAGCTTTACCGCGGCCCAGGTCGCCCTGCGCGACGAGGCGTCGCGGCTGGCCCTGGCGGCTTTGAGACCGTATCGGCGATCCGCGTCCTGAGGCTTGCAATCCCAAGGCAAACCGGTTATAGGCCGCGCTCCCGTAGCCTCATGCCCAAAAGTGGCGCGAAATACATCGCACTTTTTGGTCAAACATGAGGCGCCAAAAATGGGAAGACAAATCCGTGGGAGGGGTGACCCAAGACCACGGCTTCATAGCTTCGCTAAACCCGGAGCGCATAGGAGATATCAATGGCTAAGAAAATCCTGGGCTATATCAAGCTCCAGGTGAAGGCCGGCTCTGCCACGCCTTCGCCCCCCATCGGCCCGGCTTTGGGTCAACGCGGCGTCAACATCATGGGTTTCTGTAAGGAATTCAACGCCCGTACCGAAAACGTCGAAAAAGGCACGCCGCTCCCGACCATTATCACGGTCTATCAGGACAAATCGTTCACCTTCGTCACGAAGACCCCGCCGGCTACCTTCTTCATCAAGCAGGCGCTGAACCTGAAGTCGGGTTCCAAGCTGCCGGGCCGCGAAAGCGCCGGCAAGATCACGCGCAAGCAGCTGCGTGACATCGCCGAGAAGAAGATGAAGGATCTCAGCGCCCACGATCTCGATCAGGCCGCCAAGATCATCGAAGGTTCCGCCCGTTCCATGGGCCTGCAGGTGGTGGACTAAGACATGACCAAGATCGCAAAGCGCATTAAGGCCTGGAACGCGGACACCACCAAGGTGTATCCGCTCACCGAAGCCCTCAACACCGTCAAGGCCAACGCCAAGGCCAAGTTCGACGAGACCGTCGAAATCGCCGTCAACCTGGGCGTCGACCCGCGTCACGCCGACCAGCAGGTCCGTGGCGTCGTCAACCTGCCGTCGGGCACAGGCAAGGACGTCCGCGTCGCCGTGTTCGCCAAGGACAAGAAAGCTGAAGAAGCTCTGGCGGCTGGCGCTGAAGTCGTCGGCGCCGAAGACCTGGTCGAAAAGATCCAGGGCGGCTTCATGGACTTCGACCGCGTCATCGCGTCTCCGGACATGATGGCCCTGGTCGGTCGCCTCGGTAAGGTGCTGGGCCCGCGCGGCCTGATGCCCAATCCGAAGGTCGGCACCGTCACCCCGAACGTCGCCCAGGCCGTCAAGGACGCCAAGGGCGGTGCCGTCGAGTTCCGCGTCGAAAAGGCCGGTATCGTCCATGTCGGCGTCGGCAAGGCGTCGTTCACGGTCGATCAGCTCGAAGCGAACGTCAAGGCGCTGGTCGACGCGCTGGTCAAGGCCCGCCCGTCGGGCGCCAAGGGCTTGTACGTCAAGAAGATCTCGCTCTCGAGCACCATGGGCCCGGGCGTGAAGGTCGACACCGCGACTACCTCGCTGTAATCTCGATTGCAGATTGAAAGTGAAAAGCCGCTCCGGTTCGGGGCGGCTTTTTTGTCATCTGCGTCAGCACATTTTCGATTTCGGATCGCGCGCCCATTCCATTGCGCCGTCTATGTGGCTGAGGAAGACCGGCTCGCTCCAGTCCTTGATCTGGTGCCCGAGCGCCGAAAAGAACACCCCGCCGTTGCCGACGCATTTCGTCCAGACAATCGGGTGATCCGCGCCCATGCGTAGCTTGTCGGTCGGGTCGTAGCTCGTCTCATCAACGGTGGCCAGCACATGCACGCCCGGGCCACGCGGGTCGCGGTCGAAGCTGTACCATTCCTCATTGCGCGGCCACGTCACGGGCAGCCCGCGCATGGCCGGGTGCTTCGGGTCCTCGACGTGGACGATACCGTCCTGAATCTTCGGGTGGCCCTTGAAGCCGGCGCCGATGGCGC
>CAYULN010000268.1:0-10529 GCA_964445605.1 uncultured Caulobacteraceae bacterium | reverse complement strand
TATTTGATGATGACCTTGACCTTCGGATTGGTCTTGTGCGCCGGGTCGAGCACCAGATCCTTCGACACCTCGCGCATGGTGTCGAGCCGGTATTGCGTCCACGTCCGGTCGCCCTTGGCCTTGATGTCGGCGTCCGACTTCGAGGTGTAGAAGAAGAAATCGTCCATGATCACTTCGTCGAAGTGGCGGGCGGCGGTTTCCACCGCTTTCTGGCATTCAGCGCGGTCCTTCGGATCCTCGTAGTCGAAGGTGCCGAACTGGCCGTTGAAGCCGCCGGCCGCCAGGGTCATGCCGCCGGCGACCTCTATCCCCTTGGCCTGGAAGGCTTTCTTGACGGTTTCGATCTCGGCGTCGCTGGCGAAAGTGCGGTCGCGGTAAACCTCGATATAGACCTTGTCGAACGGCACCTGACGCATGGCGCGGTCGAATTCGTGGCTGAAACGGGCCGGATCGGCCAGGCTCTTGACGACATTGACCGGGATATAGACGGCGGCGCGGAAGTGCTTGTATTGGCCTTTTGCCGGCGCCGCTGCGGCGGGCTTCGCTTTCGGCGCTGCCTTGGCTTTGGCGTGACCAAAGGCAGGCGTTACCGCCAGCGCAAGCGCCAAACCGGCCGCGCTCACGCGCCGCCATTCCCCGCGGGTCATGTCATCCTCCACCTTTTGTCTTTGCCTTTGACGTACCAGACCGGCCGGGTTTGACAAGATGCAAAATGACAGCGCTGACATTTTGCGCGCAGATGCGCGTTACCGGTTGATCCGCCCGGAAGCCGTGCTCGCTTTTGCGTGGTAAATTTGGACTTGACCCGAAGGCAGAACGCGCGTCATTTCCCGGCCAAAACGTGTCAGGAAGAGAGTACCGCGCCTTGAAAATCCTCCGCCGCCGCAAGACCAAGATCGTTTCCACCCTGGGTCCCGCCAGCTCGAACGCCGATATGCTGGCGCAGTTGCACGCCGCCGGGGCCGACGTGTTCCGCCTCAATTTCAGCCATGGCAGCCACGAGGACCACGGCAAGAACATCGACCTGATCCGGGCGCTGGAAGCCAAGACCAAGCATCCGATCGGCATCCTGGCCGACGTGCAGGGCCCGAAACTGCGGGTCGGGCGGTTCATGGGCGGGGCGACCAACCTGACCGCCGGCCAGAAGTTCCGCCTCGACCTCAATCCGACGCCGGGCGATGCAACGCGCGCCAACCTGCCCCACCCGGAAATCATCGCCGCCGCCCAGATCGGCTCGCACCTGCTGCTCGACGACGGCAAGCTGAAGCTGCGCGTCACGCACGTCCGCGAGGACCATCTGGAAACCATCGTCGTCAATGGTGGACGTTTGTCGGACCGCAAGGGCGTCAACGTGCCGGATGTCACCCTGCCGATCCCGGCCCTGACCAAGAAGGACCGCGAGGACATGGCCTTCGCGTTGGAACGCGGCGTCGAATATATCGGCCTGTCGTTTGTGCAACGGCCCGAGGACGTCATCGAAGCGCGCGACATCATCAAGGGCCGGGCCTGGGTGCTGAGCAAGCTGGAAAAGCCGCAGGCGCTGGAAAATCTGGATGAAATCATCCGTCTGAGCGACGCGGTCATGGTGGCGCGCGGCGACCTTGGGGTCGAGTTGCCGCCGGAAGAGGTGCCGCTGGCGCAGAAGCGGATCGTCATGACGGCGCGCCAGATGGGCCGGCCGGTGATCGTCGCCACCCAGATGCTGGAATCGATGATTTCGGCGCCGACGCCGACCCGCGCCGAGGCCTCCGACGTTGCCACCGCCGTGTTCGACGGCGCCGATGCGGTCATGCTGTCGGCCGAAACGGCCGCCGGACAATATCCGGTCGAGGCGGTGACCATCATGGACCGCATCGTCGCCCGCGTTGAACGCGACGACGGCTGGCGCGGCCTGACCGACCGCCGCCGTCCGGAGCCGGAAAAGACGACCAACGGCGCCATGGCCGCTGCGGCCCGTCAAGTGGCCCAGACCATCGACGCCGTCGCCATTGCTGCCCTGACCAACTCGGCCAACACCGCCCTGCACGTAGCGCGTGAGCGGCCGACGGCGCCGATCCTGGGGGTGACGCCGAACGAGGACACGGCGCGCCGCTTGGCCCTGACCTGGGGCGTGCATCCGGTGATCGCGCCGGTGACCCACTCGATGACCGAAACCGTGGCGGTGGTGACCAAGCTGGCGCGTGCCGAAGGCATAGCTGAACCGGGCCAGGATATGGTGATCGTCGCCGGCATGCCGTTCGGCAAGTCGGGCTCGACCAATGCCTTGCGCGTGGCGCGGGTGACGCGGTCGAACACCCAGGAAGCCGAATTTATCGACGACGAGAAGTAACCGGGGGTCCAGGGGGGCACGAATGGAACCGACGATCAACGACATGATGGCAGCCTATGCTGAGGACGCTGTCGACTACGCCAAGCAGCAAGGCGTACTGCTTGACTACTCTCGGGAAAGCATTGAAAAAATTGAAAAGATCGCGGGAAAGCTACACGCTGCCATGCCGAAAGGATTTCTCGGCAAGCTATTCCGCAGACCGCCAAGCGATGCCGAGCTCGATGCCATAAGCAAGGTGCTGGGAGGTTATGTCGGTGAAGTCATGCGTCGCGAGAAAGGCGGCGAATGGCAAGTGAATACGGAACTGAACGCGTTGGGCCTGCGTCTCGCTGACGACCATTGGGTTTTTCCCCCTACCAAGGCATACAAGCGAATCGTTGATGGACCAGGGGATAATATCTGGTCGTTCTATACGATTGTCGTCGACCATTGGGATGCTCTCACGAACAACGTAGCTCAAGAAAAGTAACCGGATTTCAAGGCGGCCGTGAGAAACTATGGCTCCGGTCGGAGCCCGCCTTGCCGTTTCTTGCCCGCCTCAAGCCGTTTTTTCGCGACGCCGACTGGCTGAACGGCGAGCGCGTGCGCGCCTACAGCCTGATCCTTTTGGCGGTCAATGCGGCCGGGTTCGTGATCTGGGTCGCCCTGTCCCACCATCTGATCGACCGCGCCGGCAAGCCGCTTGGCACCGATTTCATGAGTTTCTACGCCGCATCGGAACTAGCCCTGTCCGGCCATGCCGCCGACGCCTGGCAGCCGGCGGCGCACCAGGCGGCCGAGGATGGCATTTTCGGCCGGTCCTATGGCTATTGGGCGTTTTTCTATCCGCCGGCCTATCTGCTCCTCTGTTCACCGCTGGCTCTGCTGCCCTATGGCGCGGCCTTGGTGGTTTGGTTGGGGACCACGACGGCCGCGGCTGTCGCCGCCGCCCGCAAGTGGCTCAAGGGCGTGCCGGTCATTGCCCTGCTGGCCTTTCCGGCGGTGTGGATCAATCTCGGCAATGGCCAGAACGCCGCATTGTTCACGGCGGTCATGCTGGCCGGCTGCGGGCTGCTGAAGCGCCGTCCGGTCGTCGCCGGGCTGGTGTTCGGCCTGCTGGTCATGAAGCCGCAACTGGCGCTGGCCCTGCCCTTTCTGCTGGCGGCTTCGGCCTGGGCGGCCCCGGCGCGGTGGAAGACATTCTTTGCGGCCGGTGTGAGCGCGGCGGCGCTGTGCCTGGCGGCGTGGCTAGTGGTCGGAACGGACGGCTATGCCGCCTTCCTGCACAATTCCGCCCTGGCGCGGGCGACGCTCGACGATGGCCTGGTGGCGCCCGGCAAGATGCAGAGCTGGTACGCGGCGTTGCGGGTATGGGGCGCGCCTGTGACGCTGGCCTATGCTGTACAGGGATTGGCCGCGGCGGCTGTGCTGGGATCGGCGTGTTATTGGGTGGTCAGGCACAAGCCAGAGCCGGCCGCCTTCGCCGCCGTCATGGTGATCGCGACGCTGCAACTCAGCCCGTTCCTGCTCGACTATGACTTGCTGCTACTGGCCGTGCCGCTGGGTTGGCTGGTGACGACTGGTGTGCGGACCGGTTTCCGGCCGTGGGAAAAGACCGTGGTCCTCGTCGCCTTTGTCCTGCCGCTGGTGGCGCGCAGCCTGGCCGATCAGGTGCACCTGCCGCTGACGCCGTTTGTGCTGCTGGCGCTCTATCTGGTCATCCTGCGCCGAGTCCGTTCTTAAAAAGCAAGATGGGCGTAGCCCTGGCCTTCGTAGGTGGCGATCGCCACCAGGCCGTCATCGGCGATGTTGACGTCGCGGGCCACGGCTTCGAGCGGCACGCCGTCGGCATGCAGTTCCTGGCCGCAGACCAGCAATTCCACCCCCTGGCGTTTCAGCGCCGCCAGCACCGGCAGGTTGGGATTGTCGACGCCATACCTGGCCCGGTAGGCGGCGTTGTCGAGGACGGCTTCGTCGGCGGCCTGGGTATGGAAGACCAGTACAAAGCGCATATTGGCCCGCTTCACCTTGTGCGCCGCCAACGTATTCAGTTCGGCGCCGGCCATGGCGACGGCGGGCGCGACCCGGTCGGGTTTATCGGCGCCGTGCACCGCTTCGAAGACGATGCGATAGACATGGCGATTGTCGGCAGCCAGCCTGCCTCCAGGCACGGGGACATAGGCGTCGGCCTGCGGAATGGGGGTAACGACCTGCGCCGACGCGGCCGAACTCACGGCCATCACTGCAGCAATTGCCAAGCTTTTCATGCGCATCCCCTCTTCCGCCCGTGCGAGCCGGCTCAGCCTAGGCCGCGCCGGGGGATTGTCAACTTCAGCCGGCTACCGGCCGGGGTCGAGGGCGTTGGTCGGAAAAGCGCCGGGCAGCAGTTCGGACAGGGTGACGCTCTCGCGCGGGCCGGTTTCGTCGCATAGCCAGATGCGCGCGCCGCCGTCGGCGAACTCGGCCAGTTTCTGACGGCAGCCGCCGCACGGCGGGCACAGGGGGAACTTTTCGGCGATGACGGCGACTTCGGTGATGCGCCGGCCGCCGCCCATGATCATCTGGCCGATGGCGGTGGCTTCGGCGCACCAGCCCTGAGGAAAGGCGACGTTTTCGATATTGGTGCCGGCATAGACGCGGCCGTCGTCGGCGCGCAGGGCGGCGCCGACGGGAAACTTCGAATAGGGCGAATGGCTGAGCGCCATGGCGGCACGCGCCGCTTCGAATAGGTCCTGGGCCATGGGTGTTTCTCGCTGACAAAGCGACAGGGTGGCACAGCAATAAACATTGGCCAAGGCAAAGTAAGAAACCCCTCCACCACGAGCCATCCATTGCAGGTCTTCATTGAGAGTCGGCTCGTGGTCCCCCTCCCCGACAAGCGGCGAGGAACGAATAACGACCGCCAGCAAGCTTTCTTTCTTGTGCCTCCCCGCTTGTCGGGGAGCCGGGCGGCCGGTGCCGGGGACCGCACGAAGCCGTGCTCGATACTCGTGACCTGTACCGGCGGCTGGGACGGCAAGATGCGGTGGTGGGGTTTCTTTTTTATTCGATATAGTCCGGCGCCACCACCCGGCGGCCGAGCAGCATGGCGTCCGAGACGATACGCAGCGGCGAGAAGTCGGCGTCCGACGCCTTGTTCTTCACCAGCTCGTAGAAGTGCGCGTACAGGCCCGGATATTCCGCTTCCTTTTCCTTGATCAGCTCCTTGCCGTCGATCTCCAGCTCGGTGCCGCCCATGCTGAGGGCCAGCTTCTCGCCGGCTTCGGATTCGACGTAGATGCTCCAGGTCTGGATGCCGGTCTGCAGGAAGTCGTATTCCGCCCGGATCGGCACGCCGCCTTCCGAGACCATGTCCATCTCGACCTGGATGGGCGCCTCGCAGTTGCCCGGGATGTGCAGGTCGGCGGTCTTGACCAGCACCTGGTCCGGCATGATGCGCGTCAGGATGGACAGCGAATTGATGCCCGGATCGAAGACGCCCATGCCGCCGGCCTTGAAGATCCAGGCCTGGCCCGGGTGCCACTGGCGGACGTTTTCCTTCCAGACGATGGACACCTTCTTGATCTTGCGTTCGGCGATCCAGGCGCGGACGGGCTCGACGGCCGGGGAGAAGCGCGAGTGCCAGCTGGCCAGCAAGCTTACCCCCTTGGCGGCGGCGGCGCGCTTGATCGATTCCGCTTCGCCGATGGTGGCCGCCGGCGGCTTTTCAAGGAAGACGTGCAGGCCGCGGGCGATCATGTCCATGGCGATGGCGTGGCGGATCTGCGGCGGGGTGCAGATGGCGACCGCCTCGATGTCCGGATGGGCGGCCAGCATCTCCTCGGCGGTATTATACGCCTTGACACCCTGCGGGCGGGCATTGGGCGAGCAGCCCGCCACCAATTTCAGGTTCTTGTTGGCATTGATCGACGGAATGTGCTGATCGACGGCGATCTTGCCCAGGCCGATCAGGCCGATTTTCAGGGGTTTGCCGCCGAACATCGATAAAAGTCCCATAGGTGGTACGCTTCCTCTACGCGCCTGTGAAATTATGCTTTTACCCCTCTTACTTGACCGGAGCGGGGCTGGCAATTGTATGTTTATTGGTTTTTCCGCGTCGAGTCAGCGGGCCAGGCGCGGGTCGTCCTTTTTCACCTTGACGACGTCGATACGGGGCCCGGACGGCGTCATCAGTTCCGCTGTCGCGACCATCTCGTCTTCGCCGACGACGCCGATATCGACCTCGCGATCCGGCAGGATCCAGATCCATTGCTCGCCGATATGGACGGTGACCGCGAAGGCGTCGTCGCGGCTTTCCGGCACGCGGGTGTGCCGGGCCCAGGCCTTGATCTCGTTATAATAGGGCGGCTTGCGCCAGGCGTCCGGGCGGGACGGATCGACGCGAATGCCGATGCGTTTGCCGTTCAGTTCCGAGACGATGACCATGCGGCTCCTGGCCGGGAACCAGTGTTCGCCGATATTGTTTTCCCAGAACATGTAACCGCAATGGAAGTCGCGGCACGACTGCGGCCGGTCGGCATAGATGTTACAGCCCTGGCCGACAGCGCAGTGGCTGCACCAGGTTCCGACCGGCTTGTCGAGCTCCTCGATGCGCATCACCTTGCAGCACAGAGTGCAGGCGCCGCACTGACGTTTGTACTTGTCGGTCATTCAGGACTGATCCGAGAGCGAATAGATACTGTCCATCAATACCCACTTTTCGCCCGGCGACGCAAATGGCAAGGGCTGCTGGAACTGCCACATCAGGGTTTCCCATTCCTGGACCGCGGGATTGACGGCGTCGGCCGCCGCCTTGGCCGCCCCGTCGAAACGCGATCCGGGCGTCAGGACCATGACCAGGCGGTTGCCGGCCAGAAAGATTTCCAGCTCCTGGATATCGGCGTCGCGGATCGACTTATTGACGGCGGCGGGCACGGCGCCGGGGGCGTGCCAGGCCTTGTACTTGGCAATCAGGGTCGGATCGTCCTTCAGGTCGAGGGCGAAATAGAGCTTGGTCGGCATGGCGGTTTCATCTCGTTTTACCGAAAGGCTTGGCAGGTTTTGATCGGCCTGTAAATTTCATATTTGACGTTCACGTTCATATGTGATGTCTTAACGACAAAAGAACATGGGACCGTACCGACGCTCACGAGGGCGCGGCGGCCTTACACGGACAGGGAAAAATCGCCATGCAAACCTCGGAAAGCGCACCGAAGGAAAAATCGGGGCTCTGGCCCGTCATCCTGATCACCGCCCTCTTTTTCTTCTGGGGCATGGCCAACAACCTCAACGACATCCTGATCCCGCAGTTCAAGAAGGCGTTCGTGCTCACCGACTTCGAGTCGAGCTTCGTGCAGCAGGCCTTCTATGCCGGCTATTTCATCATGGCCATTCCGGCCGGCCTGCTGATGCGGAAATTCGGCTACAAGGCGGCGATCATCACCGGCCTGGTCATCTTCGCTTTGGGTGCCTTCTCCTTCTGGCCAGGCGCGGAAATCCACCAGTATCCTTGGCTGCTCGGCGCCTTGTTCGTCATCGCTTCGGGCCTGGCCTTCCTGGAGACCTCGGCTAATCCGCTGATGACCATACTGGGCGACGAAAAGCACGCCGCCTTCCGCCTCAACCTGGCGCAGGCCTTCAACCCGCTCGGGTCGCTGTGCGGCATCTGGGTCGGCAAGACCTTCATCCTGTCGGGCATCGAGAAGCTGAACACCAGCGCCGACTTCGTCCGCGAGGCCAAGGCTGTGCAGATGCCTTACCTCATCATCGGCTGCATTATCCTGGCCTGGGCCGTGCTGGTGGCGTTCAGCAAGTTCCCGAAGTCGGCCACCGCCGACACGCATGAAACCGCCGTCAAGACCAACGACAACCTGTTCCGGCATGGCCATTTCCTGATGGGCGTGGTGGCGCAGTTCTTCTATGTCGGCGCCCAGGTCGGGGTGTGGAGCTATACGATCAAATATGCCCAGTCGGAGATCCACATCACCGACAAGGCCGCCGCCGACTATGTCTTCGCCGCGCTGGTCGCCTTCGCCGTCGGCCGGTTCGCCGGCACCGCCCTGATGCGCGTCGTTCCGGCGTCGCGGCTGCTCGGGCTGTTCGCCGTCGTCAATATCGGCCTGACCGCCGTCGCCGCCCTGATGGGCGGACAGAACGGGCTGTACTGCCTGGTGGCGTCGTCCTTCTTCATGTCGATCATGTTCCCGACCATATTCGCCACTTCGGTGCAGGGCCTGGGGCCGCTGACCAAGCTGGGCTCGTCGCTGCTGGTCATGAGCATCATCGGCGGCGCCGTGCTGACCGGCGTCATGGGCAAGATTTCCGACATGAGCCACATCCGCACCGCCATCCTGGTGCCGGTGGCCTGTTTCGTTGTCATCGCGCTCTACGCCTTCGGTACCAAGCGGTCCACCGTGCAGCCCGATATGGCCGCTTCGCACTAATGCTTGTCGACGCCCATCAGCATCTCTGGCAGATCGGCAGGAACGGACACGAATGGCCGACCCCGGACCTTGCGGCCATCCATCGCGATTTCGGCGTGGACGACCTCAAGGCGGTGACGGCGGAATGCGGCGTCACCGGCACCGTGCTGGTGCAGTCGCAGCCCAACGACGTCGACACCGACTGGATGCTTGCTGTCGCCGCCGAGGCGCCGCTGATCAAGGGCGTGGTCGGCTGGGCCGATCTGGCCGCGCCGAATGCGCCCGCGCGCATCGCCCACCTGGCCCGGCAACCGAAGCTGAAAGGTCTGCGGCCGATGCTGCAGGGCCTGGCCGACGACGAATGGATTTTGCGCCCGGACGTGCAGCCGGCGCTCGATGCCCTGATGCGGCTGGGCTTGACCTTCGACGCGCTGATCTTTCCCCGCCATTTACCGGTGATCGCGCGGCTGGCCGAGGCGCGGCCGGGCCTGCGCATCGTCATCGACCACGGCGCAAAACCGCCGATCGCCGCGAATGACGCGGCTGCAACCCAGGCCTGGCGCGACGGCATCACCGCCGTGGCGCGCCACAAGAACGTCCTGTGCAAGCTGTCCGGCCTGATCACCGAGACGGCGTCCGGCCAATCGTCGGACGCCTTGGCGCCTTATGCCGACCATCTGCTCGCGGCCTTCGGGCCGAACCGGCTGATGTGGGGATCGGACTGGCCGGTGGTGGCTTTAAGGCTCGGCTACCGGCAATGGTTCGGCTGGACACGAGCCTGGGTTGACCGGCTCGACGTTCCGGCGCAAACCGCCATTTTCGGCGGCGCGGCCGCCGCCTTCTATTCCCTGACGTGAGACACGCCCATGGCTTCCTTTGACACGCAAGACGACGCCGCCGAAGCCGGCGACAAGAGCGGCAAGTACCGCGCCCCGGCGCTGGAAAAGGGCCTCGACGTGCTCGAACTGCTGGCCGCCGCCAAGGCGCCACTGACCCTGTCGCAGATATCGGCGCGGCTCGACCGGTCGGTCAGCGAGCTGTTCCGCATGGTGCAGGTGCTGGAAACGCGCGGCTATGTCGGGCCGTCGGCCAAGGGCGACGGCTTCGAGCTGACCAACAAGCTGTTTTCGCTCGGCATTTCGCGCGGCCCCAACCAGAACCTGCTGATCAGCGCCCTGCCCCTGATGCAGGACCTGAGCGAGCAGACGCACCAGGCCTGTCACCTGGCCATCGCCTCGGACGACCGCATGGTGGTGGTGGCGCGGGTCGAGGCGCCCGGCGACCTGGGCTTTTCGGTGCGGGTCGGTTATCAGCGTCACCTGGTCAAGTCGACCTCAGGCATCGTGCTGTTCGGCTTTCAGACGCCCAAGCGGCGCGATTCGTGGCGGTCTTCCTTGCGCGCCGGCGTGACGCCGGATGAGTGGCGCGCCTTCGAGGCCAAGGTCGAGGAAGCCCAGGCCCAGGGCTTCGTCGCCAACAAGAGCAGCTATACCGAAGGCATTACCGACATCGCCTGCCCGGTGCGCAATGAGACGTCGGTGATCGCCTCACTGACCATGCCCTTCATCAAAACCACGGACAGCGTTGGCATCGATGAAGCCGTCACGCGCCTGAAGGCGACCGCCATTGTGCTCAGCCGCGCCTTAGGCGGTTAATGACAGGCGAATCCGCTTGCCTGCGCCGGACATGTGGACTAAGAATTTTTCACTCATAAGACATTTTTTAAATCTGAACGACAAACCACGCCTAACCGGGGACGACGCCTGAAGTGACCACGACCGTGACCTTACCCACGCGGACTGTTAGCGATACCGGCGTCG
>CAYULN010000267.1:0-3097 GCA_964445605.1 uncultured Caulobacteraceae bacterium | reverse complement strand
ACGCCCTCCAGGCCGGCATCGATCATGTTGTTGACCGCGTTACCCCCGGCCCCGCCGACACCGAACACGACGATACGCGGCTTGAGCTCTTGGGAGCGCGGCGCAGAAAGATGAATAGCCATGGCTTTTGGACCAACCTTTCCCCACTCAGGGATGACGGACGCTTTCTCAAACCCTCATACCAAGAGGCTTATGAGACATCAAATATGATTAACGATTGGTTACCCGATAACTTGAGTCGGGCACTTTTGAAGCCATTTCGGCAATATTTTTTAACACTGATTACCGAAGTGTGACTTTTGCTCCCCACGACGTGACTCGCGGTCGGCACCCTCCTATTGACACTTTATTGACAGTCTGAAAAGGCGGAATCCGGCCTGTCACAGAGATGCCTTAATTCGCCGGCGCGGTGTGTCCGAAGCGCTTGCCAAAGGCGGAAATTGTCATATAATTTCGCCGAAACTTGGCCCGCAAGACGGCCGTTCCCAGGGGGATATTGTGATGAAAACGCTTTCGATTCTTGCCTTGGGCGTCGCCCTGGCCGCCCTCTCCGCCCCTGCGCATGCGCAGGATTATGCCTATGGCGCCGATATCGGCTGGGTGACGCAGGAAGAGGCCGAGGGCGTGGTGTTCCGCGACGCCACGGGGGCCAAGGCGGACCCGTATGTGCTGCTGAAAAATCTCGGCATCAACGCCATCCGGTTGCGCGTCTGGGTCAATCCGGCCAAGGGCTGGAACGGCAAGCAGGACCTGCTGGTCAAGGCCAAGCGCGCCCAGGCCAACGGCCAGAAGGTGATGCTCGACTTCCACTACAGCGACAACTGGGCCGACCCGCAGAAGCAGTTCAAGCCGGCCGCCTGGGCCGGGCACGACGTCAAGCAGCTGGCGCAGGATGTCGGCGACCATACCCGCGATGTGCTGAGCTATCTGAAGGCCAACGGCATCGACGTCGCCTGGGTGCAGGTCGGCAACGAGATCACCAACGGCCTGCTGTGGCCGGATGGCAAGACCGATCACTTTGACAACATCACCGCCTTCACCAATGCCGGTTACGACGCGGTCAAGGCGGTCTATCCCGACGCCCAGGTGGTGCTGCACATCGACAACGGCTGGGACGGCGACCGGTGCCGCCGGTATTTCGACAATTTCTTCAAGGCGGGCGGCAAGACCGACATCATCGGCCTGTCCTACTATCCGTACTGGAGCAAGGCCAAGGACTGGAAGGTCACCAACCCGATGCTGGGGGCAACCATGACCGACCTGGTGGCGCGCTACAACAAGCCGATCATGGTGGTCGAAACGGGCTTCCAGTACGACGACCCGGACGGCGCCAAGGCGATGCTGAGCGACGTCATTGCCCGCAATAAGGCCTTAGGCGACAAGGGCCTGGGCGTGTTCTACTGGGAACCGGACGCCGACCCGAAATGGACGAAGTACCAACTGGGGGCGATGAACGACAAGGGCCAGTTCACGGCCGCGATGGATGCGTTCAAGCACTAAGGTCTTCGCGGTTCGATCATTTAATTGGCCTGATCTCAAAAGGGACGTCGTGCCGGATACCCCAGGCCAGAAAATGGCCCGCTTCCGGCATGCCCGATTCCTGATCGTCGTAGTCGGTCACCGACTTGGTCACTCCGCCAAGCCTGATCTCGATGCGGGAGGCATAATCTCCCGGCTTTTTCGAGTTCTTGGGATAGACGTCACGCAGCGACCAGAAATCCGCGTCCTCGGCCTCTTTCAGGATATAGGCGACGAACTTCGGATCGATGTGACGAGCTTGCAGTACTTTCTTGTCACCAGGCTGGATTGACCAGTAGACAACGTCTCCGTTGCCGTGCAATTCGACGTGATAGCCGAAGTACGGCATGTCCTGGATGATAACGACCTGGCTCGGGTCACCGGACGGCATCGGCACGTGGGCTTTCGGTAGTTCGTATTCCATGACCCGAAACTCAGCCATAACCGGGACAGCCTTCCCATCGGACAAGTAGGGCATAAAACGCCACATCGGCACAAATTCTGCCCATTTATGCCTTTGCGGCGTCCATTCTGGCCGTGGTTCGCCGTCCTTGAAAGGCATGAGAGACGCGCAATCGACGCGGCCATCGGCACCGACGACAAATTTGAGCCGGAAGCCATAACGTTCCATACTTCCGAACGGATAGTCGATTTTCAGTCCAGTGACGACGCCATCAAGTTGATTATCTCTTTTATTTTCGGACGCCACCAGTTCTGCGAAAGACCGGTCGATGTCTTTCGGCTCGTAACCTACGCTTCCGAACGATGCTTCACTCGCCTCAGGCAGCCCCGCCGTTTGCTCCAGACTACATTCGGGCAGGGCCGCGAGAGTCCCAATTGGGAAGCTCAGGGCCATGCCCGTCACCACCATAAGACCGGAAAGCCCCTTTACCATCGTCACCCCCGTGATAACCGGGAGAAACTATCGCGCCAATTCTTGAAAAAGCCAAGTTGCGGCAAAGGCTCAGATCACAGATTGCTTTTCAACCAATCGATGACCTGGGAGATCAGGTTGCCCTGTTTGGCTGTCGGGGCGTCCTTGGGGCCGATCTTGGCCGTCATGATGCGCTTGACCTGGACCACGTCGCGCGGGCCGTAGAGGGTGCGCAGGATCACCCCCGCCGTCGCCGAGAACGACGGGCCGGCGGCGGCGTCGCCCAGGTGCGGAACCCGGCGCGGCTTGCCCAGGCGGACGGGACGGTCGAACACGCGCACCGCCAGTTCGCGAACCCCGGCCAGTTGCGAGGCGCCGCCGGTCAGGACCAGGCCAGCGCCCGGCTCGATCTGCACGCCCGACGCCTTGATCTTCTCGCGCAGCAGTTCGAAGGTTTCCTCGACGCGCGGGGCGATGATGCCCTTCAGGATGGAGCGCGGCACGACGATCGGCCCGGCGCCCTTGTCATCGCCGCGCGGCGGCGCTTCGACGGTTTCGCGGTCCTCATTGGCGGATGCAATCGCTGAGCCGTGCAGGGTCTTGATGCGCTCGGCGCCGGCGATGGTGGTCGACAGGCCGCGGGCGATGTCGGCGGTCACATGCGATCCGCCCACTGCCAGGGCGTCCACGTGCACCAGCGAGCCG
>CAYULN010000266.1:0-6990 GCA_964445605.1 uncultured Caulobacteraceae bacterium | reverse complement strand
CAGCATTATCAAGATTGTCCCGCAGGGCTTTGAATTTACGGTCGAAAATTTCGGCCGATATACACGGACCATCAAGCCCGGCATCACCTTTCTGGCGCCCTTCTTCGAGCGTGTCGGCCGCAAGGTCAACATGATGGAACGCGTCTTCGACGTGCCGCGCCAGGAAGTCATCACCAAGGACAACGTCGTGGTCATGGTCGACGGCATCGTCTTCACGCAGGTAATGGATGCGGCTCAGGCCGCCTACCGCGTCGACAATCTTGACAATGCCATCACCCAGCTGGCCATGACCAACCTGCGGACGGTCGTCGGCTCAATGGAACTCGACGAGGTTCTGTCGCAACGCGACTCGATCAATTCGCGCTTGCTCAACGTCATCGACCACGCCACCTCGCCCTGGGGCGTCAAGGTTAATCGCATTGAAATCAAGGATTTGAAGCCACCGGCTGATATCACGGATTCGATGGCCCGGCAGATGAAGGCCGAACGCGAACGACGCGCCCTGATCATCGAGGCCGACGGCGAAAAGCAGGCAGCCATTGCCCGCGCCGAAGGCTTGAAGCAGGCCACCGTGCTCGAGGCCGAAGGCCAGCGCGAAGCCGCCTTCCGTACCGCTGAGGCACGTGAACGTTCGGCCGAAGCTGAAGCCAAGGCCACCGCCATGGTGTCCGACGCCATCGCCAAGGGCGACGTCAATGCCATCAACTATTTCGTCGCCCAGAAATATGTCGAGGCCTTCGGCAAGTTCGCCGAATCGGCCAACACCAAGACCCTGATTCTGCCGGCCGACATGTCGTCGGTGGCGGGCGCGGTCGGCGGCATTTCCGAACTGATACGCGCCGTTGGCGGTGACGGCCCAAAGGCGCCGCCGCCACAAAGAAAGGCTTAAGATAGCATAGCTTATCGGAGAGTCTTCATGCTCGATATGAATGCCATCCTGTTGATGGGACCGATGAATATCCAGGCCTTTTGGATCTGGCTGGTTCTGGGCATCTTGCTGCTTGGTGTCGAGGTCTTCCTCGGCACGCAATGGCTGTTGTGGGCGGCGGCATCGGCCGGTGTCGTGGCGGTTTTGTGCCTGACGGGGCTGCCGATCGGGTTTGTCCTGCAGGTCATTATCTTCGCGGTGCTTAGCCTCATCATGACCGTTCTGACACGGCGTTTTCTGAAGGCGCCTGGCCAGGGGGAAGATCCCAACAATCCGCATGCCCGGATGCTCGGCAAACAGGCGGAAATCTTGAGTGGTTTTGAGCGTGTTGACGGCGGTGAGCGCACCGGCCGCGTCATGGTCGACGGCGTCGAATGGCCGGCGGTGCTCACGGCGGCGGCCGGTGATGTAAAGCTAACCAAGACCGATCGCGTGGTCATCGATCAGATTGTCGAAGGGCGGTTGTTCGTCACGCCTGCGGCGTAGGTTTTCCTTACGTAAACAAGAGTTTCCCAAGGGAAGCACACCTAAAAAGCCGGTTGCCAAACGGCAAAATCAGCGCATGCTTCCCGGGACAGACTCGGAGGGCCGGCCATGCCGCATGACAATCCCGGCGACTTGCGCGCCCATATCAGTGATGCCGAATGGCAGATACGCTGTGACCTGGCCGCGCTGTATCGCGCTGTCGCCCTGTACGGCTGGGATGATCTGATTTTTACCCATATCTCGGCCCGGGTTCCGGCGCAGGCCTCGCTGGTTCGGCAGGCCGATGGCGCCTATGCCCCGGCCGACACCGACCACTTTCTGATTAACCCTTACGGCCTGTTTTTCGCTGAAATGACGGCCTCCAGCCTGGTCAAGATCGACATCGACGGCAATATCGTCGGTAACGCCCAGGCGATGATCAATCCGGCCGGATTCACCATCCACAGCGCCATCCATGGGGCCCTCAGGGACGCCCATTTCGTCCTCCATCTGCATACCGACGCCATGACCGGCGTGTCGGCCCAGCGCGAAGGCTTGTTGCCCCTGACCCAGAACGCTCTGTTGCTGCGGCCGCAACTGGCCTATCACGACTACGAAGGCGTGGCGCTCGATCTGGAGGAACGGGCGCGCATTGTCGCGGACATCGGCGCAAAGCGTTTCCTGATGCTGCGCAACCACGGCACCCTGACTTGGGGCATGACGGCGGCCGAGGCCTTTACCTCGATGTATTTCCTCGAACAGGCCTGCCGCCAGCAGATCGCTGCCTTGAGCGCCGGCCGCGACGGCGTGCTCGAAGTGGGGCAGGCGGTCCAGGACAAGGTGGCGCCTTTGGCCGCCGGTATCGGCTTTGTCGGCGCCCTGGTCTGGCCGGGCCTGATGCGCCGCCTCGCCAGGGAGGCGCCAGGTTACGACAGTTGAATCGGTCATGGTTTTGTAACCTGAGATTGTTATTCCCCTGTTTACCATAGCCATGGGATGGTTTACCCCGGCAGAAGGCCATTTGGGGAGGCTCGGGCGACGCATGCGAAGCGGATTGCAGGCACTTGTTTTTCTGTTTCTTTTCCTGATTCCGTCAATGGCGTGCGCGGCGGCTTGGCCGCAGGCGCCGGGCCAGACCCAATGGATCGTCTCCTATGAGCCGTCGACCGCCGATACGCAGTTCGACGGCCATGGCAGGGCGAATATTCCGCTCGGCACTTGGGATCAGACCGATGTTTCCATCTATGCCGACCACGGCCTGACGAAGCGCCTGAGCCTCACCGCCAAGATCAATTTTCAGGACTACAAGACGGTTTCGACACACTTTTCCGGCGTTGGCTCGGTGGAGATCGGCGCCCGCTGGACGGTGCACAAAGGCGAGGATTTCGTCTTCGCCCTGGGGGCCAGTGCCGAAGGCCTGGGCAAGGGCCGGCGCTCCGATTTTGACGCGCCCGGCGCCAAGGCCGGCACCGACTACGATCTTCGCGCCTATTTCGGCAAAGGGTTCAAGCTGGGTAAGCGCGACGCCTTCGTCAATATCGAGGCGGCGCGCCACCTGCGCCAATACGACACCGACCAATGGCGAGTCGACAGCACATTCGGGCTGAAACCTTCATCGCAATGGATGATCCTGGCGCAGAGCTTCGCCGGCCAGACCGACAAGCTGGCCGGCAGCCAGGCGCGCTGGAACAACGTCCAGCTCAGCCTGGTGCGCAGCTTTGGCCCGCACCAGAAAACCAGCCTGCAACTGGGCGCGCGCCAGACGGTGACGGGCCGCAATGTGCCCAGGGCCAACGCCGTCGTTCTGAGTCTGTGGAAGACGTTTTAAGGAAATCCGCAGATTACA
The DNA here is from genome assembly GCA_964445605.1 of uncultured Caulobacteraceae bacterium. Classification (GTDB taxonomy): domain Bacteria; phylum Pseudomonadota; class Alphaproteobacteria; order Caulobacterales; family Caulobacteraceae; genus Asticcacaulis. The sequence goes on along the minus strand of CAYULN010000266.1, from coordinate 3,751 downwards.
CAGATTACACAGACTTTTTTGATTCTTTGCGGTTTAGACCGTTTGTCCGGCAGCCTAAGAATTTAAGCCACGAACCACACGAACAGACACGAACGAAGGATTCTTACCGCGGATGACACGAATAGCCGCCTTCGGCGGCTTACACGGATATCGTGTTGGATAAGTCTGACCGATTAGATCGGCATTTTCGAAGCGCAAAGCGCTTCATTTCAATCACCCCTTAGCCCTTGGCAGCCTTGGATATATTATCCGTGTAGCCGCCGAAGGCGGCTATTCGTGCCATCCGTGGTTAAGCTCTATAGAGCGTCACCCGCCCGACAACGTTCGTGTCTGTTCGTGTGGTTCGTGGTTTAAACGGCTTTCCGGATGCCCAAAGCGCTGAGGTGAGCTGAAGCGCACGAAATCTGTGTAATCTGTGTTCAAAATCCTTACTTCTTCGGGGTCGTTTCCAGCTTGAGATAGGCGATCAGGTTATGCCGGTCTTCGTCCTTCGGGATGCCCATGAAGCCCATCTTGTTGCCCTTGACCACGGTCGGCGGTGATTTAAGATATTCGTCCAAGGTATTGAAATCCCAGACGACATCATGCGCCTTCATGGCGTCAGAATAGGTGTAGTCCGTCACCGACGCCGCATGGCGGCCGAACACGCCGTACAGGTGCGGGCCGGTCATGTTCATGCCGTTGGGCGAGATGGTGTGACAGGCCCGGCATTTGTTGAACTGCTTTTCGCCAGCCGCCAGATCGGCCGTATTGTATGGCGCCGGAAAAGTCGTCTGGATCGTGGCTTTTTCGGCCGGCGTGTATTCGACCGGCACGCTTAACGCCATGGCCTGGGCGGAGTCTTCGCCCCCGGACGTCTTGTTGCAGGCCACCATGCCCACCGTCAGGGCCACAAATAACAGGGCCTTGGTTTTGAAAGCCGCCATGATCACCCTCCGTGAAAGCCCGCCTGTTGTAAGCGATGGCCACGGTTTTGGCGACTGGGAAATCGCGGTTTTTACGATATCCGGGGACGGCCTAGAGCCAGCGTTTCCGCTTAAACCAGACATAGGGCACAACGGCGAACGCCGCCATGAGAAGAATCGACAATAACTGCCCGTATTTCCAGGTAAATTCGGGCATGTTGGCGAAGTTCATGCCGAAATAGCCGACCACCAGCGACGGCGGCAGGAAGATCAGCGCCACCACCGAGAAGATCTTGGCGATCAGGTTCTGCTCGACATTGATCATGCCCAGGCTGGTCTCGAGCTGGAAATTGATCTGGTTGTTGAGGAAGCCGGTCTGTTCCGACAGCGAACGGCAATCCTTGAGCAGGCGGTCGACGTCCTTGTTGATGGCGTCCTTGCCGTGATTGTGGTCCTCGCGGAAATAGGTCAGCAGGCGGTTGAGGCTGTGGACGCTTTCGTTGATCTTGGAGTTGAGGTCGGCCAGATAACCCAATTCCTTGAGCACGCCGCGCATCGCCACCGACGGATCGCCATGCCGGCTGTCGAAGGCCTGTTCCGAGAAGATGCGTTTCGACAGGCCGTCGAGCCCCTTGATGACATCGGTATGGCGGGCGGCGACACGGGTGATGACTTCCTCAAGCAGGCCCTCGAGCACGTCGGCGCTGGCCGGAAAGCGCTTCGGATGCAGCAACAGGTTTTCCGAGAAGGCCAGGAACGAGGTCGGGTCGATGCGCCGGATAGTGATCAGGAACTCCGGCGTCAGGATGAAGGTGACCGGGCTGGTCTGCGGCTGGCCGTCATCGACCCCGGTCAGCATGGCGGCGGTCATGTAGGAAATGCCGTCGCGCGTATACATGCGGTTAAGCGCGTGGTTGCGCCAGATTTCGTCCTGGCGGGGCAGGGCGATGTTCAGGTTCTGCGGGAGATTGCGTTCTTCTTCCTCGGTTGGATTGACCAGGTCGATCCATACCGGTTCGTCCGGCACGTTATGAGTAGGGTCGAGTTGCATTTCGGCGATTTTGCCGCCCGTATGGTGGAAAACGGTGATCATCGCTGCGTGCTCCCGGTTCGCCTTGTTTTTCAGCGACTATAGGCGGGCGCAGGTGACCAAAGTTTTAAGCGTGAACAAGCCGCTTTAGAAATTCGGTAACGCAATCTATAGTAAGTTGAGACTCATATTCCGCGGCCCTGCCGCATGTAAGAGTTGAGTAACCATGGCCTATATGACGACCGCCCTCCATCGCAGCGATTCGAGTGCCTGGTACGTCCGGGCCATGGAACACCTGGTCGAGGTGGTTCAGGCCCTGTCCGAAGCCCGCGACGTCCCCACCGTCACGCGCATTGCCCGCGACGCGGCGCGGGAACTGACCGGCTGTGACGGTTCGACTTTCGTCCTGCGCGACGACGGCAAATGTTATTATGCTGATGAGAATGCCATCGCCCCGCTATGGAAGGGCAAGCGCTTCCCGATGGAAGCCTGCATCTCCGGCTGGGTCATGCTCAACAGCGAACCGGCGATGATCGAGGATATTTACGCCGATCCGCGCATCCCGGCCGAAGCCTATCGTCCGACCTTCGTCAAAAGCCTGGCCATGGTGCCGATCCGCAAGGCGTCGCCGATCGGCGCCATCGGCAATTACTGGGCGAGCAACCACCAGCCGACCGAGAATGAGATCCGGGTCCTGCAGGCCCTGGCCGACACCACATCCGTGGCGCTGCAAAACGTGCAACTGCTCGAGGACCTGAAAAAACAGGTCGCCACCCTCGAAGAGCAGCAGGCCCGCATCAAGTCGCAGCACGACTCGCTTGAGGTCTTCGCGCACGCCCTGGCCCATGACCTCAAGGAACCGGTGCGCACGGTCCGTTCCTTCGCCGACATGATCGTCGCCGAAGGCGATCTGCCGCAAAGCAACCGCATCTATTTTGAGTTCATCCAGAGGGCCGCAGACCGCATGGGCATGCTGGTCGACACCGTCTTTCTCTACACCACGCTTCATGATCCCGACCGTTTGCAGACGCGCGCCTGCGGGCTCGACAACGTGCTGCAGGGCGCCTGCGACAACCTGCGCCAGCTGATCGCAGAGCACCGCGTCGAGGTCGTAGCGGCGCCGCTGCCCGTGGTCCAGGCGCATGCCGGGCACATGATGCAGGTGCTGCAGAACCTGATCGGTAATGCCATCAAGCACAGCAAGGACGGCGTCCGTGTGGAGGTAACCGCCGAAGACGCCGGCGATTACTGGCGGGTGCGGGTGCGCGACAACGGGCCGGGCATCGACCTGGCCGACCAGGCGCGTATCTTCCAGCCCTTCAAGCGCCTGAATCAGAACGAGGAAGGCGCCGGCCTGGGATTGTCGATCTGCGCCAAGATTATGGCCCTGCACGGGGGTAAACTGTGGTGTGAATCGGTGCCGGGCCAGGGGGCGGATTTCTACTTCACCCTGCCCAAGGCCGCCGCCGATGCCGTCGATGAAGAGGCCGAACTGCCCAAGGAGAAAGCTATGCCCGGTACCCAGGAAGATCTGGCGCGCGTCCTGCTGGTCGACGATCGTGAAGCCGACCTGGAACTGACGCGCATCCTGTTACGCGACCGCGACAAGTTCGAGTGCGACTTGGCAACGGCGCGCAGCGGCGCCGAGGCGCTCAGCCTGATGAAGCGGGCGACCGACGCGGGCAAGATTTTCGACCTCATCCTGCTCGATATTAACATGCCAGGCATGGACGGTTTCGAGCTGCTCGAGGCCATGCGCCAGGACGACTCCTTGAGCGACATTGCCGTGGTCATGTGCACCGGCTCGACCTACGAC
>CAYULN010000265.1:0-2644 GCA_964445605.1 uncultured Caulobacteraceae bacterium | reverse complement strand
GGCGCGCTGCAGATGGTGCTGCCCGAAGCCAAACGGAAGAAGGTCATCGGCCCGAAGGAGATCGAATACGTTATCTCCAAGATCGCCCGCGTCCCGTCCAAGACGGTGTCGCGCGACGACACGGCCGCCCTGCGCGACCTGAAGACCGACCTCAACCGGGTCGTCTTCGGCCAGGACGAAGCCATCGAGCAGCTGTCGACCGCGATCAAGCTGTCGCGGGCCGGCCTGCGCGATCTGCAGAAGCCGATCGGCTGCTACCTGTTCTCCGGCCCGACCGGCGTCGGCAAGACCGAAGTCGCCAAGCAACTGGCGGCGACGCTCGGCATCGAGCTGCTGCGCTTCGACATGTCGGAATACATGGAGCGCCACACGGTGTCGCGTCTGATCGGCGCGCCTCCGGGCTATGTCGGCCACGATCAGGGCGGCCTGCTCACCGATGCCGTCGATCAGCAACCGCATGCGGTTGTCCTGCTCGACGAAATCGAGAAGGCGCACCAGGACATCTACAACATCCTGCTGCAGGTCATGGACCATGGCCAGCTGACGGACGCGGTCGGCAAGAAGGTCGACTTCCGCAACGTCGTGCTGATCATGACCACCAATGCCGGCGCGTCGGACAACCAGAAGAACTCGATCGGTTTCGGCCGCGAGAAGGTTTCGGGTGAAGACGAACAGGCCATCAAGCGCCTGTTCACGCCGGAATTCCGCAACCGTCTGGACGCCATCGTCACCTTCAAGCAACTGAAGCCGGAGGTGATCTCGAAGGTCGTCGAGAAGTTCATCCTGCAGCTGGAAATGCAGCTGGCCGACCGCCATATCTCGATCGAGCTGACCGAGGACGCGGGCAAGTGGCTGGCCGAAAACGGCTACGACGAACTGTATGGCGCGCGGCCGCTGGCCCGGGTCATCCAGGAAAACATCAAGAAGCCGCTGGCCGACGAGATCCTGTTCGGCAAGCTGGTGCGCGGCGGCCATATCCTGGTCAAGCTCCAGGACGGCAAGATCGCCTTCGACATCACGCCCTCGACCAAGGGCGGCGTCGACAAGGCGGGCTCCAAGGCCGAAGCGGTCGACTAGGTCCGCGTGATTGCGTTGAAAAAGCCCCTGGACGGGATGTCCAGGGGCTTTTTTGTTGCGCCGGTTTTTTGTGCGCCCGTCAGGCGGCGGGTTTCTGGGCCGCGAAGCGGAAACCGCCGGTGGTTGTCGACAGATGCTCAAGCTCGCTGATACTGGACCCGGGCTTGAATTTCCGTTTCAGGCCGACCAGGGCGTTGCTGAGCGCCTCGGCCGGACCGACGGCCAGCTTCTTGGCGAAGTCGGGCAGGCCGGGATAGAGGGCCATCTTCGCCATGGCCTGCAGGCCGGACCACTGGCGGTTGGGGGCCATGACGACAAGCTCCAGGCCGGCCGTGTCGAGCAGGCGCGCCGTGCCGAGATGGGTCATGTGGTAGTGGCTGTCCATGTGGAAGGTTTCCAGGAACGCCACGGTGCCGATGAACCGGCCGCCCGGGCGCAGCACACGCGCGATTTCCGCCAGGGCGATATCCGGGAAGGCCAGGTGCTCGAGCACCGCCACCGACAGGATGAAGTCGAGCGACTGGTCGCGGAACGGCAAGGCGTGCGCGTCACCCAGCAGGTGCGGATAATGGCCGTCGTGGTCCATGCCGATATAGTTGAAACCGGTCTTGTCGCGGCAGAAGGTTTCCAGCTGGCGATGGCCGCAGCCCAGGTCGAGCATCCACTGGTCCGGGCCGGTCGCCCGCGGGAAATAGCTCACCAGTTCGGGTGTGATCCGGTTGCCGGTATGGTAGTCTTCGTCGATATTGTCGAACTTCCAGTCGGCGATATCCGGCGTGGGGTTGGGCGGCAGATCGCTGAACAGCTTGCCGTCGAGGGACGGGGCGGCCTGGCCGATACGCAGCGCCAGCGGATAGGTCCGGCTCTGCTTCAGGCGCAGGTCGACCGGGCCGATGGCGGCCGTCGGATAAACGGTCCCGCAGGCCTTGCAGGCAAAGCCGTCTTCGAGGCCGGCCAGTTTGCCGCTGCAGCCCGGGCAGGACAGAATGTGGGCATATCGCCCGGAATCGCTTCGGGAAACGGGTTCTACTCTCACCGCACGCCTCCGTCAGGGTACACTTTCCCTCTGGCGCGGCCCGTCGGGCAGCGCTTACTGGTATTCAACATCTTGAAGCTCTTTCATCGCTTGAAAGCGAAGGCGCTTCGCAGGTTCGCCGCGTGTATTCCGGTCCTGATCAAGGACTATCGGAACGATATTACTTCTAGAGCAACAGTCTGAAGTGATCCTGAAGCGATCCTGAACGATCGGTGCATCGAAAAAAACTGCCAACCAGTTCTGTATCTAGTATATCAAGCAGTTGTTATTTTATATGCACGCCCCCACCAATATACAGAACAATTTCCTCAGCAGTATTCTGCATATCTATTGTCCGACGGATCGGCGGTCGGAATAGCCACCCAATTGAACGGGTCCGTTGTTTATGAAGACTACTTTGGCATAGGTTGCGTGTATTTTCAACTAAGGAACATAGTTAATTGAAAATACATTGAATGGTTGCTTTTATTGGGGGATAGGTCTCGCAATTCTCCACATAGGGTAATTGTTTCCAAGCGGAAATGCATTTGT
>CAYULN010000264.1:0-10546 GCA_964445605.1 uncultured Caulobacteraceae bacterium | reverse complement strand
TCCAGCCGGTCGGCCTGGCGTTGGGTCAGCGCCAGCATCTGGCGGGCCCGATCCGACGGATCGCGGGCCGATATGCCCTGAGCGCCAGTTTGCCGGGCCATGCTTTGTTGATTTGGAGACATGGCGCTTATCCTGCTTCCTGAAGTTTAAGGAGTTGTTTCTGCATCATGGCGGAAATGCCGACGCCGCCATGCTTGGCCATCTGCTTGGCGATGGCGTCGATATAGAAGGACTTCATCATTTCCTCCCCCTGGCCGCCGCCGAACGGGCCGTCGGACTTGAGGCCCTCAAACATCGGCTTGATCAGGTTGGACAGACACATGGTCTCGAAATCGAGGCCGAGTTTGGCGATGTGGTCAGTCGACTGGCCGCGCGCGCTGGCCGCCGACGTCTTGGCCAACGCCTGGTATTTGGCCTGGTTCTGGGTGTCGACCTGCAATTGCGAGGATTGCAGGCTGAGAAGCGCTTGGCTGTCGAGACTCATCTTACATCACCTGAATTTCGGCCTGGAGCGCGCCGGCGGCCTTGACCGCCTGCAGGATGGAGATCATGTCGCGCGGCGTGACCCCCAGCGCATTGAGCCCGGCGACCAGGTCAGCCAGGGATGAACCGCCGCCGAGCTGGATCAGCTTCTTGCCCTTTTCCTCGTCAACCTTGACGGCGCTGTTGGGAACTGCGGTGGTCTGGCCTTGCGAGAACGGCGCCGGTTGGCTGACGTCGGGGGTTTCGTCGACGCGGATGGTCAGGTTGCCCTGGGCGATGGCGACCTTGCTGATGCGGACGTTCTCGCCCATGACGATGACGCCGTTGACCTCGTCGATCACCACCTTGGCCGGCAGGTCGACATCGACCGACAGGGCTTCGATCTGGGTGATGAAGTTCATCATCGAGGTGCCGGACGGCGGCTTGATGGCGACGATGGTCGGGTTTTCGGCGATGGCGGTGCCGGCATACTGGGCGTTGATCGTCTGGGCGATGCGCTTGGCGGTGGTGATGTCGGGATTGTGCAGGGTCAGGCGTACGACCGTCATGGCGTTGAAGTAGAAGGCGTTTTACTTTTCGATCGTGCCGCCCGAAGCGATACGCCCGGCAGTCGGCACGCCCTTGACGACCGACGATCCCGACGCGCCGCCCGCCGATACCGAGCTGGTCTGGACCGTGCCCTGGCCGGCGGCATAGGCCTGGCCGTCGGCGCCGAGCAGCGGCGTGACCATCAGCGTGCCGCCGAGCAGGCTCTTGGCGTCGCACATGGCCGACACCGAAACGTCGAGCTTGGAACCCGAGGCGGCGAACGGCGGCAGCTCGGCGGTGACCATGACGGCGGCGGCGTTCTTGGAATTGAGGTTGCCGTCGCGGATATTGACCTGCAACCGGTCCATCATGCTTTCCATCGATTGCATGAGCATCGGGCAGTTGCGCGCCGTGTCGCCGGTGCCGTTGAGGCCGACCACCAGGCCATAGCCGACCAGCTGGTTGCCGCGCACGCCTTCGACATCGACGATGTCCTTGATGCGTGACCCGGCTTCGGCCGTGCCGCCGAACAGGCTGGCGGCCAGAAGAATGCCGGTGAGCAGGGGCTTGCAATGCAGGCGGGTCATGCCGTCTCTTTCGCGTTAACCATAAACCATCGGTGTCTTTGCCAGTTCCGTGCCAGAGTCTGTGGATAAATTTTTCCTTTTGAATCAATCAGATGTCGGGGCCTTCCCTGCCCAAAACCGGCAAGGGGAAAAAACTGCCGGGCCGTTAAGGCTTCGCTTACCGTGGGGCGGCAATAATGACCCTCTGTCGCGCGGGCCAGAAGGCCGGATTCACATAAAGAACGCGCACCATGTGATGCAGGCCTGGGCCGTGGATACGGCCGGTTTGGAAGTGGGTTCGTCTTATGAATATCAAGATCGGTTCGGCATCCCCCCTGGGCATGGGCCCGGCGACCGGCGGTGTGAAACGTTCGGGCGGCGATTTTTCGCTGGGTTCGAGCTCAGGCGCGCAGAAGTCGGCCGGGCCGGCGGAAGCCTCGGCGGCGTTCGGCGCGTTGGGCGTGGACGCGCTGCTGGCCATCCAGTCGGAAGACGATGTGATGACGGGGCGCCGCCGCCGTCAGATCAAGCGCTCGCATAATATCCTCGACGCCCTGGATGATCTTAAGGTCAGCATTCTGTCCGGTTCGATCGACGACGAGGCGCTGCTGCGCCTGCAAGGCCTGATCGCCGAGCACCGCGAGGATATCGAAGACGAACGCCTGCAAGGCGTGCTCAACGAGATCGAGACGCGCGCCTTTGTCGAACTGGCCAAGCGCAAGTTGATGTAGGTGGTTGCCGCTTAAGTTTAGATTTTCCAAGCGCCCTTGCGCTTGGCAAGCCCGCCAATCCTGCATTAAGTAAGAATTGGGCGCCGCGCCCGTTGGCGCGAGCCTCGCGGCGCTTGAGCGCTAAAATGTTACAGAAATAAAATCGCTTCACAGGTTAATCATTGCGCACTATAAGCCGCGCAAATTCCGCGCTGTGGGGATAATTCCGCAAAGGCGCTGGAATCCTTCTTGCTGAGGGTGTCTGGCGTGTTCCGTGACTGGCCCAGGCCGGGACGGACAGGCCTCTCAGCCAAAAAAATTGGCGCCGCTCATCAGGGGTACAGGTAACATATGTCGGGTGCAAACGTCTCGAATCTGGCCAATGGGTACCGTCCGACGGACGACGAAGAATATATGAACGCCGCGCAGCTGGCCTATTTCCGTGGCAAGCTGAACGCCTGGAAGGAAGAGATTCTTCGTGGCGCCAAGGAAACCGTCAACATCATGCAGAAGGAAACGGAAAACCACCCCGATCTGGTGGACCGCGCCTCTTCTGAATCCGACCGGGCGCTGGAATTGCGCACCCGCGACCGCCAGCGCAAACTGATCTCCAAGATCGACGAAGCCATTTCGCGCATCGACGACGGCTCTTACGGCTTCTGCGAGGAAACCGGCGAACCGATCGGCCTGGGCCGCCTCGAAGCCCGCCCAACGGCGACGCTGAGCATCGAAGCCCAGGAACGCCATGAGCGTTCCGAGCGCGTCCATCGCGACGATTGACGTATCCCGGCCTCAGTGGCTTAATATCCCCCGGAGAACAGATAGCTCAGCTGTGGCCGGGGGAAGCCATGCCGTTTGGGAAGACATTTGCGGCTATATTAGTCTTGGGCGCCTTGACCGCCTGCGCCACCGACGCGCCCGAGGTCAGCGTCGATCCGCCCACCGCCGAAATCCAGGCCAGCAAGGCTTTGCCGGTCGAATGGGCATCCTTCATAAATCACGGCATCATCGCCCACTATTATCCGCGCAAAGCCTGGGACGCCCAGGAAGATGGCCTGGTCTACGTCAGCTGCGCCTGGGACGGTAAGGGCAAGGTCACCAACTGCCGGGTGCTGCGCGAAGCGCCGGCCGGTTTCGGCTTCGGCGCGGCGACCGTCGAGATGCTGAGGGACGTCGGGCTGGTCAGGTCCAAGGACCGTTCGAAGCCTATCGAAGCCGGCGAAGGCCTGGTCATAGGCATCGCCTGGCATAATAGAGGATAGGAAAGGTCGTTCCTTCGGGACAATTGACGGCTCGGGCCGCCTTGTGGCTTACTTCAGGTTAAGCAGAAGGCATATCTGCACAACCGGGGAGCTTCGTGATGACGTTCAAAAGAGCGGCGGCGGTGGCCGCCTTGTTGGTTCTGGGCGGCTGTATCGAGCGGCCGCCGGTCTATGTCGACCCGGTGCCGGACGACGTCATGCAGCAAAGCCGCGACCAGCCGGTGCGCTGGACCTATTTCGGCGATATCCGCACCATGCTGCAATATTATCCGCGCCAAGCCTGGTATGGACAGGAAGATGGCAATGTCTACGCCACGTGCGCCTGGAACGGGCAGGGGCGCATTACCGATTGCCAGGTCCTGCGCGAAGCGCCGGTCGGTTTCGGCTTTGGCGAAGCGACGGTGCAGATGCTGCGCGCCGTCGGCCAGGTGCAGGCCAAGGATCCGTCGAAACCACTCGAACCGGGGCGGGGACTGGTCATCAACATCCAATGGCACGCGCGTGGTTAGATTGTATCGAATTTGAAACAAAAACAGCGAGTTATTTGGTGGGTCGTCCTGAAAAATGCTTATATTCCGATGGGTTAACCGTAAAACGTCATAAAAATTCATTTGACTTTTACGGCGCGCTACGGTTGCTTGGGCAGGTAACTGAGTAATTCTGTCTTGGGGGGAAATCCATGATCAAGTCATTTGGCGCCATTCTGGCCGCCGTGAGCTGTGCTGCGCTTTTGACGGCCTGTGCCGGTGGCGGCGGGGGAGGCGGTGGCGGTTCGCTGACCTCCGGGCCGACCGCGCCGTCGGGACCGCTGACGCCGGCCACGCCCTATTCGCCGGGCGCGGCGCCGGCCTCGACCCATCCGACGGGCTGCATATCAGCGGTCTGCATGACCGGCTCGACACCGTTCTTCGGGCCGTCCACGGAAATCGCGGTGACTTCGGCGGGGGCGACGACGGCGATCGACAACGGCTCGGTTTCGGTCAACGTGACCGTCAATCCGGGCGTGACCGCCGCCACGACCGACGACATCTATACGGTCAGCTACAATCTGCACGGCGTGGCCTATACCCAGGCTTTCGCCAATCCGACCGCCAAGACGGACGCCCTGGGCAACCTGTCCGGCACCCAGTCGATCCAGGGCGGCCTGATCGCCAACTTCGCCTTGTTCAACGTGGCGTCGGCCCTCAGCGGCAGCCTCGACTACGTGCAGATCGCCGCCTATGACCGGCAAACCTTGGCCGGGGCTGGGGCCGAAGACGCGTTCATCGTCTACGGCCGCCAGACAGCCGTTGCCGACATGCCGACCAGCGGTACGGCGACCTACAAGGGCGGCACGCGCGGTCTGTATATCACTACGGCGGGCGAAACCTTCCAGACCGCCAGCGATCTCACGCTTTCGGCCAATTTCGGCACCGGCGCGGTTTCCGGTTCGACGGCGAATTTCCGGGTGATCAATTCGGCCGGCACCCTGACCGCGCGCAACGAAGATCTTAATCTGTCGTTCAACGCCAATATCGGCGCCGGCAGCGCGCGTTTCAGCGGTGCGGCGGCGAGCACCTTGTCGACGGCGGCGGGCGGCCTGGGGCTGACCGGCACGGTCGAAGGCACGTTCTACGGCGCCGCCGGCCAGGCGCCTGACGAAGCCGGGCTGGTCTACAAGCTCGGCACGCCGATCTCCGGCAACTTCATGCTCGGGGGCGCGGCGCTCGGCAAGCAGTGAGGCGCGCCATCGTGAAAGCGTTCGGAGTATGGCTGGCGGCGCTTATATTGTACGTGAGCGCCGCTGGTGTTGCACGCGCTGAAATGCCTGCGGCCGCACAGGCCGAGGCGAAGCCGGCAACCGTCATCGGCGGAGACCAGGCGTTCGCCATCGCGGTCAACCTGTTCATTCGCGCCGGCGACTACGCCAAGGCGCTGGATCTGCTTGAGACCCGACCGGACATCGTCGCCACGCCGGAAGGTTTCCGTCTGCGCGTTCAGCTGCTCATGGAGCTCAATCGCGACGACGAAGCCCTGAAGGCGTTGGAAACGCACCTGGCCGCCGAACCCGGTGACGCCGAGGCGCGGTTTCAGCTTGGCGAAATCCATTTCCGCCACCGGCGCGATCAGGCGGCGGCCTTGGCTTTCCGTTTGGCTCTGGCCGGTCATCTCGAACCTTTCCGCGTCCAGATGGCGCAAGCCCGGCTGTCGGCTATCACGGCGCGCCGGCCGTGGCGCTTCTGGGCCGGTGCATCGTTTGCCCCCGACAGCAATTTGAACGGCGCGACCGACGCCCGTCAGGTCGAATTATTCGGGCTGCCCTTCCTGCTCGATCCGGCGGCGCGTCGGCAAAGCGGGATCAGTGTGAACGGGTTCGCCGGCGTGGAGCGGACTTGGCATGTATCGCCCAAGCTTGCCGTCCGTTCCAGCCTGAGCGTGCAGATCGGCGACGGGCCGGGCAAGGCGGCCGATGCCGCCAGCTTGAATTTTATCGCGGGACCGGAATGGCGCGTGGGACCCACCTCGGTCGTGTCGGCGCGGCCGACCTACGGCGTGACCTATTACGGCGGCAAGACGCTCGAAGCGGGGCCGGGTTTGGCGATATCGAGCGATAGCTACGGCGCGAACCGGCGCTGGACCGTGGATGTGTCGTATCAAGACTTGGAATCTCGCGTCCTCCCTGGCCGCACCGGGGCGGTGTACAGCGCGGCTGTGACGCGCACGCGTTACTTCGAGTCTTCGCTGTGGCGGGGACAGGCTTCGGTGGTGGTGCGGCATGCGCGCGATCCCTCGGAAGGCTATCAGCAAGCCCTGCTGAGCGCCGGGCGTCTGTTCCAGGGGCCGCGTACGACGTTTCTCTATATCGAAGGCACGGCGCTCGAGCGTCACTATCAGGGCGTATTGCCCGCTTTCGGCAAGCGGCGCGAAGACCGCGAAACGGCCTTGCAGATGCGCCTGTCCAAACAGGATTGGCTGGTTTATGGCGCCCATCCGTTCGCTTCGCTCCTGATCTCACAGAGCCGTTCGAATCTCGCGCTTTTCAGCAATACCCGACAGCGCGTCGAATTCGGGCTGACGCGCGAATTCTGATCGTCGTTTTCTCCTTTGAAAATGGCGCGGCCCGGCGTATGGGGTGTGTCCGTTTTTTAACTACGCCATTCCTACACGTTTCAGAGACTAGTTTTCATGACCGTCAAGGTTCGTTTCGCGCCATCGCCCACCGGCAAGATCCACGTCGGCAACGTCCGGGCCGCCCTGACCAACTGGCTGTTCGCGAAGAAGCACCAGGGCGTGTTCGTGCTGCGCATCGACGATACCGACCTGGAACGTTCGACAAAGGAAAACGAGGACCAGATCGAGGTCGATCTGACATGGCTCGGGCTGGAATGGGGCGAGCGCTACAACCAGTCGAAGCGCTTCGACATCTACAACCAGGCCGCCGAATACCTGAAAAGCATTGGACGGCTGTATCCGGCCTATGAGACCGGTGAGGAACTGGATCGCCGCCGCAAGGTGCAGTTGTCGCGCGGCCTGCCGCCGGTATACGACCGGGCGGCGCTGAACCTCACGGATGCCGAGAAGGCGCAGCTGGAAGCCGAGGGCCGCAAGCCGCACTGGCGGTTCAAGCTCGATGGCCGGCGTGTCGGCTGGGAAGACCTGGTGCGCGGCCATTGCGAGGTCGACACCACATCGATGTCGGACCCGGTGTTGATCCGCGAGGACGGCCTGTTCCTGTACACCCTGCCGTCGGTGGTCGACGACATGGACATGAAGATCAGCCATGTTATCCGCGGCGAGGACCATGTCGCCAATACCGGCACACAGCTGGAAATCTTCGAGGCGCTGAAGGGCCTGTTCGACGCGCCTCTGCCGACCTTCGCCCACATGCCGCTGCTGGTCGGGGCCGACGGCGAGGCGCTGTCGAAGCGGCTGGGCTCGATGTCGATCCTGCAAATGAAGGAAGACGGCTACGAGCCTTTGGCTATCGTTTCGCACCTGGCCCGGATCGGCACGTCCGATGCGCTGGAGGCCGCGCCGTCTCTGGAGGCGCTGGTCGAAGGCCAGGACTTCGCCAAGATGGGCCGGGCGCCGGCGCGCTATGACGAGGACGATCTGAAGCGGCTGAATGCTGGTGTTTTGCAAGCCATGTCTTATGCCGAGGCGAAGCCCCGCCTGGCGCTGTTCGACGCCGATCTGGGCGAGCTGTTCTGGGAAACGGTTCGGATGAACATTTCCAAATTTTCGGACGTGTCGGAGTGGCGCGATATCGTGGCGGGGGATATAGCGCCGCGCATCGAGGACGCGACTTTTATTTCAAAAGCGCTGGAACTGTTGCCGGGCGACTACGGCCGCGACAGCTGGCAGCAATGGACGGCGGCGATCAAGGACGCCACCGGCGCCAAGGGCCGGGCCTTGTTCATGCCGTTGCGCCAGGCGCTGACCGGGATGGACCACGGGCCGGACATGGGGGCGCTGTCGTTCCTGATCGGCCGGGACAAGATCGCCAAGCGGCTGGGCGCCTGAATTCGTGATCGTGATCTATCACAATCCGCGCTGCGGGACGTCGCGCAATGTGCTGGCGGCGCTTGAGGCGATCGGCGCCGCGCCGGTGGTGGTGGAATATCTGCAGACCGGCTGGACGCGGGCCCAGTTGCTTGGGCTGTTCGCCGCCGCCGATGTGACCGTGCGCGAAGCTTTGCGGATCAAGGATACGCCGGCGGAAAAGCTCGGACTGCTCGATCCGGCCATGGACGACGAGGCCTTGCTGGCCGCCATGGTCGAACATCCGGTCCTGGTCAACCGGCCGTTTGTCTGTGCACCGAAGGGCGTACGCCTGTGCCGGCCCAGCGAGCGCCTGCTCGAACTGGTCGACGTGCCGGAAGGCGTGACGCTCAACAAGGAAGACGGCAGTCCGCTGCTTGCAGCGAAGGGGTAGGAATTACCCCTTGGCGGCCACCCGGCGGGTATCGATCTGCACGTCGGTGGCCATCATTTCGGCGATCGCCGGCAGGATATCCTCGACGCGGTCCACCGTCGAATAGGTGCGCTTGAATAGAGCCGGAGTGAACTGGGCTTCCTGGGTGGCCTCGACCAGGTCGAAGAACGGATTCCAGAAACCGTTGATATTGACGAAGATGATCGGCTTCTTGTGCAGGTCGAGGCGGCGCCACGACAGCAGCTCGATGACTTCCTCGAGCGTGCCGACGCCGCCGGGCAGGGCCACGAAGGCGTCCGATTCTTCGAACATCATCATCTTGCGCTGGTGCATGTTCTCGACGACGCGGGTTTCGACATCGTCATAGAGGAATTCGCGCGAGCGCAGGAAACTTGGCATGACGCCCAGCACCTTGCCGCCGGCATTGTGCACGGCGCGGGCGGTTTCGCCCATCAGGCCGACGCCGCCGCCGCCATAGACCAGCCGCAGCCCGGCCCCCGCCAGTATCTGCCCGAAATCATTGGCTGCCGCCTTGTAGGCTTCATCATTACCGAAGGACGACCCGCAATAGACACACACGGACTTGATGTCAGGCTTCGACACAGGCATTTTCTCTTGTAACCTCTTAAGGGACGAAAAGTATGCCCCTATTCGTCCGGAAGAAAAACGGATAATGCCAACGGCATGAAAAAGCTATGGGTCATTCTCGTCTCCGCGTCGATTTGCGCCGGCCTGGGCGGTTGCCATCCGGCGCCGGCGCCGGCGCAAAGCGATGACTCGACGACGCTGCGCGCCGCCGGCTATGCCGCGGCACCGGAGGTGACCGGGGTGACCCAGGCGGCGCCCGGCATGATCGCCGTCGAAGGCTTGGCCTTGCCCGACAGCCGCGTGCGTTTTCAATATGGCCGGGAAACACCGTTGCGTATCGGCGTGACGGCCGACTCCAAAGGCCGGTTCCTGGCCGAACTGCCCGCCAGTCCGCAAGGCAGCGTCTTCGACCTGTTCGCCATGGACGACGCCGGCCGGCTGGTGCACGCCGAAGGCCGCCTGTTCGTGCCGCCGGACCAGCCGGGCAAGGCGGTGATGATGCGGCCGGGCATGCCTAGCCTGCCGGTCTACAGCCAGACCTCGGGCCTGGCGGTGGTCGACTATGACTCAGCGGGCGCATTCGCTGTGGCTGGGCGGGTGGCGCCGCGCAGTTCGGTCAATCTGACGGTCGGCGACGTGCATGTGCAGCGGACCAGCGACGCCCAGGGCTATTTCAACGCCGTCATGCAGATCCCGCAGCCGACCGAGCAAGTGATGCCGTTGAATTTGCAGGTGGAAGCGGGCGGGGCGATCTGGAAACGCGATATCGGCGTGTCGCGGGCGACGGGTGAAAGCGACCAGGTAACGCCGCTGCCGCAAGGCTGGCGCATCGACTGGAAAGTGCCGGGTGGCGGATTGCAAACAACCCTCGTCTTTTAGAAAGACGAGGGTTGTTTGCTTTTTTGTGCGCTCAAGCGCCGCGCGGGCTCGCGCAAACGTGCGCGGCGCCCGGTCGGGCTTGCCGAACGCAAGCGTTCGGAAGTTTCCTAGAAAAGAACTCCTTATAAAGGGGAAGTTCTTTCCTACATCATCTCGTCTTGCTTCTGCTTTGTCGACGAGAACAGCTTCTTCAGGAACTCCGTAAGCCCATGCCGCTTGGCCTTGCGGGCGACGGCGTCCTCGCTGACCAGCCAGGCGATCTGCACCACCCGGCGTTCGCCCTCAAACGGCTTGTGACCGTGCCAGCTGTTGTCCAGGCGCGGGAAGGCGATGAAATGGCCGTAACCGGGATTGACCTCGGCGGTGCCGGGGCCGTCCTGGTCCGGGCCTTCCAGGAAGCGCAGATTGCCGCCGCTGGCGCCTTCGCGATTGAGATAGATCAGGGCCGAGGCCAGCTTGTCGGCGCCGTCGGTATGCGGACGGCCGTCCTTGAGCGCCGACCATTTGCGCACCGTCACCCAGGACGGTTTGCCGGTCAGGTCGACACCGAGCTTGTCGCCGACCGCCCTGGCGAAGTCCTGGCTGCGCACCTCGGCGAGCAACTGCTTGAAGGCC
>CAYULN010000263.1:0-4878 GCA_964445605.1 uncultured Caulobacteraceae bacterium | reverse complement strand
GGGCCGATGACCATCGCCTGTTTGCTCAACAACACGCTCAAGGCTTTCTGCCTGCAAAATCGCCTGCCGGTGCCGGAAGGCGTCTGATGGCTGGCGTGGTGATCATCGGCGCTGGCCATGGCGGAGGCGCCGCCGCGGGTTTCCTCCGGCAATATGGCTACGATGGCGATATTACACTTGTCGGCACGGAACCTTACCTGCCCTATCAGCGCCCGCCACTCTCCAAGGCCTGGCTGAAAGGTGAAGCCGAGTTGGACGACTTGTACTTACGGGCGGAAAATTTCTATCCAGATCAAAGAATTGCAACCATCCTAAACATCAGTTGCAACGCCATATCGGCAATTCAAAAAACAGTTGTTTTAACAGATGGCGCCAAACTGGCGTACGACCATCTGATCCTGGCTACCGGTTCCAAGGCACGACCGTTTGCCGTGAAGGGCGCCGATCAGGTGCCGCACCACCTCCTGCGCACCATCGACGACGCCGAACGCCTCAAGGCCGTTTTGACGCCCGGTCATCGCGTCGGTCTGATCGGTGCCGGCTATATCGGCCTCGAAGTGGCGGCCACGGCGCGCCACCACGGCTGCGAGGTGACCCTTTTCGAACGGGAAAGCCGGATCCTGGCGCGGGTTGCTTCGCCCGATTTGTCGGCCTTTTTCACCGGCATGCACACGGAACGCGGGGCGCGCCTGATCGCCGGCGCCAATGTCACCGAACTGAGTCTTGGCGCCGGCGATACCAAGATCGTTCATCTGGCGGACGGCAGCCGGTACGAATTCGACATCTTATTGGTTGGCATCGGCGCCCTGGCCAATGACGATTTGGCGCAAGCCGCTGGCCTCGAGGTCGCCAACGGCATCGTGGTCGACGAGCAAGCCCGCACCTCCGATCCCCCCATCTTCGCCATCGGTGACGTCACCTCGCGCACGCTCCCCATGTATGAAGGCCGATTCCGCCTGGAAAGCGTGCCCAATGCCCTGGAACAGGCCAAGCAGGCCGCCGCCGCCATCACCGGTTTCAAGCCCCCGGTCGTGGAAACGCCGTGGTTCTGGTCGGACCAGTACGAATTCAAGCTACAGATCGCCGGCCTGCTCGTCCCCGGCCTCCGCCCGCTGTTGCGCGGCGATCCGGCGTCGGGCGCGTTCAGCGTCTTCCATCTCGATGGCGACAACCGCCTGAAAACAGCCGAATGCGTCAGCCGCCCGGCCGATTTCATGGCGGCCAAGCTGTTGATCGCCAAGGGCGCAAGCGGCCTTGACGAAGCCATACTGCGCGATCCGGCCGCCCCGCTCAAACCGCTGCTGCAGTAGCTTATTCGTGATCTTGCGCCGCAGCATTTAGCGCGTGACAAACCGGCGTAAATTCGCCTAAGACACTTATATCTCAGCCGCCGGAGCGTGCCCATGAGTCCTTCCGCCAAAGTCTTCAAAGACGCCAAGACGGCCCTCGACGGCCTGGTGTTCGACAATATGACCGTGATGTCGGGCGGCTTTGGGCTGTGCGGCATTCCGGAAAACCTGATCGCGGGGCTACGCGACTCCGGCGTCAAGGGTTTGACCGTCATTTCCAACAATGCCGGCGTCGATGGCTTCGGCCTCGGCCAACTGCTGGAAACCCGGCAAATCAAGAAGATGATCAGTTCTTACGTCGGTGAGAACAAGGAGTTTGAACGGCAATTCTTGGCCGGCGAGCTGGAATTGGAGTTCAACCCGCAAGGCACTCTGGCGGAACGCATTCGCGCCGGCGGCGCCGGTATTCCCGGCTTCTATACCGCCACCGGCGTCGGCACCGTGGTGGCCGAAGGCAAGGATATCAAGCGCTTCGGCGATCGCGACTATGTGCTGGAAACCGGCCTCAAGGCCGACTTGAGCATCGTCAAGGCCTGGAAAGGCGACGCCCGCGGCAACCTAATCTTCCGTAAGACGGCGCGCAATTTCAACCCGATGATGGCCACGGCCGGCAAGATCTGCATCGCCGAGGTCGAAGAAATCGTCCCGGTTGGCAGCCTCGATCCCGACAACATCCATACGCCCGGCATCTATGTCGACCGCATCGTGCAGGCCACGTTCGAGAAGCGCATCGAACAGCGCACCGTCCGTCAAAAAGAAGGCGCATAATCATGGCTTGGACCCGCGAACAGTTAGCCGAGCGCGCTTCGAAAGAACTGCAGGACGGCTTTTACGTCAATCTCGGCATCGGCATCCCGACCCTGGTGGCCAACTACATCCCCGAAGGCATGACCGTCACCTTCCAGTCGGAAAACGGCATGCTCGGCATGGGCCCCTTCCCGTATGACAACGAAGTCGATCCCGACCTGATCAATGCCGGCAAGCAGACCGTGACGGCCCTGCCCGAAACGTCTTTCTTCTCGTCGTCGGACAGCTTCGCCATGATCCGCGGCGGCCATATCGACCTGACCATCCTGGGCGCCATGGAAGTGGCCGAAAACGGCGACATCGCCAATTGGATGATCCCGGGCAAGCTGGTCAAGGGCATGGGCGGCGCCATGGACCTGGTCGCCGGCGTCAAGCGCGTCGTCGTCGTCATGGAACACGCCAACAAGCACGGCGAGTCCAAGGTGCTTAAGCAATGCACCCTGCCGCTCACCGGCACGCGGGTTGTCGATCTGATCATCTCGACACTCGGCGTGTTCGAGGTCAAGGCCGACGGTTCGGGTCTGGTCCTGGTCGAACTGGCCCCGGGTGTGACGCTGGACGAAGTGGCGTCTCTGACCGAAGCCGCTTACGAGGTCAGGCTCAGGGCTTAACCGTCGCGGCCGGTAGGGTGACCGTCTGGTCCGGTACCGGATTGGCCGCCACCGTTTCCTGCGTGAACGCCACCATAGCCATCACCGCCTGGGTCGTCGCTTCATTATAGGCATCGGCCATCATCGACATGTCATTGCGCCGCACGCCGACATCAGCCGTGATGAAACGCTGCCCGACAACGGCCCGGTCCGACAGCCGGACCACCTGCGCGTCGAGGGCGATCGATACGGTCGGGCGCCCGTGCTTGTAGGCGCTTTCGAAATGGTGGACGTTCAAATCCAGGCGATAGGCCGCCTGCGCCGGCCCGCGCGGATCAAGTCGTACGGTCGTGCCCGAACGCGCGAAACCTTCCGAAACCGCCTGCACGAACAGCTGCCGCGCCGGCGCCGCCCAGCGCGACCCGGCCACGTAGGAAATCGCGTTGCCCTCGGTCGTCAGCACGCGGTCGCTTTCAGCTTCCTGCGGGAAACGGATGTCGCCGATATTGACTGCCGCCATCGTTCCATCGGCGGCACGCGGCGCCAGGGTCACGGCATTCTTGCCCTGCTCCAGCGTTTCCGGCGCGTAGGCGAAGCGATAAAGCTGGATCGGCTCAGCCTTGGGCAGCACGTTGACGCAGCCACTCAAACCGAAAGCGACGACCGCCACCGCCGTCAAAACGGAATACTGCCTGTTCATTGGCTGACCTTTCTTTCCTTAGCCGGGGCTTTGGCAATCATGCCGCGCGGATCGTCACGGACCTCGTCGACCAACTGTTTCAGCGACACCGAGGCATCATTCAGGTTATGCATCGACTCCTGCAATTCCGGCAGGGTCGTCTTCTGCACCGTATCGAACGGCGCCTGGATCGACGCGGTGGTCTTGCTGAAATTGTCGGCGGCCACAGCCAGCTTGTCAGCGGCGGCGTTGATCTTCTCCAGCGACTGCGGGACATTGGTGCCGACCGTGCCGTTGGTGGTGTTGGCCAGTTGCGTCACCGCATCGGCGGCCTGACTGGCGCTGACGATGGCTTCGTGGGCGTCGTCGAGGATCTGCTTGCGGCTCTTCAGATCGGCCGTGATTTCCTGCAGGTTGTCGAGGCTCTGGCTGAAGGTCTTGATATTCTCGTCCGACAACAGCCGGTTGACGCGGTTCAGGCTTTCATAGGTGTTCTCGATCACCGAACCGGAGCCTTGCAGAAGCTTGGACAGTGCGCTTTCCTCCGAATGGATGATCGGCGGCGGCTGGTCCGGATTGTGCTTGAGCAGCGGCGCCTTGGCCGTGCCCGGCGAAATCTGCATGTAGTAGAGGCCTGTCACACCCTGCGGTTCCAGCGAGGCGATGGAGTCGGCGCGGATCGGCGTGCTGGCGTCGAGCTGCACGCGGGCGAACACCTGGTGCGTATTGGCGTTGCCCAGGCGCAGATCGGTGACTTCGCCGACCTTGATGCCGTTGAAGTGGACTTCGGCGCCCTTGGTCAGGCCGTCGACCGGCGTGTTGAACTCGACATCGTAGATGCCGTAGCTTTCGTTGAAGTCGAACTTGACGAACCAGAAGGTGAACGCCATCAGGCAGACGAACAGGACGAAGGTCACCAATCCGACAACGGCGTAATGGGCTTGACGTTCCATGATCTAATCCTTGCTCCGGCCGGAATCCCTGAGGCGGCTCCGCGGTCCGTGGAAATAGTCGTGTATCCAGGGGTGCTCGGATTTTTCCAGCACCTCGACGCGATCCTTGGCCACCACTTGGCGATCGGCCAGAACCGCGATTTCGTCACAGATAGCATAAAGGCTATCGAGATCGTGTGTAATCATGAACACCGTCAGATTGAGGCTTTGCGCCAGGTCCTTGATGAGCGTATCGAACGCCGCCGCCCCGATCGGGTCGAGTCCGGCGGTCGGTTCGTCGAGAAACAGCAGTTGCGCGTCGAGCGCCAGGGCCCGCGCCAGTGCGGTCCGCTTGACCATCCCGCCCGACAACTCCGACGGATTGAGATCGGCGGTGCGCGGCGCCAGGCCGACCAGGGCCAGCTTCATCAAGGCGATCTCGCGTGCCTCCCGGCGGCTCAGGCGGGTGAACTCCAGGATCGGCGCCATGACGTTTTCCACCACGGTCAACGCCGAGAACA